>CAILHX010000023.1 GCA_903834185.1 uncultured Methylophilaceae bacterium
AACTCCAATAGCAACAGAAGGAGCTCTAATGCCAGCCTAAAGATAAAAATGAAGGACTAGTCTTCAACAAAGACCCAACTCACTCAAATAAATATACTCAAAACTCGTGTTACCAAATGTTAGCCACTAACTGTGATTGAAATGCATCGGAGTTTTTCAACAGAATAGATCGTCAGCAAACAGCCGCTACCTCAAATTTACCATTTTTAAAGTCTGTTTTTGACTGGTTATAGCCATACTCGCAATTCCAGAAAACAATGGTATGGACTCCATACCATTGCATTTGGCTGCTTGGCAAGCCTTCCCGGATGGCTATACAACAATCAATTGCACTTGAAGATAAGCTGACGGGTGACGCTGCCGTAATTTCTTACCTATTTATCCACGGTGTATCCTGCCGGGCAAGCCTGTTTCGCAGTCTGGTAGCAAACGTCGAACTCATTGGCAACGCCGTTGCATTCCGCCATCACCAGATTTTGTGCGGGGTTGATCACTTTTGCCTGGGCGGGGCCTTGGCCGTGGGTGAGTTGCGCGCAGGCGGATAGGGATAGTAGCGACAGTAATATGATTGTTCTCATAAGCCCATTCTAACCGTGCAGGCGGCAAGTTGCCACATTTATAATCGCAGAAGATTGGGCAATTCCTTTATAGAATTAATGACATAGTAAGGTAATACGTTAGACTTTTCGGCATGGCTCTGGCGGTATTTTCCAGTCTTGACCAGTATGCCTTGCAAGCCTGCATTCTGTCCGCCGCCCACATCGGCATCAATGTCGTCGCCAATGATCGCCACATCCTGTGCGGCAAGCCCCATGGAGGAAAGCGCCATTTGAAAGAATGCGGGCGCTGGTTTGCCTATGATCATGGCATGCGTACTGCTGGTATATTCCAGCGCTTCGATAAAGCCGCCGATATCCATTTGCAAGCCGTTTTCTGTTTGCCAGAAGCGGTTTTTGTGGATGGCGATCAGCCTGGCACCATTCATCAGGTTGTTGAATACTTCATTGAGCAAGCTGTAAGACCAGCGGTCGCCGATATCGCCGATGACGATAAATTGCGCATCGGTATCCGATTGCCTGAGCTCGCTGAAATCCTGTTTTACGTCGTCTGCCAGCAGCAGGCGGCACACCGGGTCGTTCTTGCCGGATAGATAGAGCAGGGCGGCTTGCGGGGCGCTGATGATTTCGTGCCGAGGAATGTCGAACCCCAGTGCTTTGATCTTGCGTTCCAGGGAGGCCAGCGACAGGGTGCTGGTGTTGGTGATGAAGCGGCATGGCATGCCGCTGGCGCGAACCTTGTTCACCACCTCGATGGAGCCATCTATGACCTGAGAACCCACGTAGAGCACGCCGTCCAGGTCGAACAGCATGCCTTTGATGATTGGCGGAGCGTTCATGATGTAATGCTACCCTCATCTACCTGAATTTTACAGGCCATAACGCTTACACCGCTTTAAGCGTTTACTTGTGATGGGTTATCGGCACTAAACGCAACTTGGTTGCATTTGATATCCGGTTGTGATTAAATCCCGTTCCATGAAACAAAGCAATCCCGACCCGTACACTGATCTGGCCTACTCCATCCATGCCGTAGGCGCGCGTGCCACGCCTGCACGCATGAGGGCGCTGGCTGCATTACGGCATGCCGCGCAGCCGTTGAGTCATGCCGATATCGAGGCCGAGCTTTCAGCCGAAAGAATGCCGCTGATAGACCGGGTGACGCTGTACCGCGTGCTCGACTGGCTCACCGAGGTTGGGCTGGCGCACAAGGTGGTGGATTTTCATGGGGTGTTCCGTTTTTCCGCCAACACGCCAGATGCCAAGCATACGCAGCACGCGCATTTTCGTTGTACCGATTGCGGGCGCGTCACCTGTCTGGATGAGCCGGTGCCTGCATTGCCACATCTGCCGCGCGGCTTTCGTCTGGCACGGGTGGAGCTTGATATTCAGGGTGAATGCGCAGACTGCGTAGCGAGTCACTGATGCATCCTGCACTTACCAATATCCTCTCAGCGAGTTTGCTGTGCGCGGCAGTCAGCACGCTGGCGGCAGTGGTGGTCACCTTCCGCATCCGCACCAAATGGCTGACGCGCATGGTGAGTTTTTCCGCAGGCTTGCTGCTGACTGTCGCCTTGCTCGACCTGCTGCCGGAAGTGCTGGAAACCGGCATGCATTCCAAAACCATGTTCGGCATTCTGCTGGCGGGCTTGCTGGGCTTCTTTCTGGCCGAGAAGCTGATGCTTGCCCGCAGCCATCACGCGCATGATAAGCCTTTGCAAGACAAGCACGACTCATTTTCCAGACCGGTGCCCTTGATTCTGCTGGGCGGCAGCCTGCACATTTTCACCGACGGTTTGCTGATGGCTGCGGCGTTCCTGACCAATCAGGCGCTGGGCTGGAGCATGACCATTGCCATCATCGCCCATGAGATCCCGCGTGAGGCGGGTGACTTTGCCTTGCTGCTTGCAGCCGGATGGAGCAAGACCAGAACGCTGGTGAGTAATCTGGCGGCACGGCTTTCTTGCAGCGCAGGCGGTGTCGTCGGCTTTTTCACGCTGGGCGGTACGCAACACTGGATCGCGCCTGTGCTTACCATCGCCGCCGCCAGCTTTCTCTATATCGCCATGGCCGGGTTGTTCCCGTGGTTACGTAACGAAAAGGGCGACGCTGGCTGGCATGGCGGTTTCATGGTGGCGGGAGTGTTTCTTGGATTCTCATTGCCTGGATGATTGAGCTGGCTGTTTTGTATCAGATTTGAACTATGTTTTAGCAGTACGGCCTGAATGATCGTTATTAACACTGGAGCTGAACTTGAAAAAATATACGCACGTAGTATTAAAAGGCGCATTACAGTTTGTTTTACTGGGTACGGCAGCAATCATGTCGCAATCCGCTCTGGCACACGAACCCGGCGCGCATGTGCATGGTGTGGCGACGCTGGAGGTCGCAGTGGATGCCAAGGTGCTGACGATAGACCTTTCCAGCCCGCTGGATAACCTGATTGGTTTCGAACACCAGCCGCAAAACGACAGGCAGAAAATGCTGATCAAAGGCATGGTCGACCGCCTCAACAAATCCGACAAACTATTCATTCCCACTGCATCCGCGGCTTGCACACTGCAGAACACAACGCTGAGTTCGCCGGTACTGGATAAGCCCAAAGACACCAAGCCCCAGGCCACAGCCGATGTCGATGAGTCCCGGCACGCTGACCTGGACGGCGAATTCGTGTTCACCTGTGAACATCCTGAGAACCTGCATGATATCGAAGTACGGCTATTCAGCCCATTTCCCAATCTGCATATCCTGAATGTCGCGGTAGCGACTACTAAAGGCCAGACCGCCGCCAAACTGACTGCAGATAACAGACGGGTAAGCTGGTAAGCAATGGCAAACAGCATCATCGAACTTAAGAATCTGGTGTTTCGCTATGCAAGCGCCACCGAACCCTGTCTTGATATCGCGAGTTTTCGTGCAGTTGCAGGCGACCGCGTGTTCCTGTACGGGCCCAGCGGCAGCGGCAAGAGTACCCTGCTGGGCATTCTGGGCGGTGTGCTGGCACCGCAACAGGGCGAGGTGACGATACTTGGTCAGAACCTCGTCAGCATGACATCCGCTGCCCGTGACCGCTTTCGCGCGGACCATATCGGCTTTCTGTTCCAGCAGTTCAACCTGATTCCCTATCTTTCGGTATTCGATAACGTGCTATTGCCCTGCCGTTTTTCCGAAAGACGGCTTCAGCAGGCACTGGCAGGTGGCGCGACACTGCATGCCGAGGCCGAACGTTTGCTGTCGCATCTCGATCTGGGGCCGGCGTTATGGGATAGACCGGTGACGCAACTCAGTGTAGGCCAGCAGCAGCGCGTGGCGGCGGCGCGGGCATTGATAGGCAGGCCGGAGATCGTGATCGCCGACGAGCCCACCTCTGCACTGGATGCAGACCGGCAGGCATCGTTTCTGCAATTGTTGCTGCGCGAATGCGGGGAAGCCAATGCCACCTTGCTGTTTGTCAGCCATGACCGCAGGCTGGCCAAAGATTTCAAGCGCGAGATTGATTTGAGTACCATCAACAGCGTCAGCCATGAGCAGGAGGCAGCATGAATCATCTGTTGATGCTGGCGGTACGCAGTGCATGGAACCGGCGGCTGACACTGAGCCTCACGCTTATCGCCATCGCGCTCAGCGTGACCATGCTGCTGGGCGTGCAGCGCGTGCGCGACGAAGCGCATCAGGGCTTCAACCATTCGGTCACCGGCACGGATTTGATCGTAGGTGCCAGAACCAGCCCGGTGCAGTTGATGTTGTATGCGGTGTTCCGGATAGGCGAGGCCACTAACAATATCCGCTGGCAGGCATACAAGGATATTTCCGCCAGCCCGATGGTGGCGTGGACTATTCCTGTGTCCCTTGGCGACTCGCATCACGGCTTCCCGGTATTGGGGACAGAGCTTTCTTATTTCGAGCATTTTCATTATGGCGACGGCGATGGCCTGGTGTTCAGCCAAGGCAAGCCGTTCAAGGACACGTTCGATGCCGTGATCGGTTCGGACGTGGCGGAGCAGATGGGCTATCACCTGGGGCAGCGCATCATCCTCAGCCACGGCATGGGCATGGCAGGACTGCCGGAACACAGCGACAAACCGTTCACCGTGGTCGGCATACTCGCCCCCACCGGCACCCCGGTAGACCGTACCGTGCATATCAGCCTGGAAGCGATCACCGCCATCCATCTGGATTGGGTAGGCGGGGCGAAGATGCCGGGGTTCTTCATCCCCAGCGAATTCGTGCATAAATTCGATCTCACGCCCAAGGAAGTCACCGCAGTGCTGGTAGGGCTGAAAAGCCGCGTGGCGGTATTCAGGATGCAACGCAATATCAATGATTACGAAAAAGAGCCTTTGCTGGCAGTGATGCCCGGTGTGGCGCTGGAGCAGCTGTGGCAAGTGGTGGGCGTGGCGGAAAAAGCCTTGCTGGCGATTTCGGCGATGGTGGTGGTCGTAGGCTTGAGCGGGTTGATCGCGGTCGTTCTGGCGGGGCTGAACGAGCGCAGGCGCGAACTGGCAATTTTGCGGTCGGTGGGCGCGCGGCCGCTGGATGTGTTCCTGCTGCTGACGGCAGAAGGGCTGTTCGTCACCATCATGGGTGTGGTGCTGGGAGTAGTCTTCCTGACTTTGATGACACTGGCATTAGGTCCGGTGCTCAAGTCGCATTACGGCTTGGCGATACAGCTACAGTGGCTATCACCGGAAGAACTGAAATTGCTGGCGGCGGTGGTGTGCGTAGGTTTGTTCGCCAGCCTGATACCCGGATATCGCGCTTATCGGTTGTCGCTCGCCGACGGCCTGACCCCAAGAATTTAATTGAAGGATAGATGACGATGAATTGGTTTTTGCGACTGTTTGCTGTGGCTGTGATGGTTGCCCTGAGCGTAGGTGTGCGTAGCCTGGTGTATGCATCCCCCTATAGCACCACCACCGAATACAAGATCGGCGATACCTTGCCTAAAGTCAAAGGCAAAACAGCAACGCCTGCCGTCAATGCGGCTGATTACCGCAAGCTGAACTGGGATGAATTGTTGCCGCCGGACTGGGATCCGATGAAGGCGATCAAGGGCATGGATTACAGCAAGCTCAAGGACTCGGATCCGCG
>CAILHX010000024.1 GCA_903834185.1 uncultured Methylophilaceae bacterium
AGGGTACAATTAAACAAACGACAGAATTGTTTCACAGGATTTTTTACGAAGCCCCAGTTAGTAAGGCTTTGGGCCAGTTTTTAACCCCCCAATATTCGCCCTACTCCCAATCCGGATTTTTGGGATGCGACAAACCCATCGAATCGACCATTCGTTCATCCGAGAAATCGAATTCTCCATGCAGATTGAAATGCTTCCAAGTTGCAGCCGATCCATTGCGAATCGCTTCGATCAGTTCCGCTCTGCGTTCCTTATTTGTCTCCGCGTCCAGTTCACGTGAGAGGTAAAGATAGTTCCAGCAAACGATAGCATTCTTGATCAAGCGCCGGCAACCCTCGGCGATCTCCTGATCCTCCTTATCACTTTGAATGAATTCGTGGCTGTGGCCGAAAGAAACGGCCTTGGAAAACTTGTTCGAGCCCTCCATCTTGTTGAGCTGTTTCTCAATCGCCTGCCTGAATTGGAGATCGTCACGGTACTTCAATATGAAAAGAGTCTTTGGGATCCTCCCGAACTCTTTCAGGGCCTGGTACAGCGGGTGCTGCCGGGAATAGGAATTCAGGCGCTTGAATAGTTGCGATGCGGTCGTAACCTTCAGTCGGATGGTCGCGATAAATCGCAGAACCTCCTCCCATTGGTCCTCGATCAAGGCTTCGCGGATGTAACGGTCGGGCAGCATTAAGTAACCCTGCTCCTCGTAATGTTTGCTGTGCTTGAAGGAGCTGAGTTGTTGTCGACTAAGGCCTTTAATCCGCGGTGCGAACTCAAAACTCAAGAGATAGGTTGACCCAAATATGACTTCCGAAAATCCATGTGTATCTGTAGAATGCAGGTCACTCTTGATCACATCGTTGTGCATCAACCCGTCAATTACATAGGCCGCTTCCCGTTCGGCTGAGCTGATCACTGTGGAATACCACATCAGATCGCGCATGTCTATGAATGTCACAACACTGACGCCCTTGTCTTTTCCCAGGTACTTGAACGAATAATTGGCATTCAGGGAATCTACTGCCACCTCAAATTTCTGACCGTCGCTGGAGGTATGCAGCAAATCGGGTTTACGCCGGTAAATATTCGGTAAATTCATCTTATTGGACAACTGCAGGATACGATCGTTGGCACCCTGTATGTTCTGGAGCGAGAAGTACCAGTTGATCGTGTTATCCAGTTCATCCTCATCGATGTGCTTGGAAATCTGCGCCAGCTTGCGGTGGCCGATATCACAGCCATAGGCGATGATGCCGGCAAAGAAAACTTTTTTAGCAGGTTTGTCGCGTTGGTACTTGACCTGCCAATGTACGAATTCGTCGAGAAAGTTCGCGGCGTGTTCCACCGTTGCCAACATCTCAAGCATGGAGATATACTTTCGTTCCGGAAAGAAGGCCCCCAGAGACAAACATTCCACCTCCTCCTGCTTGGGCGTACTCACATGGAAGGTACCGTTGGCACGTAATGTTAGATATGGATTTTTACCGGAGTTGAAATTTTTGTTAGTTTTCTGGTAACTGGCATCGAGTTCCTGGTCAAGCGCACCCAAGGTGGCCTTGCAATTGTCAAAGCTTTCGAGCTGAGCACGTTGCAGATACTCAGCGCGATGTGCTTCCCAATCCGCCTTTGGAATCAGGTATTCCTCGAGAGAGCGGTATTTCTCTGAGTGGATCAGATTTAGCGCTCCGGATTTGATGGCTTCGGCGATCTCGACGTAGAGCAGAGACTTGTACAACGAGATGCGGAACTTGCCATTCAGGGCGGTCAGTTCTGGGCGCTGTTCGGCGGGCAGGAAGTCAACAGGCGCGCTTTTGTCGATGTTGCCTTCATTTTTCTGATAATGCTGCAAAGCGGCCCACAATGCTGCTTTGCTACAGTTCGGAGCGAACTGCACCTGGCGTGCGATGTCGGCGACGCGGTGTTGCAGCTTGAGAGAGCGAGCCTCCAGCAACGTGAAGTAGTCCTGACCCTGCTGAAGTTTCTCAGCGTTTTGCTTGAAATCGTCGATTTGCTTCTCGACCTGCTCCGGCTTAGCGTTTTCCATATTTAGCGTTGTGTCGATCAAGACGACCTTCTGCTGGTTGCTCAGGTGCTCATCAGCTAAGATATGCCTGATTGCCGATAGCGTCTCCTGGACGTTCTGTCGAAGCTTATCAACGAGCGCCGAAAAGGACTGGTTGCGCTGTTCTCGCCCTTGGAAATAGGCTTCTTTTTGATCCCTCACCGCGGTATTGGTTACAGCCTGAACAGCGAGCATCAGCGTATCGATCAAGGTGTCATTCAGTTTGAATGTCTGATACACGACGAAGGCGATGAGGTGCAGATAACGGTCTTCATTGGTACGTCGCGAGACTTGAGGAATCTGTGCTTTGATGACCGTGTAGGCGTAGTATCGAATGTACTCATAACTCAAGCCCAGGCGCTGCACGACTGGCTTGAGGTCAAGATATAGCGCCTGCAAGGTGTTCATGTCCGCCAGATTGGCTTTGATTTTCGATGGTCTGGTAGATTGGTAAGGCTTCTTCAACAAAGTGATGCGGTAGCGCCAGGCTTCGCCGGTCCCGCTGCTGGGCTCTTTTCCCAGCAAATTGTCAAGATTGGTGCGTTGATTTTCGTTGAGGCTGTCGTCAATGATTTTGCTCAGCGAGTGTTGGTGACAATTAAGAGCTGAGATAATCAGATCTGCCAGCATATTATAGCTGGGGATCGCAATCTTCTTGCGGGTCAGGATCTGGATGATTTCCAGCAGGACCAGTTTGGGTCGGAACTGTACACGCACCAGAGCCGCAATCTCGCCTGCGATAAAAGACTTCTCCGCTTCGTCGAACGGGACGCAGCCGAAGTAATTCAGAATGACGCGCTGATGGCGAACGCTGGTAGCCCTGTCGTAAGCCTCAACGCGAACCTCGATCGGGTTCACGTCGATCTTGCGTGCAACGTACTCAATATCCGTCTGCCGAAATTGCCCGCCAAAGAATTTACGCCGAGCCTTGAAGTACCCTGCCGCCACCAGGAAGCAGACTTTATTGGTTGGAGTCCGTAGGCTCATCATCGAGTCTTTGAGAATCAGCGGCAAGAAGAACTGCTTGCGCTCAATGCTGCTGAACACTGGCGGGGACTCGAATGCTTCCTCCTCCAGTTTGTTGAAGATTTTCATTCTTGCCATGGATTGAACTCACCAAGTAAGGGGCGATTATCTTTAAAACGAACATTTATTCGATAATGCAGATTAGTCAATAAGACTTGATATTTCTATAAGAAAAATTATTATATAAATAAGATTTGAGGGTTTTTTTCGAAGAGATAAAAAATGACGACAACTACAACATCATTAACACGAAAAACGGTCGCTTATCTGCGAGTGTCAACACTTGATCAGAATATCGAGAAGAACAAGGCGGATATCCTGCATTTTGCCAACAATCGTGATCTGGGGAAGGTGCACTTCGTTGAAGAGATTGCATCTGGGCGGAAACCATGGCGTGATCGCCAGATTGCGCAGGTTTTGGAGGAATTGCAGAGCGGTGATGTCCTTATTGTAGCTGAACTCTCGAGGCTAGGCCGTAGCA
>CAILHX010000025.1 GCA_903834185.1 uncultured Methylophilaceae bacterium
AAATGGAAATGGGGATATGCTCTTATTGGAATTTTCCTCGCTTTAGTCATATATGCGCTAAATCAAAATCCAAAAGAAGATGCAGCTGCTCCTGAAGAAGCTCCCGCTGCTGCTGCTGCACCTGCTGCTGATTCAGTTATACCAGGGGATACTGCTGCGTCTGCGAATACGCCAGATTCAACCGCTGAAAATTCAACAAAACAGGAAGTTGGAATTCTTGATAAATATCAAGAGCTGCATAATCAAAAGAGTTATGCAGAATGGACTGAGAGTGACATGATTCAAGCGGTCGAGATATTAGCGAATCCAAAAAGCGAAAAAGATAAGGCTGATTTGGCTAAAGAAGAGCAAGCTGAATTGCAGCAGGATTGTGTTGCAGATGGTTGCATGATTGAACAGAGGGAGTTTAAGGCAGCTAAATTAATTAGGGATGGCAAGGTCAAAAATGCTAACGATGCCTTAGATTACAAAGAAGCTGAGTAGTCAGAGTAGCGGCTAACCTAGCTTTTTTGCTAAATCCTCAGCATTAAAGTGAGTGTAGCGTTTCAACATGGAAAGCGTTTTGTGTCCTGATACAGCCGACAATTCAAGTACGTTCGATAGCTTTCCTGCCATTTTGGTAATCGCCATGTGACGAAGATCATGGAAATGAAAATCATCAATTAAGGCTCGCTTCGTGGCTTTCATAAAGGCTGCCGCAACAGCGAAATTGTTTATGGGAAATACTCGACCATCAATGCTGATTGGTAACTGGCTCAGTATTTGAAGCGCTGTCGTGGAGAGTGGTACCGTACGGCTTTCACCGTTTTTGGTTATAGGAAGGTAAGCAATTCTCCGGCCTAGATCGACATTTACCCACAAAAGCGAAAGCAACTCTCCACGTCGCATAGCCGTTTCTAGTGCAAGTTCCACTATCGGTTTCATATATGGGTTTCTGCGATTTGATTTAGTCGCTGCTAGTGCTACAAGTAAACGATTTTTCTCCTCATCATTAAGTATCCGGTCTCTACCTTTTGGCATAGATGGTTTACGTACCAAGGTTACTGGATTGGTAATGTTTAATTCCCATTCACGCCGTGCATAGTTAATGATGCTAGAAAAATAACATAGCTCACGAATTACAGTACCTGCCGTGACCATTTTTAAACGATCATCACGATAAGCGGCAATCTTTTGAGAGGTCAGTTCCGTCATGTTAAGGCTACATATTGGATTTCGTAGCAGTGCGTTTAACCGGAAGGTGTCTTCTTTTGCACTTCTCATTGTTGGAGTGACGAATTTTACGTAGCGAGACACGAGTTCAGCAAATGTAGTTTTCTGGGCGAGTGTTGTATTGAAATAAACACCCCTATCCATCTCGGTTTCAAGACTGCGTGCCCACTTCTCAGCATCTTGTTTGCTAATAAAAGACTTTGTTACTGGCGCATGACCTTTACGATTTACTCGGGCTTGCCACTTACCACCACGATTACGGATTGAAGCCATTCCCTGCTCCTCATTTGGACAGGAATTGGACAAACTCGATTTTTACCTTCGCAAAAATTGTTCTATTGTTAGTGACTACTTCTTAGCTAACCAGGGCCCGGACTTGCCACCCGATTTTTCCAGCAAGCCGATATCATGCATGGTCATGCCACGATCGACAGCTTTACACATGTCGTAGATGGTCAATAACGCAACACTGGCGGCAGTGAGCGCTTCCATCTCCACTCCGGTACGGCCTATCGTTTGCGCGGTGACAGTGCAGGTGATTGCAGCCACTTGCTGATTGATGCTGAATTCCACGCCCACCTTTGTCAGGCTGATGGGATGACATAAAGGAATCAGCTCCGAGGCACGCTTGGAGGCCTGAATAGCAGCGATTCTGGCGATTCCAAGCACATCCCCCTTTTTATTATCGCCTGCTTGTATCATTGCCAGCGTCTGTGCGTGCATGCGGATGGTGCCGCTTGCCACGGCGATACGTTGCGTTTCCGTTTTATCACCCACGTCCACCATGTGGGCTTGTCCTGCGGTATCGAAATGTGTGAATTGGGTCATGATTTTGTTCGTGAATATTTCATGAAGGAACTTGGCATTGGATACGTATATCATACCAAGCGTGAGAATTATTTACCTGTTTACGACGATTGCACTGCTGATGGCTCCAGCCGCGCTGGCTGAGGGCTTGCCGGATCTTGGCGACTACGCACAGACTGTCTTGACTCCTTTGCAGGAGCAGCGCTTGGGCGAAGAAGCGATGCGCGACATTCGCACCAGCAACGATTTGATAGACGATATCGAGATTACCGATTACATATCGGCACTTGGATACAGATTAGCTTCAAATAGCCCGGATAACCGCCAGCTATTCACCTTCTTCGTGTTGTCTGACCCCAGCATCAATGCTTTTGCTTTACCAGGAGGCTTTGTCGGCATACACACCGGCCTGATCCAGAATACCCGCAGTGAATCAGAGCTTGCCAGTGTGATGTCGCACGAAATCGGGCACGTGGTGCAACGTCACATGGCAAGAATGATGGCGCAACAGAAGCAGGACAGAATCCCGTCGCTGGCGATGATGGCAGCTTCGCTGTTACTGGCACTGGGCAGTCCGCAATTGGGTCAGGGAGCATTGATCTCAACCGAGGCCGGATTGGTGCAACGCAGTTTGAGCTTTTCTCGTGAAAATGAGCAGGAAGCAGACCGTGTTGGCATGCAGATTCTCGACAAGGCAGGTTTTGATACGCGCGCCATGCCGGCTTTTTTTGAAACTTTACTGAAAAACGAACGTTTTGATGGTGATGCGCCGGCCTTCCTGCGCACTCACCCGCTATCTACCGAGCGCATTACCGATATGCGCAACCGGGCAGAACAGAGCCCCTATCGTCAGGTACCGGACAGTATCGAATTCAGTCTGGTGCGCGCCAAACTACGGGCAATACAAGGCACACCGAATGACACGGTGCGCTATTTCGAAGATGGTTTGCATGAAAAAAAATTTAGTAACGAAGTGGCTCAGCGTTACGGTCTGGTAGTTGCGTTGTTGCGTGCTCATCATCTGGAGCAAGCGCAACAGGAGTTGGATAAAGTAAGGGAGATGACCCCCAGGCATCCGATGCTGGAATCGCTGCAAGCGAATATCCTGATCGCCCAGAATAAAAACCAACAAGCGTTAGGGTTGTATAGCGATGCGCTTAAACTGTTCCCGAAAAATCGAGGCTTGATCTACGGAAATGCCGAGACTTTGTTATCGTTGAACAGATCGCAGGAAGCTTTGGTGTTCCTGGAGAAAGGGCAGCAAGAATATCCGGATGATGACCATTTGTACGTGTTGCAGTCGCAGGCATACACACAGCAGCACAAGAATCTGCTTCGTCATCGGGCGCAAGGTGAAGCGTATTATCGGGCTTATGATTTACCTGGAGCGATAGAACAGATGGAACTTGCGGTAAACGCAGGAGATGGTGATTTTTATCAGCATTCTATTGTTGAAGCGCGGCTGAAACAGTTACGCCAGCAATTGGAAGACACTAAAACCAAATAAAATATGAATGAGAAGCTCATGAATCGCAGGCGTTTGCTGAAATCGGGTATCGCACTGCTCTCTATGCTCTTGATCGCGCCACTGCGAGCGCTTGCCGCGGTATGGAACAGTCAGGCATTTGCGGCAGTGCAGATTGAACAGGCATTGCAAGAGCTTGGGGTTAAGCAGATAGCGACCAGTGATCTGATCACGCTGACCGCACCGGATTTTGCGGAAAATGGCGCTATCGTCCAGATAGAGGTGGAAAGTCATATTCCCGGGACGCAAGCCATTGCCATATTGGCAGAGAAGAATCCGACATCCTTGATTGCCAACTTCATGCTGGAACCCGATACCAGGCCGCACATCATCATTCGTATCAAGCTGGGCGAGAGCGGATTGCTGAAGGCGGTGATCAAGGCGGGTGATCAATATTTTGTCACTGCAAAATACGTGGAAGTGGCAATAGGCGGGTGTAATTGATGGGCGACCTGATGAAAATCCGTGCCATTGCCAAAAGCGAAGTGACCGAAGTCAAGGTGCTGATGCTGCATCCCATGGAGACCGGTAGGCGAAAAAATGATGCCGGCGAAGCTATTCCTGCGCATTTCATTCAATTGGTGACCGCTACGCTGAATGGCAGGATCGTATTGCAAGCGCAATGGGGAACAGGGGTTTCCAAGAATCCTTATCTGACTTTCTATCTGAGTGATGCCAAGGTCGGTGATGTGGTCGGGGTGAAATGGCAGGATAATCAAGATCAAAGCAATGCCATAGAAGGCAAGGTCTTGGCCGCTTAGCCTTTGTTCGATGCACCCCTGTTTGATTCAACCAAGTTCGATTGAAGCATGGACCAATCAAAAAAGTCTCCGGGGTCGGTTTTGCGGCCAGGTGCAATATCGCTGTGTCCCGCAATGCCGGTGATCGGATAAGCATCCTCCAAAACCGAAATCAACTGGTTAAGTACCACATACTGCGTAGACTCGAATGGTTCGAAGTCTGAGCCTTCCAGCTCTATGCCGATGGAAAAGTTGTTGCAGTTGTCACGTCCACGCCAGGATGACACCCCAGCATGCCAGGCGCGCTGCAGGCAGGCAACGAACTGGATCAAGGTGCCGTCGCGGCGGATGAAAAAATGTGCGGATACTTTGCGCTGATAAATCTTGCGATAATAGGGGTGCTCTTCCGAATCCAGGCAATTGCTGAACAATTGTACGACGCCGTCCCCGCCGTATTGGCTGGGGGGGAGGCTGATGTTATGTATCACCAATAGCTCGATGGCAGTGTTTTCAGGGCGCGCATCCTGATTCGGCGAGAGTACCTTCCGGGCAGCATGCAACCAACCATCAGTGGAGACGGATGAGTGCTTATCCATTAGAATGCGCCATCGTCAGCCTATTTGGAGAGTCCATGATTTTTGTTGAATTAGTTGCCATGTTGCTGGTGATTTTAATTGCTGCTGAAGTATTTACCAACGGATTGGAACATATAGGCGAAAAATTAAAAATCTCTGATGGCGTAACAGGTTCCATTTTTGCTGCAGTAGGCACGGCTTTACCCGAAACCCTGGTACCTATTCTGGCATTAACTGTAGGTACTGCAAACGTCCATGTGAATGAAGAAATCGGAGTGGGTGCAATATTAGGCGCGCCACTGATGCTGTCTACGCTCTCAACCTCCTTGCTGGCGTTTGCGGTGTTAAAAAAACGAGGCATGAGCGGAGAGTTCACCCCGGAAAGAACCGGGTTGATACGTGACCTTAATTTTTTCATCTCGGCATTCGCTTTTGCTACGTTGGCTTTATACATTCCGCATACATTGCTCATGGTGCGCGCCACCATAGGTCTGACGCTGGTGCTGATTTATTTTATCTACATCATGCTGACGTTGCGTGCCTCTTCCGGATTGGTGAAAGGTGGCCACGGTACGGAAGCTGAAGGGCCGATGCTGCTATGCCGACTCGGGCTGCCTAATCATATCGTGGTGATCCTGCTACAGCTGGCGCTCGGGGTGATCTTGCTGGTGGCTGGTGCAAAGGGTTTTATTTACGGAGTTGAAACTGCTTCAAAAATGCTGGGTATTTCCACCTTGTTATTGTCGCTTCTGATTATCCCGATTGCGACCGAATTACCGGAAAAAGTGAATAGCATTCTGTGGATACGCAGACACAAAGACACGCTGGCGTTTGGTAATATCACCGGTGCGATGGTATTTCAGGGAACGTTACTGCCGGCTATCGGCATCATGATGACGCCGTGGGAGCCACGTAAGGAAGTGCTGGCTGGGGTGTTGATCACTTTGGTGGCAGCAATCTGGTTGCGCTGGGCTGTGTCACGTGGGCATATCAGGGTGTGGCAAGTCTGGCTGAATGGTGCGCTTTATCTGACCTATCTCGGTATCGCGCTAAGTTAAAGCCGGAATCAGAGGTTTTCTGAGGTGGTTTGCGTAACGGATTCTGTCGTGTTTTCAACGGGCGTTTCCGCTACAGGCTCAGATCTGGGGCGTTGCAGAAAATGAGGCTCTGAACAAAAGTATTGGCCTTGTGTCGCAATGGCTTCATGTTTTGCCGTGACCGTTCCGCATATCGCGCAACTCACCATTTCTTCAGCCTCAGCTGCCTTGACAGCTTTGGCGCGGGCTTTGGCCTCTGCTCTGGCGGCCTCAGCTTCGGCGCGAGTCACCTCCATCGCTTCCTGTGCTTTTTTCTTAGCGTTTTCTATCGCCTTTTGTTCGGAAATACGCATCAGGTCTTTCATCATGGTGATGGCAAACCAAGCGAGTGCGGCGAATATAATAAATTCAATCATGGGCGCATTGTACCCATAAAACGCTACTTGTCTCAATAACTAGCTGATGAACTGCTATCATCTCGTTGAATATGGCGACTTCTAAAGAATTATCGGACTTTCTGGCGCAAGTTGAGCGACGTGCCTTCAAACAGGCTGCTTATGCTGTGCGTGACGATCACACCGCACTGGACATCGTGCAGGATGCCATGATGCGTTTGGCCGAGAAATATGGAACACGGCCAGCTACAGAGTTTCCGATGCTGTTTCAGCGCATACTGCAAAATGCCATACTTGATCATTTCAGACGCAACAAGGTTCGTAGTCTGTGGACAACACTTTTTTCATCTTTTTCCAGCGGAGATGATGACGAAGAATATGACCTGTTGGAAACTTTGGCGGGAGAGGGTGCTAAGGCCGATGATCCTGAAGTGACGCTGGATCGAGCGCAAACCATGAAGTTGATCGAAACCGCGATAAGCAGACTGCCTTCGCGTCAACGCGAAGCCTTCGTATTGCGTTATTGGCAAGAACTGGACGTTGCAGAAACCGCGAATATCATGGGATGCTCTCAAGGCAGCGTCAAAACTCATTGTTCCCGCGCAGTGCATACATTGTCAGCATTGCTACAGGCAAAAGGAGTGCAACTATGAAAAGCCACGTGACAAAAGAACTGACACCACAACAGCTAGCAAAAGTCTTACAGCTGCTCGATGACAGCTTGAAACAGATAGATCACAAGACGTTGAGAGAACTTGAACAATCGCGCAAGCAAGCGGTTGCCGTCCTGGAAAACAGTCCCCGTGTTGCAGAGTCACAACCGGCAGTAACAGGGTTGAGGTACGCCCTACAGCTCTCACCGCACGGCAATTACCGTCGCTGGGTAATGGCATTGGTCATGCTGACGGTCTTTTCAGGGTTTTTTGGCTCCAAGTTCCTCCGTAACAATGGATCGATTGATACAGATACTTTGGTATTAGCCTCTGAATTACCCCCAGAGGCCTACACTGACAAGGAGTTTGTTGCATGGTTAGAACATACCTCGCGCTTGTGATCCTGGGGTTGAGTGCGTTTGCCCAGGCCGCAAATGATCCCGGTTGGGCTCAGTTGAGTGAGGCTGATCGTCAGGTGCTGGCTCCGCTCGGGTCGGAATGGGATAGTTTACGTCCGTGGCAGCGTGAAAAAATGCTCAATATTGCGCACGACTATCCCAAAATGACCACAGAACAAAAACAGCGTGTACAGCAACGACTTGAGAATTGGAGCCGCATGACGCCCTATGAACGCGAAAATATACGCAAGGAGTATCAACAATTCAAAGCGTTATCGCCAGCAAGGCAGGAGGCTCTGCGTCACACCTGGCAAGAATATAGCAAATTATCTGAATCCGAACGGCATAAGCTGTTGATGGACGCCGAGCCGCCAGAATACGATTTGGGTAATTGAAGGATACGCTGATCAAATCTCCTGGCGTATTCAAGCGACTTGCTGCTGCTGTTTATGACAGCCTGTTGCTATTGGCTGTGCTGCTGGTGGCAAGTCTTTTGTTTTTACTGATATTCGGTGACGCGACTTTGCCGCCCAAACGTCACTACTTTCAATTGTATCTATTACTGTGCTGCGCTACTTATTTTGTTGGGTTCTGGATGGGTGGCGGGCAAACGCTGGCAATGCGCACATGGCACTTTAAGCTGGTATCCGCACAGGGTGAACTTACCATGAAGCAGGCGCTGATTCGGTTTGCACTGGCACCGGTCGGCATCGCATTTTTTTTCTGGGCTTGGTTTGATAGCGAACGGTGTTTTTTGCATGACAGACTGGCTAAAACCCGTCTGGTCTCTTGCTAGGTGCTAGCGCCGCTCCATCCACGCCAACATACCCATGCCGCCGACCATGAATAGAAAAGTCGGAATGGTGGCACTGGCAAACGGCGGCCAATCATTAAGCAGGCCGAGATGAACGAACAGCCTGTTGATGACCTGATAGCTTATACCGATCATGATACCCACAAATATTTTGGCGCTCACGCCACCGGAGCGCTGCTGCAGAAATCCGAACGGCATTGCCAGTATCACCATCACCAGGCAGGCGATCGGATAGACGATCTTCGACCATAGTGCGATCTGCTGTCTGGTGGTTTTCTGACTGTTTTCGGTCAGGTGCTTGATGTACGAATACAAGTTCCACGCGGCCATCTTCTCAGGTACTACCAGCAGCACATTCAATAGTTCAGGCTGAATCACGGATTGCCATTGTGCTTCCTTATAGTGTGAGGTTTCGATCTTCTGCGATGTAAACTGGGTTTGTGTGACATCCCGTAAATTCCAGCGGTTATTTTCATAAAAACCACTTTCCGCATTACTCACCAGGCGCAATGTGAAGTCAGGGCCAAATTCATAAATGTGCACCTTATGCAAGCTGGTATCCGGTAGTACTTCTTCGATATTCACAAAGCTGGAACCATCTTTGACCCACAATCCGGAACGAAACTCCTCAGCCACCACGGCATCGGTTGCCTGCAGTTTTAATCGTTGTGCCGCACGTTCGGAAATGGGCGTCACGATTTCGCCGACGATAAAGGTGAGGATGGCAAACACCAGGCCGACACGCAGTAAGGCGCCGGCGATATTTGCCAAGGACAGGCCGCTGGTGCGCATCACCACCAGTTCGGAGTGGTGCGCGAGCTGAGCCAGCGCATAGAGTGCGCCCAGCAGGATAGCGACAGGAGTGACTTCATAAACGTGACCCGGTACCGAAAGCAGCACATAAAGCATCACCGTGCCGATGTTATAAGCGCCACGGCCTATATTATCCAGCTCCTGGATAAGATCAAAAAAAGAAAACATTGCCAGCAGGCCGGTGCTGATCAGCAGTGAGCTGGAAAGTATCTCCTGTGCAAGATAGCGTTTAATGATATTCATCTGGTTCTAGACCATCGGGTTGACAAAACATCAAGCCAGCGAGGTAGCAAAGGTAACAGAAATACTCGTCTATAGAACAAATATACGAATAACAACAATACAATCAAATGGCTGGGCCAGAGTCCGATGAGCGGGCTTAATTTCGCACGTGCCACCCAGGATTGCAGTATGGAAAGCATATTGTTGTAGATCAGGTAAACCAGAATTGCCAGTATCAGATTGGCGGAACGACCAGCCCGCGGATCAACGAAAGATAGCGGAATGGCAAGTAATGCCAGCATAAAGGCTGATATCGGAATCGATAAGCGCCATTGCAGCTCAGCGATATTTTCAGGGTCGCGATCGCGAAGCAGTTGCAGGCTTGGTGTTGACTTGGGTGTGGGAGGTTCATGCGTAGCTTCAATGGGTTCGGTACGCAATGAGTAATGGTCAAAATTCATTACCCCGAACTCAGGAGTATCGGGCTTACCCTCATAGCGCCTGCCTGCCTGTAAAACGATGAAGGTATCGCCTTTTTCATTCTTGATCTGTTGCCCTTCTGCAGCCACGATGATGCCAAGTTTTCCGTGCTGCATGGATTGGGCGAAAATATTATGTACTTTGCTGTTGAATGTAGAGTAACGCTCGACAAAGAATACCCGATCGGAATGTTGCGATTCTTTGAATACCCCGGGCACGATGGCAGTTAACTCATCACTACTATTCATTTGTTCGCGAAAGTCCAAGCCCTTTTGCGTTGCCCAAGGCGTAACGAAAACGCTTAGCAGCGTAATCGCCAGGATAATGGGAAAGGCAAATGACAGAATGGGATTGACCAGTTTGTAAATTCCCTGACCGGACGTGAACCACACCACCATTTCACTGTCTCTATGCCATCGTGAGAGTGTTAACAGTACGGTGATGAAAACAGTCAATGTAAGCAGTAATGGCAAGAATTTAAGCAGGCTGAAGCCAAGCAGGGCACCAATAGCGTCGGACGCTACATTGCCGCGTGCGGCGAAACTTAAATAATAAGTAATGCGTTGCGCGACCATGATGCTGATCAACACCAGAAAAGTAGTGAGTGCTGTGGCAAATAATTCATGCAGCAATGAACGCTTGAAAATCATAAGGAAATATTATTTTTTGGCTGCTTTTGACGAAAATTGTTAAAAAGGTAGATAATTAGTAAAAACTGCAAACTGAACCGCTATTATTGACTCAAAGGAATAAGCACATGGAATTTAGCATAAAAAACGGCAATCCGGAAAAGCAAAGACTGGGTTGTGTGGTGGTAGGGGTGTTTAACTACCGTAAATTGTCAGCGGCGGCGGAGGCCATAGATGAAGTTTCGGAAGGTTATCTTTCCGGTTTGCTGCGCCGTGGTGATATGGATGGCAAGTTGGGTTCCACGCTGTTACTGCATCACGTACCCAATACTTTGTGTGACCGGGTGCTATTGGTGGGTTGCGGCAAAGAGCGCGACTTCCACGAACGTGAATATCGCCAGGCTGTGAGCGCATCAATCAAGGCGTTAAACAATACGGGCACTAGCGATGCTGCCAGCTTTTTGGCTGAATTAACGGTAAAGCGCCGTGAGTTGAGCTGGTGCGTTGAGCAATTGGTGGAAATTGCAGCAGAAGAAAGCTATCGTTTTTCCCATCCCGATTGCAAAAAAGAAGAGTCTGTTCCCAGCTTGAAGAAGTTGGTGGTAAACGTACCGCAACGTAATCATCTTGCCATCGGCGAAGCTGCCCTGAAAAAGGCGCAGGCGATTGCGAATGGCGTGCGCTGGGCGCGTGAGCTGGGTAATCTTCCAGGCAACATTTGCACTCCGACATATTTGGCTGAACAAGCTCATGAGTTGGCAAAGCACTACGAGCTCAAGATCGAGGTGTTGGAACGTGCTGATATGGAAGTCCTGGGTATGGGGTCTTTGTTGTCCGTGGCTAAAGGGAGTCGCCAACCTCCCAAATTCATCGTTTTGCAGCACAGCAAAGGCAAGTCAACACAGAAGCCTGTGGTGCTGATAGGGAAAGGAATTACCTTTGATGCCGGGGGTATTTCCATTAAGCCAGCTGCCGAAATGGACGAAATGAAATTCGATATGTGTGGTGCGGCCAGTGTGCTTGGAACCATGAAAGCGGTAGCGGAGCTGCAGTTGGCAATCAATCTGGTGGTGATCGTGCCTACTTGCGAGAACCTGCCGGATGGGGATGCAAACAAGCCCGGTGATGTCGTCACCAGCATGTCCGGGCAAACCATAGAAGTGCTCAATACCGACGCCGAAGGACGCTTAATCTTGTGCGATGCCATGACTTATGCGGAGCGTTTTGAACCGGAAGTGGTAGTCGACATTGCCACGCTTACCGGCGCCTGTGTGATTGCGTTGGGGCATCATGCGAGTGGGTTGTTCAGCAATAACGACAGCTTGGCACGAGCTTTGGTCAATGCCGGGGAAGAGTCATCGGACCGCGCCTGGCATATGCCAATGTGGGAGGATTACCAAGAACAACTGAAGAGCAATTTTGCCGACATGGCGAATATCGGAGGTCGTGCGGGGGGTAGCATCACTGCCGCTTGCTTCCTGTCGCGCTATGCCAAGAAATACGACTGGGCGCATCTGGATATTGCAGGCACGGCTTGGAAGTCTGGTAAGGAAAAAGGCGCTACCGGTCGCCCGGTTCCATTGCTGACACATTTTTTGTTGCAGCAGGCGAGTAAAAAAGCCTAAGACAGAAATCGATGACGCAGATAGATTTTTATTTCAACGTCGCAGATAAATACAAGCTCGCGGCCAGTCTGAGTCAAAAAGCTCAGGCTCAGTCTGCGCGCATGTTTTTGTTCACGCCTGATGAGGCTGTCACCAAGCATATAGAAACGGTGCTATGGAGCTTTCAGCAGACCAGTTTTGTGCCGCATTGCCGTAGTCGCCATGCCTTGGCGGCAGAAACATCGACTATTGTGGATCATGATGCCGAGGTGTTGGTGCATGACGACATCCTGCTGAATTTATGCCCGGACTACCCGGCGTTTTTTAGTCGTTTTCGCCGCCTGATCGAGGTGGTGGGCAGTGAAGAAAGCGACAAAGTCGCGGGTCGGGAAAGATATCGTTTTTATCTGGATCGCGGCTATGAACTACGCCGGCACGATATGACTGGGAAAATCTGATGGATCAGGATACTAGGGCACCGACTGAAGATGTACTTGAGCGATTGGATGCGTTGTTGAATCGGGATAAGGCAGCATCAGCAACCGTGACGCTCAACGAGCCCCCCAACATCATCCCGCTGTTGACCGAGATTTATCAGCCTGCTCTTGCGCAGACGGCTCAGTCAACAGTTGCCGGGGTTAACCTGAGTCTCAGCTCCGAACATATTGAACAGATCGTGAAGCTGTTGCTGCCGGAATTGAGCAGGATTATGCAGGATGCACTGAATCAACATATTCAGCCAGCGCTGGAGATGGCACTACGTGATCGCCTAACCGTATTGGCGCAGCAAAAACCTAAGTCGTGAGACGTGCTGCGGCCAGTGCTGCATCATAATCCGGTTCTTTGGTGATTTCCGATACCAGTTCCGTATACGTTACTCTATCGTGCTCATCAATCACGATCACTGCACGGGCGCAAAGTCCTGACAGTGGGTAATCAGCGATCATCACGCCGTAGTCTTTGCTGAAATCGCGTCCGCGCATGGTAGATAACGCAAACACATTTTGCAGGTTTTCCACTGAACAGAATCTGCTTTGCGCGAATGGCAGGTCAGCAGAAACCACCAGAACTACGGTATTGGGAAGGTTGCCAGCTATCTCGTTGAATCTGCGCGTAGAGGCGGCACAAACCGGCGTGTCCAGACTGGGAACGATATTCATGATCTTGCGCATGCCTTTGAACCGGCTCATGGAGACATCATTCAGCTCGCTATCAACCAGCATGAAGCTGGGAGCGGTATCACCTATTTTAGGAAAAGTACCACCTACGTTAATGGGTTCACCTTTGAATGTTACGGTAGCCACTATTGGATCTCCTTGAAATTAGTACTATTGCAATGACAGCAGGAAGCAAAACTTGTGGCGAAGTATGCCTCCATGCTTAATCGCTTGCAACTGTTGGCTTTACTCCAGTGTTTTCTGATAAGTGTCCTTATTCATCAGTGCTGAAACGTCTTTGGCATCATTTGCGCGGAAGCGGAATATCCAGGTGGTTTCCGCTGCGTCATTCAACAACTCCGGGTTTTCAGCAATGGCATTGTTAACAGCCAGCACCTCTCCGGAAACTGGTGCGTGAAGGTCGGAAGCAGTTTTTACCGACTCAACAAAACCGCAGACTTGCCCGGCTTGCAATTTACTTCCGGCCGGCGGCGCTTCCACATACACAATGTCGCCGAGTAATTGTTGAGCATGATCGCTGATGCCAGCGATGAATGTGCCTTCAGTATCGGGGAGTACCCAAAGATGATGTTCGGAAAAATAGTATTGAGATTCAGATTTCATAAGTAAATTATTAATAGTCTGCTTTAGTATTGATATGTATTGCCATGATTCTTATTCATACTTTATGTATAAACAGGTGACAATCGGAATGTTTTTGTATTATGATAGTTTCATCTTAGTGGGTAGGTGATTGCGATGCTGCGATTTTTTGTTGTGATTTGTTCCGTTGTTGCTTGTTCGATAGCAGCCATGCCTGCGTCGGCTGCCGTGACGCACCATAAACATGTGACCAAAAAAGCAGCCAAGTCCAAACACAAGGTAAAAGCCAATCCGCAACGTATTATCAGTACCATACGTTCAGACAAAGCTTATCATACACGTCCGTCCGCAGTAAGCCAAAACGATAGCAACGAGTCGGTTTTCAGCTCAACCTCTGGCTTGCAACTGGCTTCAACGAAAGCTCTGATCGTAAATCAGGATACAGGCGAAACGCTTTATGCAAAAAGCACCGATACCCCTACGCCGATAGCTTCGGTCACCAAGCTGATGACAGCGATGGTGATGCTGGATATGCATTTGCCCATGGATGAAGAGATTTCCGTTTCGGATAACGATGTGGATACCCTGAAAAATACCACTTCACGTCTGCGCGTAGGCACTACCCTGCCTAGAGGCGACATGTTGCAACTGGCATTAATGTCTTCAGAAAACCGGGCGGCATCTGCATTGGCACGTACTACCCCGATCGGCACCATTGCTTTTGTCGCCGCGATGAATCGCAAGGCGGCTGAACTGGGCATGAAGCAGAGTCATTTCGCTGACCCCACCGGCTTGAATAGCGAAAATGTCGCGACCGCGGAAGACCTGGTGAAAATGGTCAAAGCGGCCTATCAGTACCCTGAAATACGTAAGTGCAGTACATCTCAATCGCTTGAAGTGCCGGTACATGGACAACGGCAGATGGTGGAATTCCGTAATACCAATATCCTGGTGCGCAATGCTGAGGCCGATTGGGATATCGGTCTTTCCAAAACAGGTTACATCAGCGAAGCTGGACGTTGTCTGGTGATGCAGGCGAAGATAGCCGAACAACCTTTGATCATTGTATTGCTTGATTCTTATGGCAAGCTCTCAAGAATCGCAGATGCGCAGCGCATTCGCAAATGGATCGCATCCGCTAGTTAAACCAGTAACAAGTTAAGCTGGATAATACGGAAAACCAACAAAAAAGGCCGCAGTTAAGCGGCCTTTTTTGTTGCCCCCGGGGTTCGTTTAAGCTGCCTTCTTCTTGGCGGGAGCTTTCTTTTTGGCAGCAGGTTTTTTTGCCGCAGTTTTTGTGGCGGCTGTCTTTTTTGCAACAGGTTTAGCAGCAGTCTTGCGAGCAAACGGTTTTTTCGGGCTATCGCCTTTTGCCACTTTTGCAGCAATCAATTCCAAGCCGCGTTCCAGAGTGATCTCATCTACAGTGTCGCCCTTGGGCAAGGTCGCACGGATTTTTCCATGCTGCACGTACGCACCAAAGCGTCCGTCATAGATGGCGACTTCCTCATCGTCCTGCGGATGCTTGCCTAGTACCTTGAGCGCGGTTTGGGTTTTGCCTTGCGCCAGCAGCTCTATAGCGCGGGGCAAATCGACGGTGAATACATTATCACTGCGCGGAATGGATTTGAACGCACTATTGTGGTTGAGGTACGGGCCGAAACGGCCTATGCCGGCGGTGATCTTTTTGCCGGTTTCAGGGTGCAAACCAATTTCTCTTGGCAGTGCCAACAGTTGTTGCGCCACTTCCAGAGTCACTCCGGCAGCCTGAATATCGGCTGGTATGCTGACGCGCTTGGGTTTTTCCTTACCGACTACTTCACCCAACTGCACATATGGACCATATGGCCCGACCAGCAACTGGATATCTTTACCCGTGTCCGGATCCTGCCCCAGTAATGTTGGGGCGGGGCGCTCGCTGCCGCCGTCAGCATTACGTACATAATCGCATTCAGGATATCCCGTGCAGCCGATGAAACTGCCGCGTTTGCCTAATCTCTTGTTGAGTGGCTTGCCGCATTTCGGGCAGGCCTCATCCAGCATTTCTGTGCCGGGACGGTCTACTTCCTGCTTGCTTAAAAGTTGCTGGTTAAAACCCTGCCAGAAATTGTCCAATACCGGAATCCACTCACGCACGCCATCGGCAATATCATCCAGCTCGCTTTCCAGCTTGGCGGTAAAGTCGTAATCCACGTATTTGGTGAAGTGTTCGGTCAAGAATTTATTTACCACACGACCAACATCGGTAGGGGTAAAGCGTTTCTGATCAAGCAGCACATACTCGCGGTCCTGCAGGGTGGAAATGATGCTGGCATAGGTAGATGGACGCCCGATGCCGTATTCCTCCAGTGTTTTCACTAGGCTGGCTTCCGAGTAACGAGGAGGCGGCTCGGTAAAGTGCTGCTCGCCGAATATCTTGTCTATATCGAGTGCTTCGCCAACTTCCATGGGCGGTAGCTTGAGTTCGTCTTCTTCTTCCTCGTCGTCCGTGCCTTCTATATACACCGCGATAAAGCCGGGGAATATCATGGTCTGGCCGGTGGCGCGGAACAGGTTTGCATCACCGCCCACGGCGATGTCTATGCTCACTGCATCAAACCTTGCAGGTGACATCTGGCAGGCCAGCGCGCGCTTCCATATCATTTGGTACAGCTTGAACTGTTCCGGAGTCAAAAAGGTGCGCAAGCTCTCAGGGGAGCGGTTGATATCGGTTGGGCGTATCGCTTCATGCGCCTCTTGTGCGCTCTTGGATTTGGTCTTGTACATGATGGGCGATTTCGGCAGGTAATCCGCCTCGAAATTGCCTTTGATGTACTGGCGTATCTGCATGACCGCTTCTGCCGCCAGGCTGAACGAGTCTGTACGCATATAGGTGATCAGACCTACCGTGCCGCTGCCTATGGCGACACCTTCGTATAGCTGCTGGGCGATACGCATTGCCCGGCTGGTGGTGAAACCCAGCTTGCGCACCGCTTCCTGTTGCAAAGTAGAGGTGGTAAAAGGCGCAGCAGGACTGCGTTGCTTTTGCTTTTTTTCCACGCGCGTCACTTGTGCTTTACCGGCACTGGCAGCCAGTAGCTTTCCGACAACTTCCTGTTGTCCGGTTTCACTATTGATATCGAACTGTTCCAGTTTCTTGCCCTGATATTGCACCAGCTTGGCATTGATCAACTTGGCTTGTTTGCGCGCATTGAGGTGTATGCTCCAGTACTCGCGTTGCTGGAAAGCTTCGATTTCCAGCTCGCGCTCCACGATCAGCCTTAATGCCGGACTTTGCACGCGTCCTGCAGACAGTCCGCGACGTATCTTCTTCCACAATAATGGGGACAGGTTGAATCCAACCAGATAGTCCAGGGCTCTGCGCGCTTGTTGCGCATTCACCAGCGGCATCGCGATGGCGCGCGGATTATCTACTGCGTGTTGCACCGCGGTTTTGGTAATCTCGTTAAATACTACCCTTTGTAGCGGTTTGCCTTTGAGTAACTTTTTCTTTTCCAGAATTTCTGCAATGTGCCAGGCAATGGCTTCACCTTCGCGGTCCGGGTCGGTCGCCAGCAGGATCTGATCAGCGGTTTTAACTGCTTTGGCGATTGCATCTACATGTTTTGAGTTGCGATCGATGATCTCGTACTGCATGGTGTAACCATGGTCGGTATCCACCGCTCCGTTTTTCGGGATCAGGTCGCGAACATGGCCGTACGAAGCAAGAATGACATAGTCTTTGCCCAGATATTTGTTCAGGGTCTTGGCCTTGGATGGCGATTCGACGATGAGCAGTTTGGACATGAGGGAGTTATTCTTGGGTTAAGGAGCGGCAGATAATAAGAGCAAAGCCTTGAGATAATCAAGAAGTTTGACGCAAGAATTGAATCCGATCTCCATTTTTTTCAGATAATGTCAACGCCACTGGTGTATGTTGTAGCTCAACATCTTCATCAAACAATAAATCTTCATCAGTGGTTTGCATCGAACTCAAGCCTTTGAAATCAAACAATTCCGTATCGGCAAGATGGGACGGAGCGACATTGGTGATCGCGCGGAAAATCTTCTCTATGCGTCCAGGAAACTCTTTCTCCCAGGAAGACAGCATATTTTTGATATGTTGCCGTTGCAGATTCTGTTGCGAGCCGCACGAGTCGCATGGAATGATGGGATATTGCATGTGTTGCGCGAATTTGGCGATATCTTTTTCCGCGCAGTAAGCCAGCGGACGTATGACAATATGCGCGCCATCGTTGGTGGCGAACTTGGGTGGCATGGCCTTGAGCTTTGCGCCAAAGAACATATTGAGGAATAGCGTTTCCACAATATCGTCCCGGTGGTGTCCAAGCACTATCTTTTGTGCCCCCAGCTCTTTGGCAACGCGGTAGATTACGCCACGTCGCAGGCGCGAACAAAGCGAGCAGGTGGTTTTACCTTCAGGAATTTTTTCTTTGACGATGGAATAGGTATCCGCTTCCACAATGCGAAAATCCACCCCCAGCGCAGCAAGATAATCCGGCAGGATATGCGCCGGGAAACCAGGTTGCTTTTGATCCAGATTCATGGCGATCAGCTTGAAATCTATAGGCGCGCGTTGCTGCAAGGCCATCAACATGCTCAACATGGTGTAGGAGTCTTTGCCGCCGCTCAGGCACAGCAGCAGGGTGTCGCCATCTTCTATCATGTTGAAGTCGCTGATTGCCCTGCCGACATTGGTTTGCAGTTTGTTGCGCAGTTTAAGCGCGTTACCGGTGAGATTTGGTGTCGTCATGTTGAAGGTTATAGATTAATCGAGCGGCCACCATCTACCGCAATCACTTGTCCCGTCACAAACGGTGCATCATTGATCAGAAAGCGCACGGCGCGTGCCACATCTTCAGGTTCGCCTATCCTATTCAACAGGGTTTGCGCGACGACTTTTTGCCGGTAATCCTCATCGAATTGCGGGTTGTCTTCAGGCCACAGTACCGGGCCGGGGGCAACGGCATTCACTCTTACTTCGGGAGCCAGATCCTTGGCCAAAGCAAGGGTCAGCGTCATCAGTCCCCCTTTGGCAATGCTGTACACCATATAATCCTTTTTTGGCTGCTCCACATGCATATCGGTGATGTTGACTATGCAACCCCGGCGCTTCCTCAACTCAGGGGCTGCTGCCTGTGAAAGAAATAAAGGTGCCCGTAGATTGGTGCCCAGAAGATTATCCCAATCGTCGGCCGTAATGCTGCCTATCTCTGTGGCGTAATAACTGGAGGCATTATTGATCAGTACGTCCAGTCCGCCAAAATGTCGCACGGTCTCCTTCACCAGCTGCTGCAATGCCGCCAGATCAAGCAAGTCCGCCTGAAAAATGGCTGCTGAATCGGGGCGTATGCCATTCAACTCGGCCTGCAGGGCCTTTGCATCCTGAACAGAGCTGCGATAATGAATCATTACCTTGTACCCGCTCGCATGTATCAGGCGGGTGATCGTTGCACCTACGCGTTTGGCACCGCCGGTAATGAGAATGATTTTGTCTGTCATGATGTCGCTTTGGTAAAAGTCTATGCAATGCTACAGATTAATTCGCGGGCTATAATGTAGCACAGCCATGAGTTCCCTACCCTCCCCATCGCCCGCCGCACTCGCCCACAGTGAATTGCTTTGTAAGCTGATTTCTGCAGAAGTTCAGGAAAATAACGGCTGGATCAGCTTTGCGCATTTCATGAACCTGGCGCTATATGCACCGGGCTTGGGTTACTACAGTGCGGGATTGCAGAAATTCGGCAAGGATGGAGACTTTGTCACTGCGCCCGAAATCTCCCCATTATTTGGGCGCTGTCTGGCAAGGCAGGCGATGCAGATACTCACTGCGGTAGGTGGCGATATTCTGGAATTGGGTGCAGGTAGCGGCAAACTGGCGGTTGATCTGATTATGGAGTTGGATGCGTTAGGGTGTTTGCCTGAGCATTATTTGATACTGGAACCCAGTGCCAGTTTGCGTCAGGCTCAGCAACAAAAAGTTGCGGACGAATTGCCCGTACACTTGGCGCAGAATATAGTATGGCTCGACACATTGCCTGAACAATTCGCCGGGTTGGTGATAGGAAACGAAGTGCTGGATGCCATGCCTGTGCATCTGGTTGCGCACACCAGAGAATCTGCCGGTACTCTCTCCGAGCTTGGTATCGGGGTCGAGAGCCAACGATTTGTCTGGCGCGATATTCCCCTGGCGCAGGGGCATTTGCAAGATACGGTCAACGCATTGAATCTACCCGAAGGCTATCTGGCAGAGATCAATCTGGCAGCGCCGGCACTGGTTGCCAGCCTGGCCAGCGTGCTTGAGCGAGGCGCAATATTGCTGCTGGATTATGGTTTTCCGCAGCGCGAGTATTACCATCCACAGCGCGAACATGGCACCTTGATGTGTCATTATCGGCATCATGCCCATAATGATCCGTTGTTGTATCCGGGCTTGCAGGACATCACCGCGCATGTCGATTTTACTGCCATCGCTGCAGCTGCACAGGAAAACGGGCTGAACTTGCTGGGCTATAGTTCTCAAGCCCAATTCCTGATTGCCTGTGGCATTACCGACCTGCTGGCGGAGACACTGCAGGAAGAGGTCGCCAGCTATATGCGGCAAGTAGCTGCGGCACAAAAACTGTTGTCACCGGCAGAGATGGGTGAGCTGTTCAAGGTAATCGCGCTGGGCAAGAACATCAACATATCGCTACTGGGGTTTGCCCAGGGCGACCAAAGATATAAGTTGTAAGCCATTAAACGATACCGTTAAGTTAACAACCATGACCACTGAAAAATCTGAAAACCATCGTAGCATCAGAAGCTTTGTGTTGCGTCAGGGGCGCATCTCCACCGCGCAGCAAAAAGCTTATGACGAGTTGTTACCGCGTTACAGCATCGCCTACAGCAAACAGATCATGGATTTGGATCAGCTATTCGGTCGCAACGCACCCCGCATACTCGAGATCGGCTTTGGCATGGGCACTGCGACCGCGCATATCGCAAAAATGCAGCCCGAGCAGGATTATCTAGGAGTAGAAGTGCATACGCCGGGGGTGGGCGCTTTGATGCGTTTGCTGGCTGCGGAAGATTTAAGCAATGTGCGCATCATCCAGCACGATGCTGTCGAAGTGCTGCGCGACATGATAGCGCCGGGCGTGCTGGATGGGGTACACATCTTCTTTCCCGATCCCTGGCCGAAAAAACGTCATCACAAGCGCCGCCTGATCCAGGCCGGGCTTTTACAATTACTGGCATCACGCCTCAAGATCGGCGGCTATTTGCACCTGGCAACTGATTGGCAGGAATATGCAGAGTGGATATTGGAATTGCTGAACGCCGAGACTATGCTCAAGAACACGGCTGCCGATTACGCTGCCAAGCCGGCATATCGACCCGAGACTAAATTCGAGAGGCGTGGTCTAAACCTGGGTCACGGCGTCTGTGATATCGTCTTTCACCGGATTTAACCAGCCGCCAATCACCTTGTCTGCTTCATCGACACCCTGTTTTTTCAGGCTGGAAAAAAGTTGTACCGTGCAGGTGTTGGCGAATTTGGCAAGTTCTGCTTGCACTGCACGCAGTGTTTTGATGCTTTCGCTTTTGGACAGCTTGTCCGACTTGGTCAGCAGGATATGCACCGGTTTGCCGGTAGGCAGGAACCAATTCAGCATCTGCCAATCAAGTGGCTGTAGGGGGTGGCGGGCATCCATCACCAATACCAGGCCATGCAAGCTGAAGCGTTCGGACAAGTAGGCCGAGAGTACTTGTTGCCAATGATTGCGTAAAGCTTCCGGTACCTTGGCGTAACCGTACCCCGGTAAGTCCACCAGATATTTTTCATCGCCCAGGCTGAAAAAATTGATGAGTTGGGTACGCCCGGGCTGTTTGCTGACATAAGCTAGCCGGTTATGGTCTGCCAAGGTATTGATCGCGCTGGATTTGCCTGCATTGGAGCGTCCGGCAAAGGCGATCTCGATGCCTATGGCAGGTGGAAGGTCGCGCAGGTAATGGGCAGAAGCGTGGTAAACGGCGTTACGAAATAGACTCATGTGAAAAATGCTATCACGTCTTACCGATATTCTATAAAATTAGCCCCATATTATTTACGATTTACTATTTCGCCCATGACTTCACGTGGCAGGAGCAAAGAAATGAGATTTTTAGTGGTATTGGCGGGTTTGTTTTGTATCACGTTGGCAGCAAGTGCAGCTGACGCGCCTGCGGGCGATGCAGCTACCAAGGCGGAGACTACAGCAAAGTCAGTTTGTGCGGCTTGCCATGGCGCGGATGGCAACAGTGCTGCGTCTACTTTCCCCAAACTGGCTGGGCAGCAAGCGGCTTATATTGTCAAACAGCTTTCCAACTTCAAGGACGGTTCGCGTGACAATCCGGTGATGAAGCCTATCGCTTCCAGTCTTTCACCTGAGGATATGCAAGGTCTGGCGACTTATTTCTCTTCGCAAAAAAGTAAAGAGGCAGGCGCAAAAACCAATGGGGTTGGCTCATTGGGTGAAAAGATTTACCGGGGCGGCATTGCTGCCAATAAGGTACCCGCATGTGCGGCATGTCACTCGCCGAATGGTGCCGGTATTCCGATACGCTTTCCGCGTCTGTCCGGGCAATATGCAGATTACACGCTGGCACAGTTGCAGGCGTTCAGTTCGGGCACACGTGCCAACGGGCCTATGATGAAGATGATCGCATCGCGCCTCTCAGCTGATGAAATGGCTGCAGTTGCTGATTATATTCAGGGCCTGCGGTAGTCCGAATCTGTTTTTCCGCGTTAAGGGGTGGCGAGGCCGCCCCTTATTCTTTTGAGCGCATTAGTTTTCCAAATCAGATAAATCTTGTCTAATCAATCTTGAAACGTCCTAACCACAGTAATTCCCGCGAATTCTACGAACTGATCAGTTCGATGCGATTCGCCATTAGCATGCTCACGGTGCTGGGAATTGCTTCTATTGTGGGTACCGTACTCAAACAGAATGAACCGTATCCCAACTACATCATCCAATTCGGCCAATTCTGGTTTGCTGCATTTGAAAAACTGGGCTTATTTGACGTTTATCACAGTGGCTGGTTTTTAGTCATTCTGGGATTTCTGGTGGTGTCCACCAGTCTGTGCGTTTCTCGCAACTCGCCATCCATGATACGTGAGATGCGTGCCTGGCGTGAGCACGTGACAGAGACTTCGCTGCGGCTGTTCAACCATAAGCAGGAATACGTGCTCGCGCAAGCCGTGGATCCGGCCAAGCTGTATCAGTTTCTGGAAGTGAACGGATTCCGCCATCGCACCCTGCCACGCGAGGATGGCACGCTGATCGTGGCAAAAGCAGGTAGCGCGCATAGGCTGGGTTATATCTTCACCCATACCGCCATTATCATCATCTGCCTGGGTGGTCTGATGGACGGCAATCTGTGGTTGAAGGCACGTGAGATGATGGGGCAGATCAAAATCGAGGATAGGGATATCCCGGTAAGCGCCGTCCCCGCCATCAGTCGTTTGGATGCAAGCAACCCGTCGTTCCGCGGCAATATGACCATTCCAGAGGGCGGCAGCGGCAGCGTAGCCTATCTGCGGGTGCGTGACGGTTATCTGATACAGGAACTGCCTTTTTCCATTGCGCTTAAAAAATTCACGATTGAGCACTATGCCACCGGACAGCCAAAATCGTTTGCCAGCGATGTGCTGATTTTCGACCCCAAGCGAGACCAGCCGCTGCAGGCTACCATCAAAGTCAACCACCCGCTTACCTATAACGGCATCGCCATTTATCAATCCGACGTGCAGGATGGTGGTTCCGCGATCACCTTTACCGGCTGGCAGTTGTCAGGCAGCAATGCCAAACCGTTCACCACCAGCGGCGAAGTATTCAAATCATACAACCTGCCCACGGCAACCGAACCTCTGACGCTGGAAGTAGAAGACTTCCGCATTTTTAACGTACTGAACATGAGTCTCAAAGGCAAGCCGCAGAACGTAGGCCCCAGCATCACTTACAAATTGCGTGATAGTCAGGGACAGGCACATGAATATATGAACTACATGATGCCGATGCAACTGGGCGGGCGTTTTTATCTCATCTCCGGCATGCGCGGTGCGCCAAATGAAGAATACCGTTACTTGCGATTCCCGCTGGACGAAGATAACGATATCAAGAGCTTCATGCAATGGCGTGCATTGATCAGTGATCCGGCACAACAGAAAATCATCGCAGCAAAACTGGCGGACAGGGCTTTCGCAGGCAGGAAGCAGGATAACGAGTTACACCAGAAATTTGCAACCAGCGTGGTTCAACTGATGCAGTTGTTTGCCAGAGGCGGATTCAATGGGCTCGCAAGTTTTATTGAAAAGGCCGTGCCTGCGGCAGATCAGGAAAAAGCGGCAACCTCATATATCAAGATCATGGAAAGTGCAGCATACGAGGCTTATATCATCAGCCAGCAACAGATGGGAAAAACGCCCAAAGCAGATGCGGTCAGCGCCGATTTCGTACGCGACGGCCTGAGTGCCGTGAGTGATAGTTTCTTTTACGGCGCACCGTTTTACCTGCAAATGACTGACTTCAAGCAGCGCCAGGCGAGCGGTTTGCAATTGACACGCTCTCCCGGTAAAAATTGGGTGTATGGTGGCTCCGTGCTATTGGTAATCGGTATCTTCGCCATGTTGTTCATCCGCGAACGTCGAGTCTGGCTACTGGTCAAATCCGACAAGCTGCTGTTTGCCATGTCTGCAGCACGCAAGAGTCGTGAGTTTGAAGCAGAATTTGCCCGCTTCAAAGGTAGGCTGCAACAAATCCTGGAGACATAAAATGAATTTCGATGAATTGAATTACCAAGATAAGCAACCGTTTTTTAAAACCCTCGCCTGGAATGACTGGGCCTTCAGCCTGTTGTTATTACTGGGAAGCTTGTTCTCGCTGCATAAATACGGCAGCTACATGGATGCCTATGAGCAGGGTTTTCTGGTTGCCGCGGTCATCGGTTTTTCTGTGTTGGGATGGCGCTGGAAGCCGATACGATTACTGATGATAGCCATTGCCGCATTAAGTCTGTTCGGCATATCGCAGTATCACGCCGATATGTCCAGAGCCGGGCAAGCGTTCTTCCTCAAATTCTTCTTTGCCAGCCAGACTGCCATCATGTGGATGAATGTGCTGTTTGTGCTGGCGATGCTGACTTACTGGTTCGCCATGTTCAGGCGTTCCGAATTCGTCGGAAAAGTCGCGTCCGGCCTGACATGGAGTGCGGTATTGATGGGATTTGTCGGCTTGATGGTGCGCTGGTATGAGTCTTATCTGATCGCGCCGGATGTCGGACATATCCCGATCAGCAACCTGTATGAAGTGTTCATCCTCTTCTGTTTGATCACATCGCTTTTGTACCTGTATTACGAAGACCGTTTTGCTACACGCCAACTGGGAGGTTTCGTCCTGGTGGTGGTCAATGCGGCGGTGGGTTTTATTCTTTGGTACACATTCGGGCGCGAGGCGCAAGGCATACAACCGCTGGTTCCCGCATTGCAGAGCTACTGGATGAAGATACACGTCCCCGCCAACTTTATCGGCTATGGCTCGTTTTCATTGTCGGCGATGGTCGCCAGTGCCTATCTGCTGGCATCGCGCGGCATACTTGCCAGCCGCCTGCCGCCGCTGGAAGTGCTGGATGACCTGATGTACAAATCCATAGCGATCGGGTTTGCATTTTTCACCATCGCCACCATCCTCGGTGCGATGTGGGCAGCGGAAGCCTGGGGCGGTTACTGGTCATGGGATCCCAAGGAAACCTGGGCACTGATCGTGTGGCTTAATTATGCAGCATGGCTGCATTTGCGTCTGGTGAAGGGCTTGCGTGGCAACATGCTGGCCTGGTGGGCATTGATCGGACTACTGGTGACGACTTTCGCCTTTTTGGGCGTCAACATGTTTTTGTCCGGCTTGCATTCTTACGGTCAACTATAGAGATATTGTTAACTACAGGCCAGTTTAACCAGAGACCTTATGCGGCAGGGGGAGATAGTAAAAAACTTACCTTGCCATCTTCATTTTTGGCCAGTTGCAAGTCGTAGTGCAAAAATTCGGCCTGGCGCGCGGCGTGATACAGGCCGATTCCCAACCCGGTCTGCGATGGCAGAATAGACTTGAACATCTGGCTGGCGATGTCTTCAGGAATCGCCGAACCGGTATCTTCGACCTTGATGGATATCCCGTTGTCACCTGCCAGCAGAGTGACAGCGATCTTCACATTGTTGTTGGCGCGTCGTTTGTCCAGCGCATTCTGCAGCAGATTATCCAGTACGCTATCAAATAACTCCTGCGGTACTTCGTCGTCGGGTGGAATGCGTTTTGCCGTCATCATAATCCCGCTATCGCGATACCGGTCACGCAGTCGTATCCACCAGAAAGTAGCATTGATCGTCTCTACCTGAATTGTTTCTGGCGCTTGCAGCTTGTCCAGTGTAAGTTGCAAACGCTGCGTGAGCTGCGGCAATTGCCGTTGTATCAGCGCCACCAGATTGGTCTCGTTGCCTATGCGTTCGGCTGCTGTGCACAATGCGCTGAGTGATTGCAGCAGGTTCTTGATGTCGTGCGTCAGGCGAGCGCCGGTTTCATATACAGCACGCATATAGGCAGCACTATGCATCTGCTCTTCGCGCCTCTTGGATTCGTAGAATTCGCCCATTAACTGCACCAGCAATTTCACATGAAGCGTAATGGCCGGGCTGAGTTGCCAGTGTGTATAAAGGGTAAGCCGAAAGTCGTGGTAGATGAAATTGGCTCTATGCACCGAAGCTTCGCCAAAGGTACCGTTATTGCTATCGGTGTGCCAAGTGCCGCCATTCACCCAGGGTAGCAGACTAAGCTCACGCATTGCCGCATCCAGAAAATCGGCTGAACTTCTGGCGGTATCCGCGCTGGTGGCGACTCTTTGCAGCCATTGTTCGAACGGCATGCCCACGCTTAACAGATAGCGTGACAGCAGTTGTCCAAGGCCGGAAAAGCCTGCGCGCGGATCCCACAGCCAGGATAACGCCAGCATCACGCCGGAGATGGAAAACAGTACCCGAAGCAGTATCAGTGGGTAGTCCAGTTGCGAGATACGTTCAATGGCAAAGCTCGCCAGTACCAGAATCACCACCAGCAGGAACAGCATCAGGCTATAGAAAAAATCCAGAGTGCGCGCTACTTCCATGTCGCGTTTTATACGCAGCAGCAATACGTTGGCCGGGAATATTGGTAATACGTACTGAGCCAGCCAGCTGATGTTCTCGATGGAGGCGACTTTACCCAGAATGCGCGGCTCTACCCACAACAACAGCATGCCCAGCAGATAAGCCATCGCTAGCAGATAGGCGATACTCTCCTGACGTGCCTGACTGGAGAATACACGGCCTCCCAGCAGCCCGATCAGCAATGCGTGCCAGAAGGCCAGCAACCACCAGTTGATCCCGTTCAGCAGTACGATGCCAACCGCGAGGAATAACAACACGGCCATCGGGCTGAGTTTTTGCTCGTTGCGCCAGATGGGTTGCCAGATCAGGAACAGGCCATAGTGCGCCATCATCGCCGCCAGTGCCCAGCTGCTACCCGGGTTGGCTAGCAGGGCCACATGCAAGGTCAGCAGCATCAAGCCTAGCTCCCATGGGTAGGGGAGATTGAGCAAGCGATTCAGCATATGACGTCTGCTGTCGTAAAGTTGACGAAACTGTCGAGAGTTAGACAGTGAAATGATGCGAGAATCTGGCTGAAACAAAAAATATTCATATAAAAATCAATAGGATGAATTAATTTAAAAAAATGGCATAGGATTTGCTTCATATCTAACAAGAGGCATACTGTGTCAGATTTTCAAGACAAAGATTGTTTCGCAATGAATGAGTGTCGAATGCGCACTTTAAACTTTGAAGAAAAGGATAACACAAATGAAAAAGCAATCCGGTTTTACGCTGATTGAACTGGCCATCGTGCTGGTGATCATCGGCCTGTTGTTGGGTGGCGTGCTGAAGGGTCAGGAGCTTATCAACAGCGCGAAGACCAAGCAATTGGCGAACGATTTTAATTCAGTTGCGGCGGCCGTATATGGGTATCAAGACAGATACAAGGCCCTTCCTGGCGATGATAGCGGTTCGGCGGCGCGTTGGGCTGGTACTCCGTATCCAGCAGCAGACATAGGTAATGCCAATGGTTTTTTAGATAATGCTGGAGCAGCCTGCTTATTTACCGACCCTAAGGGTTCCCCTGTCACCGACGAATGTTATATCTTCTGGACCGGCCTGCGTCAGGCCGGACTTGTCACGGGTGCTTTGACTGACGGCCCTCCGGGCAATAATTTCGGCGGCGTACTGGGTGTACAAAATGCTCTTGATGCCCTCACGACGGCTGGTGCTGCGGGTACGGGTTTCAAAGGCATCATCGCTTGCGAGTCCAATGTTCCGGACAAAGCTGCTATCGCGCTGGACACCCAGCTGGATGACGGAAAACCTGATTCAGGTTCCATCAGAGCAATTTTTCAGGGTACCCCAACTACAGCAGTCACAGTTTTAAATGGCGTGGCTGCATCTACGCCCTACCTGGAAACAGGTGGTAATTACTACACTGTATGTAAGGCTTTGCAGTAAGCGCGTTATGCTCAAAAGCCCGCTTCGGCGGGCTTTTTTTATGGCTTTGTATCTCTGGCTATCAAGACTGTCTAAAGTCCGGACTTTAGATTAAAATGCGCCATCCATGAATCCAGTTACCAGTACTCCCGTGAACGACAACATTGTAGAGATAGACAATCTCTCATTCTCATACGGCAATCGCATGCTGCACAAGGGCATCAATATGCGCTTTCCGCGCGGCAAGGTGGTAGCCATCATGGGCGGTTCAGGCTCGGGCAAGACGACCTTGCTGCGTTTAATAGGCGGGCAGTTGAAGCCTAGCATCGGTGCGGTACGTGTTGAAGGCAAAGTGGTGCATGAGCAGGACGATGCTGCGTTGTACCAGTTGCGGCGCAAGATGGGTATGTTGTTTCAGTTCGGCGCCTTGTTCACGGATCTTTCCGTGTTCGAGAATGTGGCTTTCCCCATGCGTGAACATACCGACTTGCCGGAATCCATCATTCGTGATCTGGTGCTGTTGAAACTGAATGCGGTAGGTTTGCGTGGTGCGCGCGATCTGATGCCTTCCGAACTTTCCGGTGGCATGTCACGGCGCGTGGCTTTGGCCAGAGCGGTCGCACTTGATCCGCAGATCATCATGTATGACGAACCTTTCGCCGGGCTGGACCCGATCTCTATGGGTGTCATCGTCAATCTGATCCGGCGTTTGAACGATGCCCTGGGTGCTACTTCCATCGTGGTGACGCATGACGTGCACGAGGCCTTTGCCTTTGTGGATTATGTATATTTTGTTTCCAATGGTCAGGTGGTTGCTGAAGGTACGCCAGCAGAGTTGCGTGAGTCTGTCATGCCTTTCGTGCATCAGTTCGTTCACGGCGAAGCTGACGGTCCGGTGCCGTTCCATTATCCCGCACCCGATTATCAAAAGGATATGCTGCGAGGTGCAAGTGCTTAAAACGCTGGAGAATATCGGCCATCAAGTGACCGATGCCATTTTGCGTCTGGGTTACGCAGCACGCTTTTTCATTTATTCACTGTCGGTTTCCGGTGAGAGTTTGCGTCGTCTGCCACTGGTGATACGCGAGATCTATTTTACCGGGGTGATGTCACTGATCATTATTCTGGTATCGGCATTGTTCGTGGGCATGGTGCTGGGGTTGCAGGGGTACAACACCCTGCAACGTTACGGTTCCTCCGAGGCGGTAGGTGTCTTGGTAGCACTGGCGCTGGTGCGTGAGCTGGGGCCTGTGGTGACGGCATTGTTGTTCGCCGGGCGAGCCGGGACCGCCATTACCGCCGAGATCGGTCTGATGAAGGCGACCGAACAGCTTTCAGCAATGGAGATGATGGCCATCAACCCGATCGCTCGCGTGGTTGCACCAAGATTCTGGGCAGGCGTGATCTCCATGCCTATCCTGGCGGCACTATTCTCGCTGGTAGGCGTTTTCGGCGGATATCTGGTTGCAGTACAGCTTATTGGTGTGGATAGCGGGGCATTCTGGTCGCAGATGCAAAGTAATGTGGATTTTCGCGATGACATCGTCAATGGTGTAATCAAAAGCGTAGTGTTTGGCGTTGCGTGTACCAGCATCGCCTTGTTCGAAGGCTACGATGCGCCACCTACCGCTGAAGGAGTGAGTCGTGCAACTACGCGAACCGTGGTGAATTCGTCCTTGACGGTATTGGCACTGGATTTCATATTGACCGCGTTTATGTTGCATTAGAATTGTTTTTGGAGGAAATATGGAAAGATCAAAGATAGATGTCTGGGTAGGTATATTTGTAGCTATAGGCTTTCTTGCTTTGCTGGCACTTGCAATGAAGGTAGGCAATCTGACCTCGAGCAGTGTAGGCGACACCTATATGGTTTCGGCTTATTTTGAAAATGTCGGCGGCCTGAAAGTACGTGCGCCGGTGAAGAGTGCCGGAGTCGTTGTAGGACGCGTTGATAACATCAGCTTTGACGATGACAAGAAAGAAGCGCTGGTCACGCTACACATTGACACCCGCTATCATTTTGACAAGGAAACCAATGCCAGCATCCTCACTGCAGGTTTGCTGGGCGAACAGTACGTCGGCCTGGACGCGGGCGGGGATACTGAGATGCTGAAGAATGGTGATAAAATAAAGATGACGCAAGGTGCCGTCGTCCTCGAAAAACTCATTAGTCAATTCCTGTACAACAAGGCCTCCGAAGGCAATGATAAAACCGACAAGAAAGCAAATTAGAACATGAATTCAGTACGTTTCCTTGCAGCCATCGCGGCTGTTTTTCTTTCTACAATGAATGTGCAAGCTGCCGAAATGCTGGCACCGGATGTGCTGGTGAAGAACACTGCCAGCAATGTGCTGGAAGTCATCAAGAGTGACAAGGATATCCAGGCCGGAGATAACAAGAAGATTGTTTCCATCACTGAAGAAAAGATCGTGCCTCACTTCGATTTTGAACGTATGTCGCGCCTGGTGCTGGGTCGTGCATGGAAAGCAGCAAGCAAAGACCAGCAAGTGAAATTTACAGCAGAATTCCGTAATCTGCTGGTACGTACTTATTCTGTAGCCCTGGCTAAATATCGCAACCAAAGCATAGAATACAAGCCGTTCAAAATGGCCGCAACGGATGATGATGTGGTGGTCAAGACGCAAATCATTCAGCCTGGTGGTCAGTCTATCCCGATTGATTATGCGCTGGAAAAAGGCGATACCGAGTGGAAAGTCTATGACGTGAAGATCGATGGCATTAGTCTGGTGACTAATTACCGAGGTCAGTTTTCCAATGAATTGAAGCAGGACAACATGGATGCCCTGATCCAAAAATTGGTAGACAAGAATCATAGCAATACGATGGGTGCGACAGCAGATAAGAATTAGACAGATGTCTCTTTTTACCCAACAGGGCAATAAATTAGCCATCCATAGCGCGATTACGGTAGATACCGTAACAACGCTGCTGGGCGAGGTCTCGCCTTTGCTCAAGAGTACGCTTGAGATTGATCTGGAAAAAGTACCTGAGGTTGACTCTTCCGCGATCAGCCTGATGTTCGAGTGGTTGCGGCTCGCAAAAAAAAATAAGGCAGCTTTGTCCTATTCCAATCTTCCAGACAGCCTGACCAGCCTGGCCGACTTGTATGGCGTGCTGGAAATGATACCGCAACATCATTCCCACTAAGTTGGCTGCCGGTCTCGGGTTGAACAAGCTCTGCTTGAACAGCCCTGTTTCAATTACCCTGATCTGCAATAAACATGACGATCCCCGCAATTAAAATCGAGCAGGTTCACAAGTCATTCGGCAAGCTTGATGCCTTGCGCGGAGTGGATCTGCAGATCGAGCAAGGTGAGTTTTTCGCACTTCTGGGCCCCAATGGTGCAGGGAAATCCACTTTGATCAACATACTGGCGGGCTTGATGCGCCCGGGGAGCGGGCATTTGTCAGTGCTGGGTCATGATGTAGTCACCGATTATCGTAAAACGCGGCGATTGTTGGGTGTGGTGCCGCAAGAGCTGGTATTCGATCCGTTTTTCAACGTGCGTGAAATGTTGCGTTTTCAGGCCGGGTATTTTGGTTGCGGGCCGGAAAACGACCCATGGATAGACGAAGTACTTGAGGGATTGGGGCTGACCGACAAGGCTTACTCCAACATGCGGTCGCTGTCCGGCGGCATGAAACGTCGTGCCTTGATCGCCCAGGCGCTGGCGCACAAGCCGCCGGTATTGGTGCTGGACGAACCCACTGCCGGCGTTGACGTAGAAGTGCGGCAGATGTTGTGGGCATTTATCAATCGCCTGAACAAGGCGGGTACCACCATTATTCTCACCACTCACTATATGGAAGAAGCGCAAACGCTGTGCTCGCGCGTGGCGATGCTGAAACAGGGTGAGATTGTAGCGCTGGATTCCACGCGCAACCTGCTTAACCGATTACAAACCAAGCAGCTCAGGCTGAAGTTGCAGGGAGCATTGCCGGCTAGCCTGTTGCCGCTGAAGCGCGGTGAGAGTGGCGATTACGTCACGTTGAATCTGGCCGCAACGACTGAGGTTGAATATATTCTGGCCGAATTGCGTGCTGCCAATGTGGCGGTAGAGGATCTGCAGCTAATAGAAGCAGACCTTGAAGATGTTTTCCTGGACATCATGGGGCATCAGCCATGAGAGGTATGTACACCCTATTCAAGAAAGAGATCTGGCGCTTCTGGAAGGTCAGTTTCCAGACTGTCGCCGCGCCGGTGATGACCGCCTTGCTGTATTTGCTGATTTTTTCGCACGCACTGGCAACACGCCTGGAAGTTTATCCTGGAGTGAGTTATACCGCATTTCTGGTGCCGGGGCTGGTGATGATGTCGTTATTGCAGAACTCTTTTGCCAACAGCTCATCCAGTTTGATCCAGTCAAAGGTGATGGGCAACATTGTTTTTTTGCTGTTAACCCCCATCTCATACCTTGAGTTCTTTTTGGCTTTTCTGGCAGCATCCATGGCACGCGGCATAACGGTTGGACTGAGTGTATTCCTGGTGACCATGTTCTGGGTGCATTTGCCCCTGATACATCCCTGGTACATTCTGGGATTTGCCCTGATGGGCAGTGCCATGATGGGGGCGCTGGGAATTGTGGCGGGGATATGCACTGAAAAATTTGACCAGCTGGCAGCGTTTCAGAATTTCATCATCATGCCACTGACGTTTTTAGCGGGCGTGTTTTATTCTATCCACTCTTTGCCGCCGTTATGGCATCAGGTATCGCGCTTTAATCCGTTTTTTTACATCATCGACGGGTTTCGCTACGGTTTCTTCGGGCAGGGAGATGTATCCCCGGCATTGAGCTTGTCTATTGTTGCAGTGAGCTTTGTGCTGATATCGATGGCTACTTTGCAATTATTGAAGAGTGGCTACAAACTTAGAGGGTAAAATGCTGACATCTACACAAATTGAAACTTATATCGCACAAGGTTTGTCTTGTGAGCACATCGCGGTGATGGGCGATGACGGACAGCATTTCGAGGCCGTTGTGGTGAGTCCGGAATTCGCAGGCAAGAGCATGGTGCAACAGCATCAAATGGTCTATAAGGCATTGGGAGACAGGATGCGAGCAGAGATACATGCATTATCCATGCGTACTTTCACCCCGGAGCAATGGAAACAGGCCGGGGCCAAGAATTAATTGCGTGAATTAAATCAACAAGCGTAAAGGAATGAATATGGACGTACAACAAACGATCAAAGAGCAAGTCACGACCCACGATGTGGTGCTGTACATGAAAGGTACGCCACAGTTTCCGCAATGCGGATTTTCCGGTGCCGCGATACAGATGCTGCAAGCATGTGGCGTGAAGAATGCGGTGACGGTCAATGTTCTGGCCGACCCTGAGATTCGCGAGGGGATCAAGTCTTACTCCAACTGGCCGACCATTCCGCAACTGTACATCAAAGGCGAATTTGTCGGCGGTGCTGACATCATGCGTGAATTGTTCCAGAGCGGTGAATTGCAAAAGATGCTAGGGAAAGAATAGTCGACGCAGGATAATCGGCCAAGTGCAGGCCGCAGCAAAAGAGTCTATAAAATCATCATAATAAAGTCGTCATGAAAGTTGTGTAGTGGATAAATTAGTGATTCAGGGCGGGGTACCACTTAACGGCGAGATTCGTATCTCTGGGGCCAAGAATGCCGCCTTGCCGATTTTATGCGCGGGGATACTGGCAGAAACGCCACTGCAGCTTACGAATGTGCCGCATCTGCGCGATGTGAATACCACTTTATTGTTGCTGGCGCATCTGGGGATGCAGGTGGCGGTGGATGAGAGCATGAATATCGCACTGGATGCCAGCCATATAAATAACCCGGTGGCGCCCTATGAGATGGTGAAAACGATGCGCGCTTCGATCCTGGTGCTGGGGCCGTTGCTGGCGCGCTTTGGAAAAGCGCGCGTGTCGTTGCCCGGCGGTTGCGCCATCGGTTCGCGTCCGGTAGATCTGCACATCAAGGGCTTGCAGGCGATGGGGGCGGAGATACATATCGAACACGGTTATATCGAGGCCAAGGCGAAACGTTTGCAAGGTGCGAGGATTTTCATGGACATCGTGACCGTCACCGGTACCGAAAACCTGATGATGGCCGCTACCCTGGCAGAAGGTACCACCATGCTGGAAAACGCGGCACGTGAACCGGAAGTGGTGGACTTGGCCGAATGCCTGATTAAAATGGGCGCAAGGATTGAGGGCGCAGGCAGTGATGTGATCACTATCCATGGCGTTGAGCGACTCACAGGTTGCGAGCATGCCGTGGTGTGTGACCGTATCGAGATCGGCACTTATCTGGCTGCTGTGGCCATGGCTGGCGGTAAAGTCAAACTCATCAATGCACGCGCCAATCTGGTGGAAGCCGCAATGGACAAGTTGCGTGAGGCTGGTGCCAAGCTCACGCATGACGAAAATAGCATTACCATTGAGTCGGATGGAAAATTGAAAGCAGTAAGCTTGCGAACGGCACCGCATCCTGCGTTTCCTACCGATATGCAGGCGCAGTTCATGGCGCTCAACTGCGTGGCGAGCGGCGTGGCAAAAGTGACCGAGACCATTTTTGAGAATCGCTTTATGCACGTGCAGGAATTGCGCCGCCTGGGTGCGGATATCGAAGTGGAAGGTAATACCGCTTTAGTGCGTGGTGCTGATCATCTGGATGGTGCCACAGTGATGGCCACTGATCTGCGGGCCTCGGCAGGCTTGGTGCTGGCAGGCTTGGTGGCGCGTGGCGAAACAGTGGTAGAACGGATATATCATATAGACCGTGGCTATGAACGTATTGAAGAGAAGCTGGCCACAGTCGGGGCAAACATCAAACGAGTGAAAGCATGATTACTATCGCCTTATCCAAAGGCCGTATCTTTGAGGAAACATCGCCGTTGCTGGAAGCGGCAGGTGTCGTGCCGACCGAAAAGCCTGAATCATCACGCAAACTCATCCTGCAAACCAATCAAGCAGAGGTCAGGCTCATCATCGTGCGTGCTTCCGACGTGCCGACCTATGTGCAGAACGGTGCTGCTGATATCGGTATTGCCGGGCGCGATGTTTTGCTGGAGCATGGCGGTGTCGGGTTGTATCAACCGCTGGACCTCAATATCGCCCGCTGCAAAATGATGGTAGCAGTGCGCGAAGGCTTTGATTACGCCGCTTGCCTACAACAGGGCGCGCGTCTCAAGGTGGCCACCAAATATGTCAAGATCGCACGCGAACACTTTGCGGCCAAAGGCATGCACGTGGATCTCATCAAGTTGTATGGCTCTATGGAGCTGGCTCCATTAGTGGGACTGGCCGATGCCATAGTTGATCTGGTAAGTACCGGCGGCACTTTGAAAGCGAATAAACTGGTGGCAGTGGAAGAGATCATGCCCATCAGTTCGCGCCTGATTGTCAATCAGGCTTCATTCAAGCTCAAGCGCCAGTTGATACAGCCGATTATTGATGCCTTTGCGCAAGCAATCGCCTAAAGAAACAGTGACCACTTATGCTTAACATTAAAAGATTTTCGTCCGTAGAAGCAGGTTTTGACGCTGCATTAAAAACCTTGCTGGCTTTTGAAGGTGCTCAGGATGAGCAGATAGATATGGTGGTGGCGGATATCCTCAAAGCCGTGAAACGGCACGGGGATGAGGCTGTGCTGAATTACACCAAACGCTTTGACCGTCTGGCTGTAAACAGCATGGCTGATCTGGAATTGCCACAGTCAGCATTGCAAGCTGCGCTAACAGGCTTGCCTGCAGAGCAGCGCACTGCCCTGCAGCAGGCCGCAGACAGAGTGCGCGAATATCACCAAAAGCAATTGATGTCTTCATGGAGCTATACCGAAGCGGATGGCACCATGCTCGGACAACAGGTGACTGCACTGGATCGGGTGGGGCTCTATGTTCCCGGGGGCAAAGCCGCGTATCCATCGTCAGTCCTGATGAACGCGATACCGGCCAAAGTGGCCGGGGTTAAAGAGTTGATCATGGTGGTGCCGACGCCTGATGGTGAAAAAAATGCCTTGGTGTTAGCCGCTGCCGCCGTGTGCGGCGTTGACCGTGTGTTCTGCATCGGTGGTGCGCAGGCCGTCGCTGCACTGGCTTACGGTACACAAACCGTCCCGCAAGTGGATAAGATCGTGGGTCCGGGAAATGCTTATGTCGCAGCAGCCAAACGTCGTGTATTCGGGGTGGTTGGCATAGATATGGTGGCGGGTCCCTCGGAGATACTGATCATTTGCGATGGGCAGACCGATCCTGACTGGATCGCGATGGATCTGTTCTCACAGGCTGAGCATGATGAACTGGCGCAAGCCATTCTATTATCGCCCGATGCTGGATTTCTGGATCGCGTTGAAGCCAGCATCAACAGGCTGGTCAACGACATGCCGCGCCAGCAGATCATCAAGACCTCGTTGCAGGATAGAGGCGCGCTGATACTGGTGCGTGACCTTAACGAAGCTGCCGACATTGCCAATTACATCTCGCCGGAACACTTGGAGCTGTCTGTTGCCGATCCGATGGCCATGAGTAAACAAATTCGTCATGCCGGTGCTATTTTCATGGGTCGCCAGAGCTGCGAAGCGGTAGGTGATTACTGCGCCGGCCCTAACCATGTGCTGCCGACTTCAAGAACCGCGCGCTTTTCTTCGCCGTTGGGCGTGTACGACTTCCAGAAGCGTTCCAGCCTGATCATGCTGTCTGAAGCGGGTGCGCAGACACTGGGCAGGATCGCCTCTACACTGGCGTATGGCGAGGGTTTGCAGGCACATGCCCGCTCGGCTGAATATAGAATGAAGAAATAATTCAAATGAGCCAATTCTGGAGTGCTATCGTCCATGACATCACCCCCTACGTGCCGGGTGAGCAGCCCAAGCTGACCAATCTGATCAAGCTCAACACGAACGAGAATCCCTATGGCCCGAGCCTGCGGGCGCTGGAAGCGATGCGTCAGGAGGTGGCTAACAGCATACGGCTTTATCCAGACCCTGCCAGCGACCAGTTGCGTGAAGCAATCGCGCATTATCATGGCTTGAAAATGGAGCAGGTATTTGTCGGAAATGGCTCGGATGAGGTGTTGGCCCACGTTTTTCAGGCTTTACTCAAACACGATGCTCCGCTGTTGTTTCCGGACATTACCTACAGCTTTTACCCTGTCTATTGCAAACTGTACGGCATCAACTATGAAACAGTAGCGCTGGACGATAATTTTGAAATGCGGGTGGATGATTACCTCAGGCCTAACGGCGGTATCATTTTTCCTAATCCCAACGCGCCTACAGGTTGCCTGCTTGCTTTGAGCGAGATCGAACGCCTGCTTGATGCCAACACGCAATCGGTGGTGGTGATCGACGAAGCCTATGTGGATTTTGGCGGCGAGTCTGCGGCCTCGCTGGTAGATCGCTATCCTCAGCTATTGGTGGTGCATACCTTGTCCAAGTCGCGCTCGCTTGCCGGTTTGCGTGTGGGTTATGCACTGGGCAATACAGACCTGATACAGGCACTGACCCGCGTCAAGGACAGTTTCAATTCTTATCCTTTGGGCCGTGTGGCGCAAGCGGGCGCGACTGCGGCGATGCAGGATCAGGCGCATTTCGAGAATACTTGTCGCAAAGTGATGCAGTCGAGAAAGAAGCTGGTCAAGGAACTCAATGGTTTCGGGTTTAAAGTGCTGCCGTCAGCGGCCAATTTTATTTTTACCAGTCATCCTGAACACGACGCGGCCACGCTTTCCGCCAGCTTGCGCGAACGTAATATCGTGGTGCGGCATTTCACTAAACCGGAGCGGATTTCGCAGTTTTTGCGCATTACCGTAGGTACTGATGTGCAATGCGCGATGCTGGTGTCAGCATTGCGTGAAATTTTGGGTTAGAATGCCGCAACCTAGTCGTTTAATTAGCACAAAGCCGCCATGCGCTCCGCCACCATAGATCGCAATACCCTCGAGACGCAAATCAGCGTCAGCATTAACCTAGACGGCACCGGCAAAGCAGAACTTGCTAGTGGTCTGGGTTTTCTCGACCACATGCTGGATCAAATCGCCCGTCATGGAATGATGGATCTGACCGTCAAAGCCAAAGGTGACCTGCACATCGATGCACATCACACTGTCGAAGATATCGGCATCAGTCTGGGCAAAGCGTTCGCGCAGGCGATAGGCGATAAAAAAGGTATACGTCGTTATGGACACGCTTATGTGCCCCTGGATGAGGCATTGTCGCGCGTGGTCATTGATATTTCAGGACGTCCTGAAATGGAATTCGATGTGAAGTTCACGCGTGCCATGGTGGGTGAATTCGACGTAGACCTGATCCATGAGTTCTTTCAGGGCTTCGTCAACCATGCCATGATCACCCTGCACATCGACAATTTACGCGGGCACAATGCGCATCATCAGGCAGAAACAGTATTCAAGGCATTTGGGCGTGCATTACGCATGGCGGCTGAACCAGACCCGCGCATGGCAAATGTGATGCCATCAACCAAAGGCACCCTTTAATCTTCCAAATTTTTTGGCTTAAGTGACAAACATCGCAGTGGTAGATTACGGTATGGGTAACTTGCGCTCTGTAGCGCAGGCATTGGCTCATGTCGCGCCAGATAGCAGGGTGACCATCACCAGCGATCCGGATGAAATAACTGCAGCAAGCCATGTGGTATTCCCGGGGCAAGGCGCGATGCCGGATTGCGTACGCGAACTGGACGCGAGGAATTTGCGTAATGTGGTGCTGGATGCTGCTGCCAACAAGCCGTTTCTGGGGATATGCATCGGTCTACAGCTATTGTTCGAGCACAGCGACGAGGGTGATGTCGCTGGTTTGGGGTTGTTCCACGGTAATGTGCGCCGCTTTGCATCTGACATGCATGATGAATATGGAGCCAAGCTCAAGGTGCCGCATATGGGCTGGAATCAGCTGCATCAGGCAGCGAATCACCCATTGTGGAAAGGCATAGATCAGGATGCCCGGTTTTATTATGTGCACAGTTATTACGTAGATCCGGTCGATGATTCACTTACGGCTGGAACCAGTGATTATCCGCAACGCTTCACCAGTGCGGTGGCACGCGATAACATCTTTGCCGTGCAATTTCACCCGGAAAAAAGTCAACACGCCGGACTGAAACTACTTGAAAACTTTATACACTGGGATGGAAACCCAACATGCTGATAATTCCTGCAATTGATCTTAAAGATGGACACTGCGTGCGCCTTAAACAAGGATTGATGGAACAATCCACGGTATTTTCCGAGGATCCCGGAGCGATGGCGCAAGCCTGGCTGGATAAAGGTGCGCGGCGACTGCATCTGGTGGATCTGAACGGCGCGTTCGCCGGGAAACCGATCAACGAGCGCGCGATCAAATCCATCGTCGAAGTGATCGGCGGGCAGATCCCGATTCAACTGGGAGGCGGTATTCGCGATCTGGATACCATAGAGCGTTATCTGGATGACGGCATTAGTTACGTCATCATCGGAACTGCTGCCGTGAAGAATCCTGGGTTTCTGCATGAAGCATGTGACGCTTTCCCCGGCCATATTATCGTCGGGCTGGATGCCAAGGAGGGCAAGGTGGCGGTAGATGGCTGGTCCAAGCTTACCGGGCATGATGTGGTTGACCTTGCCAAACGATTCGAAGGTTATGGTGTCGAAGCCGTGGTTTACACTGATATCGGGCGCGACGGCATGCTGACCGGCGTCAATATCGAAGCGACAGTGGCGCTGGCGCGAAATCTGATGATCCCGGTCATCGCCAGCGGTGGTGTGACCAATCTGGAAGATGTTAAACGTCTGTGTGCGATCGAGGATGAAGGTATCATGGGTGCAATCACCGGACGTGCCATTTATGAGGGTACGCTGGATTTTGTCGCTGCGCAGGATCTGGCCGACGAGTTAAATGGTTAAAAGGTTGGTATGGGTTTAGCCAAGCGCATCATTCCTTGTATGGATGTGACCGGAGGTCGTGTCGTAAAGGGAATCAATTTCGTAGAGTTACGCGATGCAGGCGATCCGGTTGAGATCGCCCGCCGCTATGATGAGCAAGGTGCGGATGAACTCACTTTCCTCGACATCACCGCCAGCTCTGATAATCGCGGCTTGATCTTCCACATGATAGAACAGGTTGCCAGTCAGGTATTCATTCCATTGACGGTGGGTGGCGGAGTACGGGCAGTCGAAGATGTGCGCAAGCTATTGAACGCGGGTGCAGACAAAGTCAGCATCAACACTGCGGCAGTCCTCAATCCGCAATTGGTGGCGGATGCCTCATCACGTTTCGGTTCACAATGTATCGTCGTGGCAATCGACGCCAAGCGCGTTGGTGACCACTGGGAAGTATTCACCCATGGAGGGCGTAAAGCCACCGGACTTGATGCGGTGGAATGGGCGTGTAAGATGGTGAAGCTTGGTGCAGGCGAATTATTGCTGACCAGCATGGACCGGGACGGCACCAAAAGCGGATTCGATCTGGCACTCACCCGCACTATCAGCGATGCCGTGGAAGTGCCTATCATCGCCAGTGGTGGTGTAGGCAATCTGGATCATCTGGTGGCGGGGGTATTGCAAGGCGGTGCAGATGCGGTACTCGCTGCCAGTATTTTTCATTATGGCGAATACACGGTATTGCAGGCCAAACAGCGTATGCAAAAAGAAGGGATTGAGGTAAGGCTGTGAGCAATAGTTGGTTGAATAAAGTGAACTGGTCCGCAGACGGTCTGGTACCGGCGATTGCCCAGGAAGCAGGCACGGGCAAGGTGCTGATGTTCGCCTGGATGAATCGCGAGGCATTGCAATTGACAGTTGAGACAGGTTACGCAGTCTATTGGTCGCGTTCCAGAAAAAAATTATGGCATAAAGGCGAAGAATCCGGTCATCAACAGAAAGTGACTGAATTACGCCTGGACTGCGACGAGGATGTTGTGTTGCTCACGGTGGAACAAATCGGCGGCATCGCCTGCCATACCGGTCGTCACCGCTGTTTCTTTCAGAAGCTGGAAGGTGACAAGTGGGTGATTGACGAGGCTGTCATCAAAGCACCGGAAGAAATATATGGATCCTCTGAATAATTCCGCCATGAATGAAGTATTACAGAGACTGACCGAGATGCTGGAACAGCGTAAAAGCGCAGATGCCGACTCTTCGTACGTGGCCAAGTTGTATGCCAAGGGCAACGATGCCATCTTGAAAAAGATTGGTGAAGAAGCAACGGAAACAGTGATTGCAGCCAAAAGCGGCGACAAACAGCAGATCGTGTATGAAACTGCCGATCTATGGTTTCACTGCATGGTGATGCTCGCGCACCACGGCTTGAAAGCTGAAGACGTATTGGTAGAACTGGCACGGCGAGAAGGCTTGTCGGGCATAACCGAGAAAAAATCCCGCAAGGACTGATATGGACGACTGCATTTTTTGCAAAATAGCCAGGGGCGAGATTCCCTGCAAAAAAGTGTACGAGGACGATGATCTGATAGCCTTTCATGACATTCATCCCATCTCCAAAGTGCACATTCTTCTGGTGCCCAAACTACACATAGAAAGCTTGTTCGAGTGCACTTCGCAATATCAGGAATTATTGGGAAGGTTGCTGTTGATGGCACCAAGGCTGGCACTGGAACAAGGGTTGACCAAAGGCTTTCGCACCATGATCAATACCGGTAAGGGCGGCGGGCAGGAGGTGTTTCACCTGCATGTACATGTGTTTGGCGGCGCAGCCATTTTGGAAAAAACTTAGGGCATAAAATTAGGAGAGGATGGAGATATTATGGGTTCTTTCAGTATTTGGCATTGGTTGATCGTATTGGCAATCGTGCTGGTGGTGTTCGGTACCAAAAAATTGCGTAATATCGGCAGTGACTTAGGCGGCGCAGTAAAAGGCTTCAAGGACGCAATGCGCGAAGAGCAGGCGACGCCCAAGGTAGAAGATAAAGTGCATACCGTGGAAGGTGAAGTCACACACACCACTAAAAGCCAGTAGTCGGCTTGCTTTGAACCCCAGGAGTATCCATGTTTGATGTCGGCTTTTCCGAGATTTTCCTGATCATGCTGGTTGCTCTGGTCGTCATCGGGCCGGAAAAACTGCCCAAGGTGGCACGCGCCCTGGGTTTGTTGACCGGGCGTTTGCAACGTTACATGGCATCAGTCAAGGCAGAAGTCGACCGTGAGATGCATAACGAAGAGATACTTCGTATCGAGAGAGAAACAAAACAGGCCATTGCCTCAGTGCATTCCAGCATCAGTTCCGAAGCCTCTCACATCGAGCAGTCTATCCAGAATTCCAAGCCAGGCATCGCCAAACAGACTGTGGTCGAAGAAACTCTGAATAAGTGAGCGCCTGAGCTTAAGTGACTACTTCGGACACCTTCATTTCGCATTTGATCGAATTGCGTACGCGGCTTATCCGCGCACTGGTGGGGATGTTGATCGCATTCATCTGCCTGTTTCCATTTGCCAACAGGCTTTATACGCTACTCGCCCAGCCGTTAATCGCCAAGCTGCCCGCCGGCGCACATATCATTGCCACGGCGGTAACAACGCCATTCTTTGTGCCGATGAAAGTTGCCATGCTGGCCGCCTTACTCATCTCTTTGCCGCATACTCTCTATCAATTCTGGAAGTTTATTGCGCCCGGTCTTTATCCGCATGAGAGGCGCTTCATTTTGCCTATGGTGGTAGCCAGTACCGTGCTGTTTTTCATAGGCATGTCGTTTGCCTATTTTCTGGTGTTTCCGGTGATATTCGGTTTTATCGTTTCAACCACTCCGCAGGGGGTGCAAGTGATGACGGATATCGGTAATTACCTTGATTTTGTCAGTAGCCTGCTAATTGCATTTGGGGTGGCTTTTGAAGTGCCTATACTGGTGGTAGCACTGGTGAAATTCGGCTGGGTCAGCTTGCAGCAGCTTAAAGATGCGCGCCCCTATGCCATCGTCGGCGCTTTTGTCATCGGCGCCATATTCACTCCTCCTGATGTTGTTTCTCAGACCATGTTGGCAGTACCACTATGGATACTGTATGAAGCAGGCGTGTTTGTTTCCAGCTTTATTGCCAAGACTGAGCCTATCGCGAAGACTGACTGATCAAGGTCTTCATCAAGTATTGATTTAATTGTTCGATCGCGCTAGCCCAATCAGATAAAGCAGATTGGCGGAATAATCTGGCTGTCGGATACCAAGGGCTGGAATCTCCCGATTGCATCCAGCGCCAGTCTGGCGCATATGGCAGCAGTATGCACACCGGTTTGCCCAGCGCTCCTGCCAGATGTGCAATTGAAGTGTCCACCGAAATGACCATATCGAGATTGGCGATCAGTCCGCCAACATCAGAAAAATCCTCTAGCTGGTCTGAGAAGGACAGTATCTTGCTATCAGACTCAAGCCTTGCACTATCAGATTCACGTAATTCCTTTTGCAGGCTGATGTATGTAAATTCCGGTAGCAGTCTGTCTGCCAGCCATTGCAATGGGATGGAACGATTATGATCGTTTTTGTGATCGGGATTGCCCGACCACGAGATGCCTATTCTTGGTGCTGGAAATTCCCTAAGTTTGTCTGCCCAATCAGCGATTTTGTCACGGCTTGCAGTTAAATAAGAAGTCGGTGCTGGAATGTTGTGCAGGTTTGAATTAAAAGCAAATGGCAGGCTCATCAGCATGCAGTGATAATCAAAAGCAGGTATTTTCTCCCCCTGGGCGATCAAAACGTCTACAGCTTCAATACTAGCCATCAGAGTCTTGAGCGGAGCCTGTACTTCGAGAATGACTCTCGCCCCCTGTGCTTTTACCATACTGACATAACGCACGAACTGTATGGTGTCTCCCAGGCCTTGCTCTGCATAGAGTAGTATGGTTTTGCCTGCGAGGTTTTCTTTTCCCGTCCACAAGGGTTGCGGAAAATCATGCAGTGGAACATATGAGCTTTGCTTCCAACGCCATTCGTATTCAGGCCAGCCGCGTTCAAAATCGCCGGTGAATAGCAGGCAGAGTGCTCTGTTGAGATGGGCATCGGCATTGGTGGGGTCGCTTGTCACCGACTTATCAAAGCATTCTAGTGCTGATTCATGCCGCCCCAGTGCAAGCAGAGCATTGCCTTTGTTATAGAGCGCTTCTGTATAGTCGGGGGCGTAGGAGAGTGCGAAGTTATAGTCGTTTAAAGCATCTTCGGGGCGGTTGAGTTCCATCCAGACTACGCCGCGATTGTTAAGTACTCTGGCGTTCTTGGGTGCAAGGGCGACAGCCCGATTGTAGTTGGCAATCGCCTCCGGCAGTAGCTTCATCGCGCGAAATACACTAGCGCGATTACTCAGTGCTTCAGCATAGGAGGGGTTGATGGAAATGGCCTGATCATAGTTTTTCAGCGCTTCAGCATGCTGCTCCAGATGAAGCCAGGAATTCCCGCAGTTATAAAACGCAATCGCATTCCCCGGGTCAAGCGCAATCGCGGCGTTATAACATGCTATGGCTTCTTTATGCAGATTGAGCTTTGCCAGTGCGAGTCCCAGGTTGGAATAAATATCCGAGACTGGACATATTTCCAGCGCATGCGTAAAGGCAATGACTGCCTGGTCGAATTTAGCGCGGTGGAAATGAGCGATGCCAAGGCAATGCAGAGCGCCGAAATGATTAGGGTTGTCGCTCAGTATGATATTGCATAGCGCTTCTGCCTGATCTGGCTGATTGGCTTCGATTAGAAGCCAAGCGTCATGCGCCATGGAATCATGTTCAAATTGACTAGGTTCCATTTGGTCTGCTTCTTTTTAATTTGATTCTACTATATGCCTACTGCAGCGATCAGTTCTTGCTGTCTTTTTGCGGCGTTGGCCTTCTGGCAATGAGTGCCTGCGTTACTATTTTTCTGCCATTATGCTCAAGCTTTATATTGACTCGACTATCCGGTTTGAGTGCGGCGATCAGGTTGAGCATTTCCGAACCATTAACCACTTCATGCCCGTCTATGCTGAGTAGTACGTCCCCTGGTTTGATGCCAGCTTTGTCTGCGGGCCCGCCTCGTAGTACGCCGGTGATCAGCGCGCCTTGTCGGTCACTGATTCTGAGCGATTGAGCTATTTCTGCAGACATATCCTGCGCCTCTACGCCCAGCCATCCACGCGTGACACTGCCTTTGGTGACGATCTGATCCATCACTTGTTGTACGATATTGACCGGGATAGCGAAGCCTATGCCCATGGAGCCCCCGCTTTTGGAATAGATGGCGCTACTGATTCCGACCAGATTGCCTTCCACATCTACTAGCGCGCCACCGGAATTTCCGGGGTTGATGGTGGCATCGGTTTGTATGAAATTTTCGTAGGTGTTGATGCCCAAATGGTTACGTCCCAGAGCGCTGACGATGCCTTGAGTAACCGCTTGCCCTACGCCGAACGGGTTGCCTATAGCCAATACTACATCGCCCACACTCAAAGGGTTCTGACTCAGGGTGATGGCGGGTAAATCCTGAGCATCCACCTTGATCACTGCAATGTCGGTTTCCGGGTCGCTACCTACCATCTTCGCCGGTAATGTACGGCCATCGGCCAGCGCCACTTCGATCTCATCGGCTGACTCCACCACATGATGATTGGTCACGATCAAACCTTCGGTGCCGACGATGACGCCAGAACCCAAGCTGTTTTCCCGCCCTGGTTGCGCATTAGGCTTGTCGCCGAAAAATTGTTGGAACAGTGAGCTGTCTTCGTCTGTTGCTGGTGTTTGCTTACTGGTAAAAATATTAACAACCGAAGGCATGGCGCGCGACGCGGCCATACGATAAGAATTGACGCTACTTAATTGCGGTGTGATGGCTTCTACTGTGGATTGATTCGGAGTCAGCAAGTGGGGGTAAAAAAGACGCAGCACGAACAAAATCGCTAAACTGATGGTGACGCTTTGAGAAAATATAGACCAGAATCTACGCATATTTAAAATTAAACTCCGTCTTTGCCCGAATAGGATTTTTTCAAGGCCTTATAATCAAAAAAAAATAGAGCCATGGAAATAAAATCAGGATAGCTAAAATGAAAACCAGTGAGTTACTAAATTATACCGAACAACTTCTGGACGCCCCACGATTCCGTGACTACTGCCCCAACGGCTTGCAAGTTCAGGGTAAGGAAAACATCAACGTCTTGATAAGCGGGGTCACTGCCAGTCTGGCATTGATCGAGGCTGCCATTGAGGTTAACGCGGACGCAATCCTGGTTCACCACGGCTGGTTCTGGAAAAATGAGGATATGCGCATTCTGGGAACCAAACGCAAACGGCTTAAATTATTAATGCAGCATGACATTAATCTGATCGCATATCACTTGCCGTTGGACGCGCATACTTCGCTTGGAAATAATGCACAACTGGCAAATCAGCTTGGTTTGCGGGTGGAAGGCTGGTTCGGAGAGCAGAATATCGCAGCTTATGGGTATCTGCCCGATGCGGTAAATTTAAGCATGTTGGGTACTCAAATAAAACAGGCATTGGGAAGGCAGCCTTTGATCATCGGTGATCCGGACAAAAGTTTGCATCGGGTGGCCTGGTGCACCGGGGCCGCGCAGGATTATTTAGCCCAAGCAGTTGCCGTGGGGGCGGATGTATTTATCACTGGCGAGGCTTCCGAGCAAACAGTGCATCTTGCACGGGAAACCGGCGTTGCCTTTATCGCCGCCGGCCATCACGCCACCGAAAGATATGGAGTCCAGGCACTCGGATCGCATTTGGCCGAACGTTTTGGAGTCAGGCATCAGTTTATAGAGATAGATAATCCGGTTTAGAAAATCCCGTTTAAGTTTTTGTTTGGAAACTGTACAATACAGGCTATTAATAAGCGTAATAGCCTAATTGAGGACGTATCATGGCAAAGCCTGAAGTAGATCAAAGTAAACGGCGCTTTCTCGTGGCAGCGACAGCGGGAGCGGGCGCCGTGGGAGCAGTCGCGGTTGCAACACCGTTTGTATCCAGCATGTTGCCGTCTGAACGAGCCAAGGCAGCTGGTGCTCCGGTGGAAGTAGATATCAGCAGCTGCGAGACTGGCGTGCTGAAAACGGCGGAATGGCGAGGCAAAGTGATATGGATCGTCAAGCGCAGCAAACAAATGCTGGACGATTTGCCTACCCTCAACGACAAACTGTCCGACCCATTGTTGGAAGTGGATCAGCAACCCGAATATTGCAAAAATGCCACTCGCTCCATCAAGCCTGAAGTGATGGTGATGATCGGGCTGTGCACCCATTTGGGATGTTCGCCTACACCCAAGTTCAAATCGGCAGAAGGTGATATGGGTGAGGAGTGGAAAGGCGGCTTCCTGTGTCCATGCCACGGTTCCAAATTCGATCTTGCTGGTCGCGTGTTCAAGGGCTCTCCCGCGCCTATTAACCTGGAAGTTCCGCCACACAAATATCTCTCCGATAATATGTTACTGATCGGTGTTGGTCAGGATGGGAAGGAAGCATGATGCGCGAACATGTCAACAAATCCCTGACATCTGCTGTCGCCTGGATAGATGAGCGGTTTCCGCTGACGGCGAACTGGAAGGCGCATCTTTCCGAATATTACGCGCCAAAGAATTTCAATTTTTGGTATTACTTTGGGTCGCTGGCATTGCTCGTATTGGTGATTCAGATACTCACCGGCATTTTTCTCACCATGAACTACAAGCCTGATGCGGGGATGGCCTTCGCTTCAGTCGAATACATCATGCGTGATGTTTCATGGGGATGGCTGATACGGTATATGCATTCCACAGGCGCTTCGATGTTCTTTGTGGTGGTTTATCTGCACATGTTCCGCGGGTTGTTATATGGTTCACACCGTAATCCGCGTGAGTTGATCTGGTTGTTTGGTGTCGGCATATTTTTGTGCCTGATGGGAGAGGCGTTTTTCGGCTATCTGTTGCCTTGGGGACAGATGTCTTACTGGGGCGCTCAGGTCATTATCAATTTGTTTAATTCCATCCCCTTTATCGGTCCCGACATTTCGTTGTGGATACGAGGCGACTACACCATTGCAGACGCTACGCTTAACCGCTTTTTTGCGTTCCATGTAATTGCCCTGCCGTTAGTGTTGCTGGGCTTGGTAGTGGCGCATATCATCGCGCTGCATGAAGTCGGTTCCAACAATCCGGATGGGGTTGAGATCAAAAAGCATAAAGACCCCAAGACGCACATACCGCTTGATGGTATTCCGTTTCACCCTTACTACACGGTGAAAGACATCGTGGGCGTGGTGGTGTTTTTGATAGTGTTCTCTTGCGTTATATTCTTTGCGCCGGAGATGGGTGGCTATTTCCTGGAGGCCAACAACTTCATTCCGGCTAATCCGATGGTGACGCCTCCGCACATAGCGCCGGTCTGGTATTTCACTCCTTACTACTCGATCTTGCGTGCTGTACCGCCATTGTTTAATTCGCAGTTCCCGGGAGTGGTTGCCATGGGGGCGTCGGTGTTGATCTTTGCTGCGTTGCCATGGCTCGATCGTAGTCCGGTCAAGTCCATCCGTTATCGGGGCGGCCTGTATAAGCGCTGGCTGACGGTGTTCGTTGTGAGTTTTCTGGTGTTGGGGTATCTGGGCACGGAGCCAACTACCGTGTGGGGCACTTTCGATAAGCACGTGATTTTGCTGGGCGGGGCGGATAGAGCCACGGTTGTAGCGCGTTTTTGCACCGCCGCTTACTTCCTGTTTTTTATTCTGATGCCTTGGTATACCAGGATAGACAAAACCAAACCGGTGCCGGAAAGAGTGACATCATGAAAAAATTGTTGTTGATCCTGAGTCTGTTAGTGCCAACGCTGGCAATGGCTGGTGAAGGCGGTAATTTCCCTGCGGCGCCTATCAACATGTCGGATCAGGCCTCGCTGCAACGCGGCGCGAAAATCTTTGTCAATTACTGTCTGAGTTGCCATAGTGCTTCTGTGATGCGCTATAACCGTCTGAAAGATATTGGCCTGACGGACGAGCAAATCAAAAAAAATCTCATGTTCGCCGGAGAAAAGGTCGGAGACACTATGATGGTGGCGATGGACAAGAGTGAAGCCAAGGGCTGGTTTGGCGCTACACCGCCGGATTTGTCGGTTATCGCGCGTGCGCGAGGAGCTGATTGGCTGTATGCCTACATGCGTGGTTTCTATCGCGACAATACCCGCCCTACGGGTTGGAATAACACGGTATTCGACAAGGTTGGCATGCCGAATGTGCTTTATGAGCTGCAGGGTGAGCAACGTCTGGTAACTGCGCCAGACGAGACAGGCAAGCCGGCTTCGCATCTGGTATTGGACAAGCCGGGTACGCTAAGTCCCGCCGAATACGATAAGGCTGCGGCTGATCTGGTGAATTATCTGGTTTACATGGGTGAGCCGGCCCGGGCCGTTCGAACTCATATGGGTGGGTATGTGCTGATATTCCTGGCATTCATGTTTGTGCTGGCGCTCCTGCTGAAAAAAGAGTTCTGGAAAGATATCCACTAAATTTGTGTTCTAAATTTGCGGGGAGTGAGAGCGGGTTGTTCTCATGTATCCCCGCATTTCTTTTGAGTGAGTAAATAATTATGATGACCTTGTATTCTGGGACTACGGACCCTTATAGCCACCGTTGCCGTATCGTGCTGTATGAAAAGGGTATGGATTTTGAAGTGATCGATGTAGATCCTGCCAATAAACCGGAAGACATGATAGAAATCAGCCCTGACAACCGTTTGCCAGTGCTGGTAGAGCGCGACCTGCGTTTGGATATTGCCAATATCATTAACGAATATATTGACGAGCGCTTTCCTCATCCGCAATTGATGCCGCCTGATCCAGTCATGCGCGCGCGCGCCAGATTATTTTTGCATAATTTTGAAGAGCAGTTATTTTCACATATTCCTGATATCGAGAATGCAACCAGCAAAATCGAACAAGCGCGCGCGGCTATTCGTGATGGCTTGACTTTGATTGCGCCTATCTTCCTGCGTCAGCAATTCATGCTGGGCGATGAGTTCTCCATGGTGGATGTGGCGATTACACCATTGCTGTGGCGTCTCAATCACTACGGAATCGAGTTGCCTAAACAGGCGGCGCCGTTGCTCAAATATGCAGAGCGCATTTTTAGCCGTCCGGCATACATTGATGCGATGACACCATCTGAACGTGCCATGCGCAAGTGAAAACTTGAGCAAAAAAGCCTTGAGCGAGTCCGTTTCCACTAAGCCATACATGATACGTGCCATCTATGAATGGTGCGTGGATAACGGATTTACTCCGCATCTGGTGGTGATGGTGGATGAGGAGACGCGCGTGCCGATGGGGTTCGTCAAGGAGGGCGAAATCGTCCTTAATATCAACTATACGGCTATCAAGAATCTGCAGTTGGAAAATGACGCAATCACCTTTTCTGCGCGATTTAATGGTGTTTCACATAATATTTATATTCCGGTACGTGTGGTAAAGGGTATTTTTGCGCGCGAAAATGGTCAGGGGATGTTTTTTGAGGCTGAGGCGCCGCCCCCAATTTTGCCCGCTCCATCGGGGGCATCCGAGACTGCGGCCAGAAAAAAACCCAGCTTGAAGCTGGTGAGATAACGCAAGTTAGCAACAAGAGTGCAAGACGTGGCATTGCAGCATTGATATAATGCCGCCCGCGCCGGATTAGCTCAGTTGGTAGAGCAGCTGATTTGTAATCAGAAGGTCGGGGGTTCGATTCCTCTATCCGGCACCATCACCCATCTCCGCGCTACTCACCGTTGACAATGCCCGCGATGTACTACATAATCGAATGTTTCAGCAGGAGGGGTGGCCGAGTGGTTAAAGGCGACGGACTGTAAATCCGTTCTCTCTGAGTACGAAGGTTCGAATCCTTCCCCCTCCACCAAGGTGGTTGCTGCATAGATGCTGGTGTTGGTTGAAGGATTTTTCTTCAGATGTAAGTTTGCGGGTGTAGCTCAATGGTAGAGCAGAAGTTTTCCAAACTTATGACGAGGGTTCGATTCCCTTCACCCGCTCCAGTGCAGTTTTAGTAAGGTTTTTTTTTGGCTTGGCGGATTGCAAGCCTCGGCGCCCATGTGGCTCAGTGGT
>CAILHX010000026.1 GCA_903834185.1 uncultured Methylophilaceae bacterium
AAACGGCAATATTTTGCCGCATGATGCAGACTTTGGACAAATACAGAGGTCGTACGAGGATGGTTTTGATTCAGCTTTGCGGCAGGGTGATTTCTACGTGCAGCCCATCGCCTGCGATGTTCGATGCCATGATTTCGCCGCAATGTGCATGTATCACCCTGCGGGCGATGGCAAGCCCCAGTCCGTGTCCATCGGCATGATGCGATGCACCTCTGAAGAACGGTTCGAATAGGTGAGGCAGCTCCGCCGGATCCACGCCCGGCCCCTGATCCAGCACCGAAATATATATGCTGGAAGGCGCGCCCTGCCTGCGGCAAACGATATGGATGCGCTTGCCTGCAGGCGTGTGCCTTAGCGCATTACGCACCACATTCTCCAGAGCGCGGAGCAACAATTCCGGCTGGCATTTGAACATCAGATCACGCTCGCAATCCAGCACTACTTCCTGTTCTTTCGACTTCGCCTCGAAACGCGCATCATCGACGATGACTGATAGCAACTCTTCAAGCTCGGTATCAACCCTGGGCATCTCCATGATCCCCGCATCCAGCCGGGACAGCGTCAGCAATTCCTCAACCAGATAGTTGATGCGCCCGCTTTCCATTTCTATACGCTCCATGGTCGCTTGCAGCTTGTCCGGGCTTTGCCGCGCAAGACCCACGGCAACCTGCAGCCTCGCGAGCGGCGAGCGTAGTTCGTGCGAGACATCGTGCAACAGGTTCTGTTGCAAATCCATGGCGGCCTTGAGCCTGTCCGCCATATGGTCGAAATCGCGCCCCAGGTCAGCCAATTCATCCTGCCTATGTCCCATCATGGCGCCTGCACGCACCTCAAGCTTGCCATTCGCCGCCTGGTTGAATGCGTCGTGCAAATTGCGTATGGGCCTGGAAAAATATTGGGCGATCAGCGCTGCAGCAAGCAGGCTGGCATAAAAAGTGCCTATCAGCGGTTCTACCGGAAAATGACCGGGGGGCTTATGCGGAGGCGGTGGCAATGGCCTGCCGTGCTCGTCGTACACATGCAGCGGAAAACCCGTGTGGTGCTGTTCCAGGCTACGGTGGCGCAGCCAGAACGTAGCGCCGACCGCCACCATACCCGCCATCTGCGCCAGCAGGATAAATATGAATATCTTCCAGAACAGGCGGCCCATAACGCTATTCCTTAAGATACTGATAGCCCAGACGGTAAACCGTCTGGATATAGGAACGGCCATCCTGCATATTGCCGAGCTTGTGCCTTATGCTGCTCAGGTGCACGTCTATGCTGCGGTCGAAACGCGCCAGCGAGCGTCCCAACGCCTGTCTGGATAATTCATCCTTGCTCACCGCCTTGCCTGCATTGCGCGTCAAGGTCTCCAGCAGGCTGAATTCCGTGCTTGTCAACTCCAGTGCTTTTCCTTTCCATTCGGCGCGGCGCTGCTCGGGCCACAGCAGCAAGGGCGGGATCGAGATGGCCTGTGTCCTTTCCGCACCCTCCAGGAATTCGGCACGCCGCAGGATAGAGCGTATCCGCGCCAGCAGCTCTCTGGGCGTACAGGGCTTGGGCACATAATCGTCCGCGCCCAGCTCCAGCCCAAGGATGCGATCCATGTCGTCACCCTTTGCCGTGAGCATGATCAGCGGCATATCGCTGCTGGCGCGTATGGCGCGCAGTACATCGATACCGTTCATGCCGGGCATCATCACATCCAGCGCCGCCAGTGCGAACTGCCCTGATATTGCAGCAGCGACACCACTTGCCCCATCGCTGACCGCGACCACATCAAAACCTTCCCGCTCAAGATATTCCTTTAGCAGGGCCAGCAATTCGGTATCGTCGTCTATCAGCAGTATTGTGGGCATTTACAACAGTGGATTCATTTTATAGGGAGAATGTTAGCGAATGACTCTGATCCTATACAGCGCAGATCAGTGAACTTTACCAATCTTTACAAAACCGTGACCTGCTTATCGATGGGCGCAGAACTTAACAAAGCTTTACCTGGTTTTACACAATACGGCATCAATATGCAGCGAATGTTGCCGATAATTCACACATCAGCAACAACTTCAGGAGTAAGCCATGTCATCAGCTGCCATTTCATCCGCAAACAGTTCAATCACAACCGCAACGGTAGCTGGCAGCAGTAGCACGGGCTCTCAGATCGCAGCGTTGCAAAAACAGCTCGCCGCTGACGAAAAAACATTGAAAGCGCTGCAGAAGGATGCTTCGTCTTCGTCCACAGCAGGCCAGGCAGAGATACAGGTAGTCTCTCAGCAAATCATACAGATCACACAGGAGATCGCTCAACTTAGCGCACAGTCGTCTACCACTAGTAATAATAGCAATACATCCACCAGCACCCAAAATAACTCCAGCAGCAGCACCAGCAACTATAAACTGGGGAATCAGGTCAACGAATTTGCGTGAATCCGGGTTTGGATTTTATCCGTGTTTATCCACGTTCATCTGTGGCTAATACTGTTTTGATCAAATCCGCCTTTTTCGCCTCTTCCATCATCACCTTGCGCGACTGCGGCGACTCCAGGCTGATGCGCCCCAGCACGCCGGTGCGATAATCCACCAGCAGCACCTGCGCCGCCTTGTCTATGTCCGGGGTACCACCCCGCTCCACATAGCCGCGACGTTTGGCAATGGCTTCGATGACGTCGGTACCATCGAAGCCGCTGACGTCCAGACTGTAACGTTGCGCGATCAGGCCGGCGTAGCGTTGCAACAAATTGTTTGCCAGAAAAGTAGCAACCTCTTCATCGTTGACGGCGTTGCGGCCTACGGCATGGCTTGCGGCCAGCATGTAGCCGTCGTCGGGATACTGTATCTTCGGCCACAGCATGCCCGGGGTGTCTGTCATCAGTATCTTTTTGCTCAGCTCGAATTTCTGCTGGTTCTTGGTGACTGCGGGTTCGTCGCCTACCTTGGCAACCTTGCGCCCCAATAAAGCATTGATCAGGGTTGATTTGCCGACATTGGGGATGCCCATCGTCATCATGCGCAGGGGTTTGATGTTGCTGTTGCGGTGCGGCGCAAGTTGCTGGCATAGCGCCGGCACTTTGGAGGCATCGCCCGGTTTTTTGCACGAGATCGCCACGGCTTTGATGTTGGGCTGGGCATTGTAAAACTCAAGCCAGGCCTGCGTAATGGCAGGGTCGGCGAGGTCGGCCTTGTTCAGCACTTTCAGACATGGGCGCTGGCGAAACAGGCGCAGTTCGTGGATCATGGGGTTGCTGCTGGCCTCCGGCAGACGTGCATCCACGACCTCGACGACCAGATCGGTAATCTCCATGGTTTCTGCGGCTTTTTTGCGCGCCGCATTCATGTGTCCCGGAAACCACTGTATCGCCATAATGAATAAATAATAAAATCAAAGCGTTATTATAACATTTCACACCCCGTAAAGCGCATCATATTATGCGCATAACTCAGTTGTTCATATTTCAGAGGTATTGAAACATTTTATTTGGTAAAATCCACCGCTAGAGTTTAATACTTGCCTTTCACATCAGCTAATAACAATTTTTGAAGGTCTCTGATGCAAACCACGCTTTCCCCAGAAACAAATAAACGATTGGAAAGTGCGGTTGAACGCATGCCCGCATTCCCCAAGAGCGTACAGAAGATCCTTGAGCTTTCGCGCAATATGAATTGCACGCCGAAAGAGATCATCGAAGTCATTGAAAAAGACCCAGTGATGTCGATCAAGGTGCTCAAAGTCATCAATTCCGCCTACTTTTCACTGCCTTATAAAATCACCTCGTTAGACCGCGCTGTGGTCTACATCGGCATCAACACCATCAAGAATCTGGCGCTGTCGCTGGCAGCGGTTGGCATATTGCCGAGCAAGAACGAAGCCGGTTTCGACATGGACGATTACCTGCAACATTCGTTGATAACCGCAGGAATCGCGCGTCAGCTGGCGCACCGCTATGCGGCCGGTGACATAGACCCCATGGACTGCTATATCGTGGCATTGCTGCACGATTTCGGCAAAGTGGTACTGGCCCAGTTCATGCCGGAAGAGTTCAAAGCAGCCATGAAGTTGAGTAACGATACCGGCAAGCCGCTGTATCTGGCGGAAACACTAGTGCTGGGCGTGAACCACGCCGTGGTCGGTGCGATGCTGGTCAAGCGCTGGAATTTTTCCGACGATGTGGTGGAAGCCATACGTACCCATCACGAGCAGTCAGCGGAAAACCTGCTGACGGAATGCCTGTATCTGGCTGACCGCATCGCCAAGAATGCCTCCGAGGTCAAGATCACCAAGGCGACCGATACGCCGCCGCAGGGCAAAGCCAAGCGCCTGGGGCTGACAGTGGAAAGAGCGACAGCACTGCTTGGCGACCTGGATGTGTTCGTCAAGGAAGCCGAGATCGTACTACAGGCCAGCGTGGAATGAAGATACGTTTCTGGGGAGTGCGCGGCTCAATCGCCGTCCCGGGACCCAGGACCGTGCGCTACGGCGGGAACACCACCTGCATCGAAATACGCACCGATGATAACGACCTGATCGTATTCGACGGCGGTACCGGCATATTTCAACTGGGGCAGGCTCTGCTCAAGGAAATGCCGATACGCGCCCATATCTTCATGACCCATACCCATTGGGATCATATCCAGGGCTTGCCCATGTTCACTCCCATTTTCATCCCCGGCAATACGCTGATGATACACGGCGCGTTCGACCCGGTGGTGGGCACCGGCATCGAGAAGGTGATGGATATCCAGTTGCAATACAGCTACTTTCCGGTGCGCGAAGCTGAACTGAAAGCCAAGGTGGGATATATCACCATGATCCCGGGGCAGACCGTGCCGGTGAACGACGCCCAGGTGACATGCACCATGCTCAACCATCCGGTGATCAACTACGGCTATCGCGTCGAGCATAACGGAAAATCGGTATTTTTCACCGGCGACCATGAGCCACCCTACAATATCTACGAACCCACGGACGAGCAATATCACGAGTATCAGATGATCGTGGAGGAAAAAGAGCGCGAGATCATCGCTGCCATGCAGGGTGTGGATGTGCTGATCGCCGACTCCTCCTACACCGCGACTGAATATCCGGCGAAAAAAGGCTGGGGGCACGGCTCGTTCGATAGCAGCATACGCATGGCACGCGCGGCCAAGGTGAAAAAGCTGGTGTGTACCCACCATGAGCCTACGCGCAGCGATGATGATCTGGAAACGGTTTTCGCCGAAGTACTCAGCCGTCACCCTCACCAGCCGGGCGATCCCGAGATCGTGCTGTCCAGAGAAGGACTTGAAATAGAGTTTTGATCCGAGGCTCCATTCCGGGTTACCCATATCAGTTTACCCATGTTACGCATTTCCGAATTAAAACTCCCGCTGGAGCACCCCGCTGCCGCACTGAAGGCCGAGATTCTGCGCCGCCTGAAGCTGGGGGAAGAGGCGCTTGCCGGTTATACCATCTTCAAACGCAGCCACGACGCGCGCAAAAAGAACGCCATCCTGTTCGTGTATGCGATCGATGTGGAGCTCACCGATGCATCCGCCGAAGCAGCGCTGCTGAAGCGCCTGCAAGACCCGCATATCCGCCCTGCTCCCGACACCAGCTACCATGTGGTGGCAACCGCCCCTTCCGGTTTCCGCCGTCCCATCGTTATCGGTACCGGCCCCTGCGGCCTGTTCGCAGGCTTGATACTGGCACAAATGGGGTTCAAGCCCATTATCCTGGAGCGCGGTAAATCAGTCCGTGAACGTACCAGGGATACCTGGGCGCTATGGCGCAATCACAAGCTGGATCCGGAATCCAACGTGCAATTCGGCGAAGGCGGCGCCGGCACTTTTTCCGACGGCAAACTGTATAGCCAGGTGAAGGATCCCAAGCACTACGGACGCAAGGTGATGCAGGAATTCATCAAGGCAGGGGCGCCGGAAGAGATCATCTACGTCGCCAGACCCCATATCGGCACCTTCAGGCTGGTGGGTGTGGTGGAGCAGATGCGGCAGACCATTACCGCACTGGGCGGCGAGATACGCTTTCAACACAAGGTCGAAGAATTATTGCTGCAGGATGGAAAAGTGCAAGGAGTCAGGCTGACCAGCGGCGAGGAGATCAACGCCCGCCATATTGTGCTGGCGGTCGGCCATAGCGCGCGCGACACTTTCGAGATGCTGCATCGTCAGGGTATCCATATGGAAGCCAAGCCTTTTTCCATCGGCTTTCGCATCGAACACCCGCAGAGCATGATAGACCGCTGCCGTCTGGGGGTGAATGCAGGCAATCCCCTGTTAGGTGCTGCCGATTACAAGCTGGTGCATCATGCGCAGAACGGACGCTCGGTATACAGCTTCTGCATGTGCCCGGGCGGTACGGTGGTGGCAGCCACCTCCGAACCCAATCGCGTGGTCACCAACGGCATGAGCCAGTATTCGCGCAACGAGCGCAATGCCAACGCCGGCATCGTGGTCGGCATTACGCCGGAGGCCGACTACCCCGGCGGCACGCTGGCAGGTATCGCCTTTCAGCGCCATTGGGAATCGCGTGCCTTCGAACTGGGTGGGGGCAATTACGAAGCGCCGGGACAACTGGTAGGGGATTTCCTGGCAGGGCGCGCTTCCACCAAACTCGGCAGCGTGATCCCCTCCTACACGCCGGGCGTGCATCTGTGCGACCTGGCGACGGCCTTGCCGGATTACGCGATCACCGCGATCAGGGAAGCCCTGCCCGCCTTCGACAAGCAGATACGCGGTTTTGCCATGCACGATGCCGTGCTGACCGGGGTGGAAAGCCGTACTTCCGCCCCTATCCGTATCACCAGAGACGACCACAGCCTGCAAAGCCTCAACACAGTCGGCCTGTACCCTGCCGGAGAAGGTGCCGGTTATGCGGGCGGCATCCTGTCGGCAGCCATAGACGGGATCAAGGTGGCGGAGGCGGTGGCTTTGAGTCTGAGCAGCAAATAAGCGGCAGCGCGCTATAATCCAGTGTCTTCGTTTACCCGGCTAGGGGCTACATATGGGCTTACATCTTGTCTAAACTCGCTCTGCTCATCTGGGCACTCAACATCACTGTGGATACGGTCGGGCATATGGCCTTCAAGTATGCCGCCATCGTTGACCACAAGACCGAACTGGGGCGCTGGAAGAGCATGCTGTCTTCGTTCCCGATCTGGATAGGCATGGCCTGCTTCGTTTGCGAGTTCGTGCTGTGGCTGGCATTCCTGTCCATCATGCCGCTGTCGCTGGGCATCCTCATCGGTTCCATCAACATGGTGACCATCATGTTCGCCGGGCGCATATTGTTCAAGGAACGTCTGGACCGCATGCGCGTGCTGGGCATGACGCTGATCTGCGTGGGTGTGGCGCTGGCAGGGGGGTTCTCATGAAGCGCCGCGATTTCTATATGGCTGGCTTCGGCGCGCTGATGTTCTTCGATACGCTTACCCAGGTATCGTTCAAACTGTCTTCCAGCCACGCCGGGGTATTCCTGCCTGAGTTTTCGTGGCTGCTCAAGGTGTTCCTCAACCCCTGGGTGTGGGGTGCGGTGATCGGCTATCTCGGTTCATTCGTTGCCTGGATGACCCTGCTCAAGCGCGCCCCGGTGGGACCTGCATTCGCCGTATCGCATCTGGATGTGGTGACCGTGCTGATCATCTCGGTGGCATATCTGGGCGAGAAGCTCAGTGCCTTGCAGGTAGTGGGTGCACTATGCATCATGTTAGGCATCGTTTTCCTTAGTCTGAGCAAAGAAAACAAGAACGATGAGCAGGACAACCGCCAAAGCTGACAGAATATACGAAGTACCACCCACGGCAGGCCTCCCTCTGGCCTGGAGCGACCTGCTTCCAAGCGGCAGGCCGCTGGAGCGCCATCTGGCAGGATTCGTCGGAGCAGAGGAGATACAGATCGAATGCTCCGCCAGCAGCGCATTAGTGATTGCACTGACTGCGCTCAAGCATGGCAGCGACAGACAGCAGGTAGTAATCCCCGCCTACACCTGCCCGCTGGTGGCGCAGGCTGTATTGCAGGCAGGGTTGCAACCGGTGGCGTGCGATACCCGTGCCGGGCATTTCGATTTTTGCGCGGATGCCTTACGTGCCTGTTGCAACGAGAACACGCTGGCGGTGGTCCCCACGCATCTGGCCGGACGTCTGGCGGACATGACAACCATCACCGCCATCGCCAAACAGGCGGGCGCTTACGTGGTGGAAGACGCAGCGCAGGCATTAGGCGCCCTGTACCGGAGTCAGCCCGCAGGCAGCCTGGGCGACATCGGCGTGTACAGTCTGGGAGTAGGCAAAGGACTGACCATCTACGGCGGCGGCGCGCTCATCGCCCGCACTCCGGAATTGCGCGAACGGCTGCTTGCAGCCAGTAAAACATTAACGACTTGCCAGCCAGGCCGCGAAGCCAGACGCATACTTGAACTGCTGGGCTACGCCGCACTGTACCGCCCTCTCACCCTACCCCTGGTCTACGGCGTGCCGCTGCGCCGCCTTTTGCAGCAGGGCAGGCTATTGGAGGCGGCGGGCGACTTGCACCCGGCATCCATCCCCATGCACCGCGTCAGCCGCTGGCGCAAGACGGTGGGGGCGAAAGCGCTGAAACGCATGTCATGGTTCATGGCGCTCACCACGGTGCAAGCCTTGCGCCGTAAAGCGCGCCTGCAACGCATCGCAGGCATCACGGTGCTGGAAGATGCGCCGGGCGATATGGGTACCTGGCCCTGCCTGCTGGTACTGATGCCGACACAGCAGGCCAGGGATAAGGCATTGCAGACGCTGTGGCCTGCCGGACTGGGGGTAGGCAGGATGTTCATCCATGCATTGCCGGATTACGACGGTCTGGCAGCCGGTCTTGGCAATGCAAATACGCCCAACGCTCGCGACTTTGCCGCACGCTCACTCACCATCTCCAACAGCCATTGGCTCAAAGACCATGATTTTGAGCGCATTTGCGGCATTCTGGAACAGGCCATATAGCACCATGTATCAGATACGTTGGGTTGATTCAGCATCCTCCATCCCTGCCGGGTTATGGCAGGTGTGCTTCCCAGAACCTTTCGAAGGCGTATGGTGGTATCAGGCACTGGAGCAATGCGGCATCACCGCGCAATTCACTTTTTTGTACGGTGTGGTCGAGCTGGACGGCAAGCCGGTTGCAATCGCTCCCGCCTTTCTCATGGATGTACCCATCAAACTGGTTGCGCCGCCATTTCTGCTCCCCATCGCCAGGGTGCTGGGATATTTCATTCCTTCGCTGCTGTATCAACGTACCCTGTTCATCGGTTCTCCATGCAGCGACGAAGGACGCGTCGGCATAGCGGATGGCGCGGACCGCCTGCAGGTATTGCATTGCGTACATAGGGGCCTGATCGCCAAAGCCGTAGAATACGATGCTCCGATGCGGGTGTGGAAGGATGTTCCGGCGGAATATGACGAGGAGCTTTCCACTTTCATCATGTCGGAGAAGCTGTTCCGGCTGGTGAGTTACCCCGGAACCATGGTCAGGCTTGAGGGGCACGATAAAAAGGCTTATCTGGCATCGCTGAAAGCCTCGCGCCGTAACAAGCTGAAAAAGAAATTGAAACTGGCAGCCGATGTCCCGCTGGATACAAGCGTCATGCAACAGCCTGATGCACAAACCCTGGACGAGATATTCGATTTGTTCTGGCGTACTTATGAAAAAGGCGCGATCAAGTTCGAGCGCCTTAACCGCAGCTTTTTTGAACTGATTGCACGCTACCCGAATGCCTATTTCATCGTCATACGCGCCCGTGCCAGCGGTGACATGGTGGCATTTGCATTATGTTTTGCACTGGGTGGATGCGTCATCAACAAATTCATCGGCATCGACTATAGCAGGCCCAAACAGTGGTTTCTGTATTTCCGCCTATGGGAGGCCGTCGTGGATTGGGCATACAGCAAAGGCGCAGATGCCATCCAGAGCGGGCAGACCGGCTATGCGCCGAAGATAGAGCTGGGGCACGAGATGCTGGCACTGACCAATTTCTGCTCGCACCGTAACAAGTGGATGAACCGGATTTTTACCGCAGCAGCGTCGCTGGTCAACTGGAATACATTGGACGCCGACCTGGCGGAGTTTGTGAAAGCGTACCCGCAGTTGCAGCCAAAAACCGGACGGGATGCATGGCCGGGCTGACTTTCCTGTCAGCCTGCCGGATACATGGCAGCTAGAGTTTTTTGGCGATGAGTACGCCGCTGGTGCCGCCGAAGGCGAAAGAGTTGGACATCACGGTATCCACCTTCACCCCTACCCTGCCCTGATTCGCCACGTAATCCAGATCACACTCCGGGTCGGGTTCATTGAGGTTGATGGTAGGCGGTAGGGATTGCTGCTGCATCGCCATCAGGCAGGCAGTGAATTCGATCGCACCTGCCGCACCCATCAGGTGGCCGTGCATGGACTTGGTGGAACTGACCGGGATGTTATATGCGGCATCGCCGAAGGTGGCTTTGATGGCGGCGCTTTCAGTACTGTCGTTGAGCAGCGTGCCGGTGCCGTGGGCGTTGATGTAGTCAATATCCGCAGCTTGCAGGCCGGCATTGTTCAGTGCCATTTTCATGGCTCTGGACTGGCCTTCGACCGAGGGTTTGGTAATGTGTGCGGAGTCGCTGCTGGAGGCAAAGCCGACCACTTCGGCGTAGATCCTGGCGCCACGCGCTTGTGCGTTTTCCAGCGATTCCAGCATCACCATGGACGCACCTTCACCCAGCACCATGCCACTACGGTTTTTGGAGAACGGCCGGCATGAGGCACCGGGGTCAAGCGGATCTTCTTCCGCCAGCGTGCGCAATGCCTCCCAGGCTTTGATGGTGCCGAAGGTCAGCAATGCTTCCGAGCCGCCTGCCAGCATGGCATCGGCCTCGCCGCTACGTATCAGGCGCACCGCTTCGCCGATGGAAATGGTGGAAGAGGCACAGGCAGTGCAGAAAGTGAGATTGGGGCCGGTGAGCAGGAAATCCAGCGCGATCTGCGCGCCTGCGGCATTGGGCATCGCCATCAGCACGGTGAACGGTTTGAGTCTGCTGGCGTTGTCGCGATACAGGCGGATGTAGCCTTCTTCAAGCGAGGCAGCACCGGCCATGCCGGTACCCAGATAGACACCGATGCGGTCCTTGTCATGCGCTTGCAGATCAATGCCGGAGTCTTCTATCGCCTGTTGCGATGCCACCAGTGCGAACTGGGTGACGCGATCCAGGCTGTTGGCCTTGTGCTTGGGAAAGTAAGCCAGCGGGTCGAAATCGGTCCAGGCGGCGATCCTGGTTTCCAGACTTTCCGCAAACTCGGATTCGATATGCCGTATGCCTGATTTGCCTGCCATCAGGTTAGCGAAGAATGTTTTTTTATCGTTGCCCAGTGGGGATACAACACCGATGCCTGTAACCACTACACGATGGATTTTTTTCAATTTGGCTTTTTCAATTTTGTGTTAACCAGAACACAGGAATCCCAACATCAAGGTTTATGGGGTGCCGTGTTTTGTATACTGTTACTTTTTGCCCTGCTCGCCACGCAGGCGGTCAATCAGATTGACTACGTCCTGCACGGTCTTGATTTCCACCTGATCGTTAGGCACTTTGATGCCGAACTTTTCTTCCGCTTCAAAAATGATATCAAACGTATCCAGCGAATCCAGCTCCAGCGTTTCCAGAGTGGCATCAAGGGTGACCTTGGTCGCATCTATATCGAACTTGTCGGTAATAATGCTGCGTAACGTTTCAAACGTGTCCATAAAATCTCCAAAACTTCAAACTAGGCTGCAACCGTCGATCCTGTCGCCGATTCCGTACAGTGCTTGAAAAAATCCGCCAGCCGCCGCGCCACATCTTCACGCCGCTTGTCCAGCGTCAGCACATGGTAAGTGTCATCCACCAGATACGTCTCCACGCGACTGGATGAGATGCGTTTTGCCACAAAATGCGCATTTTTCACGCTGGCAGTGTCATCTTCAGTTGAATGCACAATCAGAGTAGGGGATTGTACCTTGGGAAGCGCCTTTTTGGCAGCCTTTATCAGACGGGTACTTTCATAAATAGTGACTCCTGAAGTACGGAAGATGCCGACTTTCTCGGTCGCCAAAGCATCGCGGTTCTCCAGTACGGCGTGCACCATGGCGCGCGTGCGCTCGCATTTGATGCCGTAGGGAGGCGTCTCGTCCCAGGACAGGAAGTAACGCAGGGGCGAATGCAGCACGATGGGCAGAATCAGTTTGCGCTTGAGTCGCGGCATGTTCCAGCCATCGTAGAAGAAGGTGGTGGAGAGCAAGCCCAGGCCATCAACGCGCATGCCCTTCTCTTTTGCCAGCATCAGACTGATCAGCGCACCGACCGACAAACCAGAGACATAGACCCGCTTATGTTCCTTTTTCAGTGCTTCGAAAGCGCGGTCTATGGTGCCGTACCAGTCCTGCCATTTGGATTTACGCAGATCGGCCAGACTGCCGCAGTGCCCTGCCAGCGCCGGACACATCACGCTGAAGCCGCGACGTTTCAAACCTTTGGCGATGGGGCGCATCTCTGCCGGTGTACCGGTCAGACCATGCACCAGCAACACCACATCTTCACCGTTCTTTTCGTAAAACCCGGTATTACCCAGGCAGGCTTCTATAGTTGAGGTCATTTTTTATGTTAGCCACAGATTTATTTTTTAACCACAGATAAACGCAGATGAACACGGATAAACCCAAACCAAATTCCAATTCAGGTTTGTTGTTGTTCTTATCTGTGTTTATCCGTGTTCATCTGTGGCAAATAATGTTTTATTCAGCGCCACAACGACGCAACAGCATCTCGAACAGATGTATGCCCAGATCGATTTCCTCTTTGGTGATCATCAACGATGGTGCCAGCGTAATCACGTTCTTCTGATAGCCACCGATATCCAGCACCAGGCCGTATTTCTTGTCGCCTACCAGCAGGTCGCCTTTCAGGCCTTCATTGAACATGCGGTCAGCCAGTTTACGGCTGGCGGTGAAGCCGTCGGGTTCGCACAGCTCTATACGCAGCGCCAGACCCAGGCCACTGACATCGCCCACCACTTTCCAGCGTGACTTCAGTTCGGTGATGCGTTTCAGGAAATGCGCACCGGTCTCGCGTATCTGCGGCTCGAAATCATGCTCCTGCGTCATCTTCAGCACTTCCAGCGCCACTGCGGTACCCATCGGGTTGGAGGCGAACGTGGAGTGCGTGGTTCCGGGAGGGAATTTCTCCGGATTGATCAACTCCTCACGCGCCCAGATACCGGATAGCGGGTTGAGGCCGTTGGTAATGGCTTTACCGAAAATGAACACATCAGGGATGATGCCGAAGTTCTCCCACGACCACAGCTTGCCGGTTCGGTACACGCCCATCTGTATCTCGTCGGCTACCAGCAGGATGTTGCGCTTTTTCAGCGACTCCTGCAGTTTCTTCATATAGCCTTCAGGCGGGATGATGTAGCCGCCGGTGCCCTGCACCGGCTCGATGAAGAACGCGCCGAATTCGCACTGACCGGATTTCTCGTCCCAGAACGACTGGTACTCGGTCTCGAACAGCTTTTCGAATTCCTTGTGGCAATAGGTATCGCAGGTTTCCACCTTCATGTCGTAGGGGCAACGGTAGCAATATGGGTAAGGCACGAAGTGCGCGCGGTCGGAGAAGTTGCCGAAGCGGCGGCGGTAGCGGTAGCTGGAGGTGATGGCGGAAGCGCCAAGCGTACGTCCGTGATAGCCGCCCATGAAGGCGAACTGGTGGGTCTTGCCGGTGTGGTTACGTACCACCTTGATGGCATCTTCCACCGCCTGTGCGCCGCCGACGTTGAAATGCACGCGGCCTTTGACGCCGTATTTGTCTTCCATGTATTTGCAGATGATCTCTGCGAGGTCTACCTTTTCCTTGTGCAGGTACTGGCTGGCCAGTTGCGGCAGTGTGTCCAGCTGTTTGTGCTGCACATCGCTGATGCGTTTGTTCTTGTAGCCGAAATTAACGGCGGAATACCACATTTGCCAATCCAGATACGGTGTTCCGTTCTCATCGAACAGAAAGCTGCCTTCGCAATTCTCGAATACTTTGGGGGGGTCGGCGTAGTTGACGGTGTCGCCGTGGGAGCAGTACTTGTCGTTCTTGGCAAGAATTTCGATGATCTTTTGATTCATATTTTCTCTCAAAAAGTATCTTTAAAAAATGTATATACGGGCGTCCAGCATGAGCGCAGCATGGCCTTTATTACGGTGACAAACCGCGGTTCAAAACCTTGTGGAGATGCCACAGACTACGCCATCAGTGCTGCGTTGCGCTGTACGCGGTCTTGTGGCCATTTCTTGACCTGCGCCAGTACGTCGGCGAAAGTCTGGAAGCGGTGGTGGGCGATGCCGTTCTTCTCGCAATGCTTGATCAGCGAACCCTTGGCGAATACCACATCAGCCTCGGCAGCCAGACAGGCGTCGGATTTGCCGTCACCGATCAGCACCACAGGCCCGCCGGATTGCAACGAGAGTTTTTGCGCGATGGCGCACTTGCAGGTACCGTTGCCGCCGCGGCAACCTTGTTTCAGGTTGGGGTAGCTGATGTCGATGCCGTCATTCACAAAATGCAGTTTGTTGGCGTAAACGGGAAGTTCAGGGAGTGCCGCGTTCTTCATCGCCACTTTCACAGCGTGGTCGAGGCCATCGCTGACGATGGCGAGTTTGGCGAACTGGCTGACGTGCTTGTAAAATGGCAGAAAGGTCGCATCCAGCTGGATGCCGCGAAAGAAATTCTCCAGGGTGACGTGGTCGGCCTTGACCATGCGGATCTGGCGCTGCATGCATTGCACTGCGGTGATCTCACCCGACAGCCATTCTGCCTCAGCCTCCTCCCATTCAGGGCCGGCAAAGCGTTCCAGCATGGCGTCGATGGTATCGCTTACTGAGAGTGTTCCGTCAAAATCCACGATGAAGAGCATGGTTTCCTTTCTCGGTTTAGACTAGTATCTTCAGGAGGCACGATAGCAACTAGTACTTACAAATGACTTACAGTTCACAAAAATGCGTATTCTTTTAGTTGAGGATGATCAGGTTCTAGGCGACGCCACCCTGCGCTCCTTGCAGCACGCGGGTTACGCGGTGGACTGGGCGCGTAACGGCAAGGCTGCGGACATGGCTCTGGGCGACCAGATCTACGACCTTGCCCTGCTCGACCTGGGTCTGCCCAAGATGGATGGCTTCGAAGTATTACGCCGCTTACGCATGCGCCGCACCAATCTGCCGGTGTTGATCGTCACGGCGCGCGACGGGCTGGAAGACCGCATCAAGGGGCTGGATCTGGGCGCGGACGATTATGTGCTCAAGCCTTTCGATATGCCGGAACTGCTGGCGCGCATACGCGCCCATATCCGCCGCTCGCAAACCACTACCGATACCGAGATCAGCTACGGCAATATGGTGTACGACACCAATTCCAGACTGGTCCGCATCAACGGCGAACCCACCAACTTTTCGGCACGCGAGCTGGGCATACTGGAATCACTGCTGATGAAACAGGGCAAGGTGGTGACCAAAGAGTTTCTGGTGGAAAAGTTATGCAGCTGGGATGAAGAGCTGGGCAGCAACGCCATCGAGGTGTATGTGCACCGGTTGCGCAAAAAGCTGGAACCGCACGGCATCATGGTCAGCACCGTGCGCGGCCTGGGTTACATGCTGGAACGGCAGGCGGTTTAAGCGATACGGTTTGATGACGACATGTTCAACACCATGATGATCAAGGCCAGGGTAGACAAGGGCTATTCGCTACGCCGCATCCTGCTACGCTGGCTGCTGCTGCCTTTGCTGACCCTGTTCACCATAGGCACGGTGGTGGTGTACCAGATCGCACTCTCCTATTCCGAAGATGCCTACGACCGCGCCTTGTACGACTCGGCGGACGATATCGTCAAGCTATGCCAGGCTTCACTGCGCACCAGCGGCGAGATCACGCTGCCAGCGGCTGCCAAGGATGTGCTGCTGGCAGACCAGTACGACAAGGTCTATTACAGCGTGATGGACGATCAGGGCAAGCTGCTGGCGGGTGACGGCAAACTGAAGCCGGATGTGGAAAAAGCCTCGGAATCGGATAACAGGCATTTCTACGACACGGCAGTGGATGGCGCCGAGGTACGCGCCATCTCCACCGTACTGCATATGCGCATGATTGATGGCAATCACTCCTGGACCATCGTGGTGGGCGAGACGCGCAACAAACGCGAACATCTGGCCGACCAGATCATCACCGGCTTCGTCATGCCGCAGATACTGATCATCCTGCTCGCCTCGCTGCTGGTGATGTTCGCCGTCAAACGCGGGCTGGCACCGCTGGAATCGTTGCGTCTGGCCTTGTCGCAACGCTCGCATAACGACCTGAATGCACTGCAGGTGCCCAACCTGCCTTCGGAAGTGATGCCGCTGACGCAGGAGATCAACAGCCTGCTGGCGCGCATCAAGTCGGTGTTCGAGGTGCAAAAACAGTTCACTGCCGATGCTGCCCACCAGTTACGCACGCCTTTGGCCGGATTATCGGCGCAGACCGACTTTGCGCTGGAGCAGAAGAACCCGCCGCAGACACAGCACGCGCTGGATCAGATCAAAGTGGTCGCAGGCCGCCTCAGCCATGCGGTGAACCAGCTACTCTCGATTGCGCGTAACGAACCCGGTGCCGAGAGATCGCTGCAGATGCAAGCCCTGGACCTGAATGCTTTCGCCCGCGATACCACGCTGGAATGGGTGGAAACCGCCATGAAGCAGCATATGGATCTGGGCTTTGAGGAGACCGACAACGCGGTCATCATCAATGCCGACCCGGCGCGGCTGAAGGAATTACTGGACAATCTGATTGATAACGCCTTGCGTTATTGCCCAAGCGGCAGCCGCATCACCGTCAGGGTGAGCGGCGATGCCACCCTGCAGGTGGAAGATAACGGCCCGGGCATACCACCAGAAGAACGCGAACGCGTATTCGAGCGCTTCCACCGCCTGCTGGGCAGCGAGATACACGGCAATGGCCTGGGGCTGGCGATCGTGCGCGAGATCGCCGAGCTACACCATGCCAGCATTGTGGTGACCGAAGGCGCCGGTGGTCATGGCGCATTGTTTACGGTACAGTTCAAGACGATTCCGGCAACAGAAGCAAGTTAGAATACAGCCACGAAAATACTCAACCCATGAAATTATTGACGCCATGAAATCATTGATTCTGGGCATTTACGCCTTCTCCATCCTCTACGTGCATTTCCGCGGCAAACCGCAGGCGCGCCTGCCATTCTTCCGCCAGATATTCGACCACTCTTCGGTGGTAGCGCCGGTGAATATCCTGATGTACCTTTTTTCCAAAGTGCGCACCAACAAGACATATATTGATGTAAACGAATTCAAGGGTTTGCAGCTGCTGCAGGATAACTGGCAGCTGATACGCGATGAGGCGCTGAATCTGAACCGGCTGGAAAAAATCAAGGCTGCAGAGAAGAACGACGATGCCGGATTCAATTCCTTCTTCAAGACCGGATGGAAGCGTTTTTACCTGAAATGGTACGGTGCCAGCCACCCTTCGGCGCTGGAGCTATGCCCCAAGACCGTGGCTCTGCTCCAACAGATACCGGAAGTGAAAGCCGCCATGTTCGCCGAGTTGCCGCCGGGGGCGCAGCTGAACAAACACCGCGACCCTTATGCCGGCTCGCTCAGATATCATCTGGGACTGTCCACCCCCAACGACGAACACTGCTTCATCGAAGTCAACGGCGAACGCTATAGCTGGCACGACGGCGAGGATGTGATGTTCGACGAAACCTTCATCCACTGGGCGCGCAACGACACGCAGCAGAACCGCATCATCCTGTTCTGCGATGTGGAACGACCAATGGAGACGCGCTGGATGCAGGCCTTCAACCGCTGGATGGGCCGTGTGGTGATGACCGCCGCCAGCTCGCCCAACGAGACCGGCGACGATACCGGCGGCATCAACAAAGTGTTCCGCTTCTTCTGGGCGGCGGGGAAGTATCGCAGGCGGCTGAAAAAGTGGAACAAGACCGTCTACAAGCTGGTGAAGCTGGGGTTGATTGTTGGGGCGATTGCATTGGTTTGGTATCTATAGAGGTATCCCAGTTCCTAATTTGATTCTCTAGGTCGGGGGTTGCAACTTATTTAGCTTATTAGGCCGGGGGTTGCCCGGCGGCAAGTTACCTTATTTTGCTTGTCCAAAATAAGGTCAATTTGGTCGTGGTGTCGCAGGAGTCGCATTAGTCTTGAAGCCGCCAGACCGAGGTAGCGCACTCCCTCTACATACTGCACTGCATAGAGTTGCTTATTTCTCGGAAGACCAATTACTGGCCGAGTTTGATCAAGTTTTACACAACATTAAAGAAAATAGAGATTTTCTCAGAGAAGCACTCCCTAATGAATTGCTGGCTCATATGGCCTATAGATGGCTAATGATTACCATAGTTTCTCTTAAACATAAGGGATTTTTTGAAGAAGATGAATGGAGATTGATTTATTCCCCTACTCAATACGTATCTACTCATATGGAACAGGAAACAATTACGCTAGATGGGATACCTCAGTTGATCTACAAACTTCCCCTTATAAATAAACCTGACCAAAATATCTCAGGCATTGAAATTCCTGAATTATTAGACAGGATAATAATTGGACCTACGCCTTACGCTAGTACAATCTTCGAGTCTATACTTAAGGAATTAATTAAACTGGGGGTCGAGAATGCCAACCAAAAAATCTTTGTTTCTGACATACCAATCAGATGAAGTATGCTAGAACTCAGACATACCTGTGAGAACTGCAACAAGCCGTTGCTGCCGGATTCGGCGGAGGCGCGGATTTGCAGTTATGAGTGCACGTTCTGTGCGGATTGCGTGGAGCATATTTTGCACAATGTCTGCCCCAATTGCGGGGGAGGGTTTCAGCATCGGCCTGTCCGGCCCGCGCATAACTGGTATGGCGACAATTTTCTGGGCAAAGACCCTGCCAGTACCATCGTCAGACATAAACCGGTTGACCCGGTGGAGCATGCGCAATTCTGTGCCGACCTGAAAAGCATTCCGCCGGAATTGAGATAAGCCATTCCAGGATAAACTCCAACATTAAGCATCTTCGCTTCACATACTCTTCACTGAATTTTCTCCGGGCGCTACGCCTCGAACGCTTATAATCTCACCCTCGCATTTTCCCTAAGGCAAGTTTTGAACGTTTTTTACGAAGAAGAAGGCAGCTTCAAGATCGGCAGCGTGATGACCGAGAACCCCGGTTCCATGCAGGTTGAGGCTGTGCATGGCAAGCGTTCCAAGATCAAATCGGCCAATGTGTTGCTGAAGTTCAACGAGGCTCTGGCGGGTTTTATGGAGCAGGCGCAGGCCGGGGCAGAGGAGATTGACGCCGATTTTCTTTGGCAGTGCTGCGGCGAGCCGGAGTTCGGGTTTGAAGAGCTGGCCAGGGAATATTACGGACGTACTGCGACACCGGTAGAAGCGGCGGCGGTGGCGATACGGTTACATTCAGCCCCCATGTATTTCTACCGCAAGGGTAAAGGCCGTTACAAGGCTGCGCCTGAAGAGAGTTTGAAGGCCGCGCTGGCTTCACAGGAGCGCAAGCGTATCCAGGCCGAGCAGATGGCGTTGTGCATAGCCGAGATGCAGGCAGGCAGGTTTCCGGCGGCGATGGCGGATAAGCTGGAGATGCTGCTGTACGCGCCCGACAAGAGCACGCTGGAGTGGAAGGCGCTGGAGGAGGCTTCGGCGGCGACCCATCTGTCGCACCTCAAATTGCTGGAATCCTGCGGTGCGATAGCTTCAGCGCACGATTACCATTTCGGCGCTTTCATGCGCGAGCAGTTCCCGCACGGCATCGAGTTCCCGCCGCATGCGCCGGTGAGCGTGCCGCAACTGCCGCAGGCAAAGGCTGAGGCGTTCAGCATAGACGACAGCACCACCACCGAAATTGATGATGCGTTCTCGGTGCAGGCGTTGCCTAACGGCAACGCGCGCGTGGGCATCCATATCGCCGCACCGTCGCTGGGCATATTGCCTGAAAGTCCACTGGATGCGGTGGCGATGCAGCGGCTTTCCACCGTGTACATGCCGGGGAACAAGATCACCATGCTGCCGGAAGATACGCTGGCACCTTACAGCCTGACGGCTGGCGCGGTTCGTCCGGCCTTGTCGTTATATCTGGAAGTCGCGCCAGACTTCAGCATTGTCGGCAACGAGACTGTGGTGGAAGCGGTGAAGATCGCCGATAACCTGCGGCATGACGAGCTGGAGCCAGTATTTAATGAGAATACGCTCACCGGGACTAGCGACCACCCATATTGGGACAGGCTGATACTGCTGTTCAACCTGGCGGAGTCGCTGGAAAAGGTGCGCGGCAAGTACGACCCCAACCGTCCTCCGCAGATGGATTACAACTTTTACGTGGTGGACGGCAAAGTCTCCATCATCGAGCGCAAGCGCGGCTCGCCTATGGATAAGCTGGTGGCGGAATTGATGATCTACGCCAACGCCACCTGGGGCGGCCTGCTGGCGGAAAAAAACATCCCCGGCATCTACCGCGCACAGATGGGCGGCAAGGTGTACATGACCGTCAACGCCGAGCCCCATCAGGGTCTGGGCGTGGCGCAATATGCCTGGAGCACTTCTCCATTAAGACGCGCGGTGGATATGGTGAACCAGCGCCAGATCATCGCGGCAGTGCAGGGCACACCACCCGTTTACGCCAAGGGCAGCGATGCGCTCACCACGGTGATGCGCGAATTCGACATCACCTATAACGCCTACGGCGAATTCCAGCAGCGCATGGAGCGTTACTGGTGCTTGCAGTGGCTGATACAGGAGCAGGTGAAGGAGATCGCTGCCACGGTGTGGCGCGAGAACCTGGTGCGGCTGGATGGCATGTTCTACATCACCAAAGTGCCCAGCCTGCCGGAACTGCCGGTGGGTGCGCGGGTGATGCTGAAGATAGAGCGGGTAGATCCTTTGATGATGGAACTGACCTGCAAGTTTGTGGCGAAGCTGGATGAGCCTAAAGATGTCACGGATACCGGCAACGCTGCCGTCATTCCAGCGAACGCTGGAATCCAGTAGCAGATTTAGCTCAGCAGGTCGTGCAAACCTCACATCGTCATTCCAGCGAAAGCTGGAATCCAGACTAGTGAGATAGCGCACTTTGTGCGCCCTGGATACCTGCTTTCGCAGGTATGACGTGGGTGTTAAGGTGTTCGGACCCCTTCTGCCGCAGCAGAGCAGTACAGGCAAGACGGGAGCTTTAGGCGAGCACTGTCTGACAACACGCTACGAAGTAGCTTGTTGCGGCGTAGGCTAACCTTTAGGTTAAGCTGCTTTAGCAGCGGCCGAAGCCAAATCCGCAGCAGCCTACGTTGTTTGTAGGCTGCCAGGCTGAGTTGCGCAGCCCCCGTCTTGACGAGCACGCGCAGGGAACCCCGAAGGGGCAAGAAGGAGGGTGTCTTTTGCTTTGGTTACTTTCCTTTGGACAAGCAAAGGAACTTGCCGCCGGGCAACGCCCGGCCTAATAAGTTAAATACGCTGCAACCCCCGGCCTGCTGAGTTGAATTAACTACTGGATTCCAGCTTCCGCTGGAATGACGGCAGCTGTTCTCTTATTGTAAGTGTGCCTGCTTCGGAATTCCGATTACCGACATTCGCCACCGCTATGCCAGACTGAAGAATGTACCAACGTAAGTTGTAAGCCCCATCACAAACGCACCCCAGATCAATACACGGAATGCTCCACGCGTGATGGAAGCGCCTCCCACGCGGGCGGCTAATGCGCCCAGCACGGCTAGAAAAACAAAAGAGATGACGGCAATAACAAATATGAGGTTGTCTTTGGTTGCAAAAACACCTGCGATGAGCGGGACTATGCCGCCAAACAGAAAGCTGGCCGCAGAGGTCGCGGCTGCCTGCAGTGGCTGGGCTTTCAGCGCGTCCGTGATGCCGATCTCGTCACGCGCATGTGCGCCCAGCGCATCGTGATCCATCAGCTTGCGCGACACCAATGATGCAAGATCATGATCGAGTCCGCGCTGCTTGTAGATATCGCGCAGTTCTGCGTGCTCGCCATCAAAGTCATTCAGCAATGCACTGCGTTCAAGTTCCAGATCGGCACGTTCGGTATCTGCCTGCGAGCTGACCGAGACATACTCGCCCGCGCCCATGGACAGCGCGCCTGCAACAAGCCCTGCAAGCCCTGTGACCAGAACTCCGCTTGTGCTCATGTGTGCCGCCGCAACCCCCAGCAACAAACTGGAGATTGACAGCAAACCGTCATTCGCGCCTAGCACGCCTGCGCGTATCCATCCGGATCGGTGAGTACGATGAATATGTAATGGCATAATTCATATTATCATGCAGCAGGTTTACGCTGATATTAAAAAATGATCGTTGGCATCACAAAAACATGATTGCAATCCTGAAGGCAAAGCGCAGCGGAATGCTCTCGAAAGAGCATATTCTCAACAACATCATTGCGGGGGTGATCGTCGGCATCGTTGCGCTGCCGCTGGCAATGGCATTTGCCATCGCCTCCGGTGCCAAGCCGGAACAGGGTCTCTATACTGCCATTGTTGCAGGCGGCCTGACTTCGCTGTTCGGGGGGACGCAATTACAGATCGCGGGGCCAACCGGTGCCTTTATCGTCATCCTGTCGGGCATCACCGCCAAATACGGCATAGAGGGGCTGCAAGCGGCAACCCTGATGGCAGGGTTCATGCTGTTGATCATGGGGCTGACACGCCTGGGCAATGTGATCAGATTCATCCCAGATCCGGTCATTGTCGGCTTTACCAGTGGCATCGCCATCATTATCTGGGTCGGCCAATGGAAAGATTTTTTCGGGCTTGCTCCTAAAGCCGGAGCCGAGCATTTTCATCAAAAACTGTGGTATCTGATCGAAGCATTCCCCGGTTTACAATTGCAAACCACCCTGCTCGCTTTGCTGACGCTGGCGGTGTTGCTGCTTTCTCCCAGAGTCTTCAGGCGCATTCCCTCGCCACTGGTCGCCATGGTCACGGCGACCGTGCTGCAGGGGCTATTCCATTTCAGGAATGTTGCCACCATAGGCAGTGTATTCGGCGGTATCCCGCAAAGCCTTCCGCACTTTGCAGTGCCATCGCTGGATATCTCCGAATTCATCAAACTGATTGGGCCGGCATTCACCATCGCCCTGCTTGGAGCCATCGAATCGCTGCTTTCGGCAGTGGTTGCCGATGGCATGTCGGGAACCAAACACGATTCCAATCAGGAACTGGTCGGCCAGGGTATCGCCAATATCTTCTCGCCGCTGCTGGGAGGGTTCGCCTCCACCGGGGCGATCGCGCGCACCGCCACCAATATCCGCAATGGTGCTACCAGCCCGCTGGCGGGAATCGTGCATGCGCTGACGCTGGTAGTCATTGTGCTGGTGCTGGCACCACTGGCCTCGCATATTCCCTTGTGCGCACTCTCCGCCATATTGTTCGTGGTCGCTTACAACATGAGCGAACAGCACCGCTTCATCCATATGGTCAGGACTGCCCCCAGGCCGGACGTGGCCGTGCTGCTGATCACTTTTCTGCTGACGGTGTTCGGCGATCTGGTGATCGCGGTGAATATCGGGGTGATGCTGGCTTCGCTGCTATTCATGAAGCGCATGTCGGAGGCGGTGAATATCGAATTGCAAAAGCATGAAGATCTGGCGCAGGAGCTGGACGACAAGGATCTTGCATTATCTGCCGATACAGTGGTGGTCAGCATAGAAGGCCCGTTCTTCTTTGGTGCAGCCGAGCGGCTGGAGAACGTACTGGAATCAGTGCATGCGCATGCCGAGATTCTGGTGCTGCGTTTAGGCAGGGTGCCCATCATTGATGCGACCGGACTGCAGTCGCTAAGTGATCTGTTCGATACCTGCAACACCCACAAAACCCGGCTGGTATTGGTTGAAGCCCGCCCCAACGTGATCGAAAAACTCAAGCGTACCGGACTCGCCGAACTACTCGGGACGCGGAATATTCTGAACAGTATTCATGAGCTAATCGCCGAGCAGTAGCCTGTTAGCCAAGGCCCTGCATCGCCCAAGCCCGGCACATACGGCGCACTGTGCGCGAATGCGCGCTACGCATGCTGTTTTGTACTATGTTGGCTTGCGCACGGACTGACCACTTCCGGAAGAGTACGCTGATTTCACATGCAGCATTTCTGGTTTAGCTGCATGCGGATTGAACCCCCATTCACGAGTACTTAATTCAAGGAAAATACACAATGTCCAATACCAATGAATCAAGCGGTCTCCATAAACAGGCTGCAAGAGCGCATGAAGATGCTGCCAAACAGCATCTTCATGCAGCTTCATGTCACGATCAGAACAAGATAAGTGATGCAAAAGACAGTTCCAAGAGCGCAATGGCGTGTTGCAATGCTGCACAAAAACATTCCACAACCGCATGCGATTGTTCAGCCAAGTAACCGCTTGAAAGCTTGCAAGTAAAAAAGGCCAGCTGTGAAGTTGGCCTTGCCTTATATAATTCAGGTGCCTGCTGTGGGTCGGATTCTGACCTGTGGCATGATGAGAGTTTCATATCTGCTTTCGAGCGTACATCCTCGGAATAATCGCTAAAGAGAAATGGTGAACAAGAATGAGAATACTGAGCTTGGATAAGATGGCAATCACTATCCATCCACAATCATGATGCCACGTCGCCATGCTGAACGTCATCGCACCGACAGGATTGGCTGGCTGCGTGCTGCCGTGCTGGGCGCCAATGATGGCATCGTTTCGACGGCCAGTCTTATTGTGGGTGTTGCAGCGGCAAGCTCCAGTCATGCCCACATCATTCTGACAGGGACTGCGGGGCTGGTCGCTGGAGCCATGTCCATGGCTGCGGGAGAGTATATTTCGGTTCATTCGCAGGCAGATACTGAAAATGTCGATCTTGACCGCGAGCGCGCCGAGTTGAAAGCCGACCCTGACGCTGAACAGCGCGAATTAGCCGCTATCTATGTCAGTCGCGGAGTGAAGCCCGACTTGGCAAATCAGGTGGCTGAACAACTCATGGAAAAGGATGCGCTGGCTGCGCATGCCCGTGATGAACTAGGCATTAACGAAACAATTAGTGCACGACCGGTTCAGGCAGCACTCGCATCGGCTGCCAGCTTCGCAGTCGGCGCACTTCTGCCTCTGGGGATAACCGTATTGGCACCCGCACCGAATTTGACCATATGGGTATCAGCCACATCCCTGATCTTTCTGGCCTTGTTAGGTTGCACTGCTGCCAAAGTCGGAGGCGCCAACATGCTTACCGGAGCATGGCGGGTTACATTCTGGGGTGCGCTAGCGATGCTCATCACCGCCGGGATAGGCGCCATGTTCGGTGCTGCGGTTTGATGCTGCATGAAACCCCTACTACTCCTTGAACCGGAATGAAGGGAGAATAACCCCTGACGGGTTACCCCCGCTGCACCGCATAAACCACGCACATGGAATGATGCGTCCCCGGTGCCACGGTCACCGCGTTCTCCGCAGCATTGGCGCTCTCCACGCACAGCATGCCACGATAACTCCCCTCCCCCATATCCGCCATCTGCGCGGCTTTTTCCGCCCACGGGTTCCACACCACGGTGGTATCGCTGCCGGTTTTGGCGACCAGGATGTTGCGGTGCAGTTTGTGGTCTTCGATGATGCAGTCTTCGGTGGTGTTGAGGTAGACGCGGTCTATTTCCGAGGTTACTGTGACTTTTTCCGGCTCGGTCTTGCGCTTGAAACCATCCACCTTGTCTATGTAGGCGCAACCTTCCAGCCCGCTGACCTGTGTTGCGTCTATATCGCCGATGACGAAGTAGGTATGCAGTGCCTCGGAGATGGTAAACGGGCTGCTGCCGGTATTGTGCGTCACCAGCTCGAGAATCAGGTCGCGACCGACGGTGACGATGTAGTGCAATGCACTCGGATGCGGCCACAGCCTGGCTGCCGCTTCATCCATCAGCAAGGCGAAGGTGATGCGCGTGGCGCCGTTCGGCAGCATTTCGCTGTTTATCACCTCCCACATCCCCGTGCGGGCGATGCCGTGGGCGGGGTAGTTTTTGTCCGTTTCCGGGTTGCCGGACTCATAATTTCCGAACCACGGCCAGCAGATCGGCACGCCGCCGCGTACGGCCTTGCCCGGAAGGTATTTGGCCTTGGGCGAAAGCCATATCAGCGGCGCATCGTCGACAGGCTGATAAGTGAGGATGTGCGCGCCCTGCAGCATGATCTCGGCCTGGGCATACGCGTTCTGTATATTCGCCATCAGCAGGCCGTTCTCGCCCACTTCAAAACTCAGATGCCCGTTTATGGCGAATCTGTGGTTCAGGTTAGTGACTTCATCCATGCTTGCTCCCTAACTTAATTGTCGTTTTTCAAAGCGCCCAAAATGCAACATGATGGTCGGCAGTATGAGTAAATTTAACACTGTTGATGTGATTAAACCACCGACGATGATGGTCGCCATCGGACCTTCGATCTCGCGCCCCGGCTGACCGCTGCCCAGTGCCAGCGGCAGCAGCCCCAGGCCGGTCACCAGTGCAGTCATGAGGATGGAAGGCAGGCGCTCCGACGCGCCGCGTATGCAGGTTTCCAGCCCCCACTCCATATGCTCTTCATCCACCAGATGCTGGAAGTGCGACACCAGCATGATGGCGTTGCGCAGGGTGATGCCGAACAGGGTGACAAAGCCCACCAGCGAGCCCAGCGAGATCCAGCCGCCGGTGAACATGGCCGCCAGCACCCCGCCTATCAGCGCGAACGGCAGGTTGGCGAAGGTGAGCAGCAGGTTGCGCAACTGGCCGAAGGCGATATACAGCATCAGGAATACGCCCACGCCAGCCAGCAGCGAATGCACGATGAGATCCGCCCTGGATTTGGCGTTGGCTTCAGCCTCGCCGGTATATACCGGGTAATCGCCGGGAGTGAACTGCACTTTTTCGTTGATCTTTTTCTTCAGCTCGGCGCTGAAAGCTTCCACATCGCGGTTCACCACGTTACAGGTCACGGTCTGGATGCGCTTGGCACCGTCATGCAGTATCTTGGAGCGCCCGTTGCCCTGAGTGATATCGCTCACGTCTTTCAGGCGCAATATCCTGCCGTCAGGATTCTTCAACGGCAGGTTCTGCACCTGGCTGATGCTGCGCCGCGCCGACTCCTCCAGCACCACGGCCACAGCGGTGACGCGGTTGCCCTGATATACCTGCCCGGTCTCCACGCCCTGATAGGCGGCCTGTATGCTTTCCAGCACGTCCATCGGTTGCATGCCCCATTGCGCCAGCTTGTCGGTGCGCAGGCGTATATCCAGTTGCGGCGTACCGGGCGGCGACTGCACTTCGACATCGGTAGCGCCCGGTATGCTCGCCATCACCCCTGCCACCGCCTGCGCGTCACGGTCCAGCCCGTCCAGATCCTGTCCGTAGATGTTGACCACGGTTGCGGCGGTATAACCAGAGATGGTTTCTTCTATGCGTTCGGTGAGAAAGGTATTCACCGCGAAATTGACGCCGGGGTAGCTGTTCACCGCAAAACTGACGCCGGGGAAACCCGTCAGCGCGGCTCGGATGTCTTTCAGGATGCGTGTCTGCTCCTTGCCGGACAGGGTGCCGATCTCGACTTCGTATTCGCTGTAATGGGTGCCGAAGGTATCGGCGGCATTCTGCGCACGTCCCACCCATTCCTCCACCGAGCGCACCCCCTGTATCTTCAGCAAGGCGGCAGTAACCTGATTGCCGATACGCATGGTCTCGCGTGCCGAAGTACCAGGCACTGCGGTCAGGTGCAGGATGTAATGCCCCTCTTTCAGGTCGGGGATGAACTGCCCGCGGAACAACGGCAGCAGGCCCAGCCCCAGCGCGATGAGGACGGCAGTGATGCCTATGGTGGCTTTGTAATGCTGTTCGATGTTGCGCAATATATGGACGTAATGGCGTTTGAGAAAGCGTATCGGCGGCGAGTCCTCGTTCTCCAGCCGCGCATGCGACAGCAGCAGGTAACTCAGCGCAGGCGTCAATGTCAGCGCCACCACCAGCGAAGCCATGATGGCAAAGATGTAGGACAGGCCCAGCGGCGCGAACAGCTTGCCCGCCACGCCGGAAAGCGTCAGCAGCGGGATGAACACCATGGCGACGATGAAGGTGGCGTACACCACCGAACTACGCACCTCCATTGAGGCACTGAACACCACCTGATACACCGGTTTGGGGTGGTCCAGCTGGCGGTTCTCGCGCAAGCGCCGGAAGATGTTCTCGGTGTCTATGATGGCGTCGTCCACCACCTCGCCCAGCGCAATGGCAAGCCCACCCAGCACCATGATGTTGAGGCTCATGCCGTAAAAGCGCAGCAGCAGGATCGCCGACAGCAGCGAGATTGGAATTGCTGTGGCGGAAATGAAGGCGGTACGTACGTTGAACAGGAACAGGAACAGCACCGCCACTACCATGGTGAAACCGATCAGGATGTCTGTCCTGACCCCGGCGATGGCAGTCTCGATGAAGTTGGCGGGACGGAACAGTTTGGGATACAGCTTCACCTGCTCGGCCTGCAGTTCCGGCTGCAAGTCGCGCAGGGCTTTTTCCACATCTTCGGTCACCGCCTTGGTGTTGGCTCCCAGCTGGCCTTGCACCGACAGATACACACCCGGCTTGCCGTTGACCGAAGCCATGTTGATGCTGGGCTGCATCCCGTACACAACCTGGCCGATATCCATCAGGCGTACCGTCTGGCCGTCCTTGTGCAGCAACACCACCTGCCCCAGTTGCTCAGGCGTGAGCGACTGCCCTTCGCTATTGAGCACGATGCGCTGGTTGCTGTTCTCGATATAGCCTGCGCCCAGCACGCCGGTGGCCTTGCGCGCTGCTGCCAGCACGTCCTGCATGCCCAGGTTGTAGCGTATCAGCTTGTCCGGGCTGACCTGTATCTGCAGCTGGCGTATCTCGCCGCCGAACACGTTGACGTCCGCCACACCGCTCACCGCCAATAAGTGTGGCCGTATGTCCCAATCCACCAGCGAACGGATATCGGCCAGCGAGCGGGAGTCGGAAGTCAGCCCCACGCCCAGTACTGTACTCGCCGAAGATGCCAGCGGCGTGATGTTGGGGATGATGTTGCGCGGCAGCTGGCTGGCGAGCGTGGTCAGCCGTTCCGCCACCATCTGCCGGTTGCGGTAGATATCGCTGCCGTCGTGGAATACCAGCGTCACCACCGACAGGCCGCCGATGGAATGCGAGCGCATGGATTCCACCCCCACCACCCCTGCCAGACTGTTCTCTATCGGTTGCGATACCAGCAGCTCCACCAGGTCGGCATTGAGGCCGGGGGATTCGGTCTGGATCACGACCTGGGTAGGCGAGAATTCGGGGAATACGTCGAGGTTGGCATGCACCAGGCTGTAAAAGCCGTAGGCCACGATCAGCACCGCCAGCCCGACGATTACGCCGTGGAAGCGGATGGAAAAGCGGACAAGGGCGGACATCATGGGTTTATCGCCCCCTCACCCCTGCCCTCTCCCACAAGGGGAGAGGGAGCAAAAGATAAGTGCAACGACGACTGATGTGAAAGGAGCATTTTGGCTTCAACTTCACACGCTACGCGTGTGAGCCCTAGCCCAAATAATAAAAACACCATTTTGGCTAGGACACCGCGCGCTACGCGCACGTGTCTCCGCCGAAACGATGATTGAAAAAGATTTTCAATCATCGTTTTCATTTTTGATCTGGAATTTCAGCTCTTCAGACAGCAGCAACTGCGCGCCGCTGGTCACCAGCATGTCGCCTTGCTTGAACCCTGTTGCATCGAACCAGCCGTTGTCGGCGCTGAGGTCGGTGTTCACCAGTTGCCGCACGAATTTTTCCTTGCTTTCCTTGCGGTAAGCCCAGGCTTTGCCCAGATACCACACTACCGCGTCGGTAGGGATGGTCACCCCTTGCCGGGTAGTTCCCTGCAGCTGGATGTGGGCCTCGACGCGCATGCCTGCGCGCAAGTCCTGCGACGAGGCACGGAAGAAGTAGGTGCGTCCCTGTATGGTGGGGTCGGTCTGCGGCGAAGGGCCGATGTAGGTGGCGGGGATGGGTTTGCCGTGGGTGCCGGTGGCAGCGATGGTGATGCGGCTGATGCTGGCGGGTTGGGCATCGTCAGGCAACGCCACTTGCACCAGCACCTGCTGGTGCGACTGCAACGCTTCTGCCCCGCCGCCGCTGGCCAGGATGTCGCCCCATTGCTGGCGCATGTTGTCGCGGATGCCGGCGGCTTGTGTCTCTGCCGCAGCCAGACGCGCCTGATCTGCTTTCCATGCGGCTTCGGCGACTTGTACCGCACGGTCGGAGATGTTCTTGTTATCGGCATTGAGGGTCTTTAGCCGTTGATAATCCTGCTGCGAGTTGATGATGGAGGCGCGCACCACATTTGCATCCGCCAGTGCCGCCTGATATCTTGCCCGCAGCTCGGTCAGCGGCTCGATGCCGACCACGCTGCCATAGCTCAGCAACTCACTCTGGTGGCTGGCGGCTTGCAGTTTGGTAGTGGTGATGCCGCTGGCATTTTGCGCGGGCTCGGACAGGGTCACTACCGTGGCACCGTGCTCTTCCGAGACACGCGTCGGGCTGCTGATCTCCTTGTCGTCCGCGCTCTGCGCGACTTCGTATTCATCCTTGCCGTAGAACACCAGTGCCCAGGCCAGAGTCACGATGACCAGGGCTTGCAGGATGATGATAGCCAGCGCTTTCTTGTTCATTTCTGCTCCTGAATAATGTCTTTTGCACTGCCATGACTGTCGACACTGCCATCTAGCGGCTGCTGTACCGTATCTTCCAGCCTGCCCAGTGACTGCTGTACCTTGATATTGCTCTCCAGCACCGCAGCTTCGGCAGTGTGCAGCTCCAGCCGTGCAAGTGTCAGGTCCAGCCTGTCCAGCTGCCCGGCATCAAACTGGCTTTGGGTTTGAGCAAAGCGGCTCTGCTGATCCTGCAACAGCTTATGGTCATGTTGCAAAACATTCAAGGCCGCAACCCACGCCGCGCTGGCCTGTTCCTGCTCGCTGATGATGCTGATCTGTAATGCATCGAAGCGCCTGGCTTCCAGTTCGCGTGCCGCTTCGGCGCTGGCGATGGCGGCATCGTTACCGCGCAACAAGGTAAGCAATTGACTCAACCCCAGCCCCCAGCGATTATCGCCCTGATCCCAGCTGAAAGTCGGGTCGAGGTTGATGTCGGGGTACTGTCTGGCGATCTCCAGCTTGAGTGCGGCTTCGGTGGCGGCGTATGCAAGTAATCCGCGGCGGATATCGAGCCGGTTCTGCAGGGCGAGACGTTGCACTTCGGCAGCAGGTAACGGCGTGAGCTCCTGCTCAAAGCCGGCGTAGCCCAGGCGTGTATCGTCCAGCGCGCTCTCCGGCAAAGCGATGGCGGCAGCCAGTGCGGCGCGGCTTTCATTCAATCGGCCTTTTTCTGCATCCAATTCTGCTTCCAGCTTGCGCAGTTGCAAACGCGCGTCAGCCATTTCCACGGCGCTGGCGAGACCGGCGTCCAGTCTGGCCTGTAACAATTCAACGATCCCGGCGCGCGATTGCTGCTGCTGTTGCAGCATTTGCAAGCGCTGTTTCGCTGCATAGTAGTCCAGCAGCCTGCTGCGTACACGGCTGCGTATTTGCCAGGCGGTATTGGCGATATCCAGCCTTGCCGCATCGCTCAATGCTGCGGCCTGCTCTATGCGCGCCTCACGCTTGCCGTGGGTTTCGATGGGGATGCCTATGCCCAGTGACAATGTCCATGGCGAGATACCGCCATCGGTACGGGTGTGATGCTCTGCGCTTGCAGATAAAGAAGGAATCGGAGATTGCGCCGCAGTCTTTTCTTCAGCCTTGGCCGCTTGCCATTGGGCGCGTGCCACTTGCAGATCCGGGTGCAGACGCAGCGCCGCCCGGGTCAACGCTGGCAAATCCCACAGCTGCACGTCGCTCAATCCTGCATCGGCAGGCGTCCGGGCGACGAAGGCTTGTGCGCTTGCCTCAGGCTGCAATGGCTTGGCCTGATAGTTTTGCATGGCACAGGAAGCCAGCAGGCATGACGCCAAAAGACATGAAAATCTGGATGCGACGACTCTCAACAGAAAATACCCGGAAAAACGTACCTGAAAGTTAGATTGGCAGCATAGTACCTGTTAGGTGTGGGGCGGGCAAACGTCGTAGAATGGGATATGGCAAGCATTCATATAGAACGTGCGCATACGCTGGGAAAAGCCGATGCCAGAAAAAGCGCCGAACACATCGCAGCGCGGCTCAAGCATGAGCTGAAGGTTGATAGCCATTGGCAGGGTGACGTGCTGCAACTGACCCACGCCGGTGCCAAAGGCAGCATCGTGGTCGATGACAGCAAGGTTGAAGTAAGGGTAGAGCTGTCTTTTATGCTACGCCCGTTGCGGGCGAAGGTGGAACGCGATATCCATGCCCAGTTGGACAAGTATCTTAATTGATGATGTGCGCTTCTACTGCAGTCAGCGAATCCTGCAAAGTCTCTTCCGGCAGGGCGTTGACGCTCTCAGCCAGTAATTCAGCCGCTTCGATCGCACCCGCAGGCACGTCGACACTGCTGATCTCGGCAATAAAACCTGCCGCAGCGCCTGCCACCTGTAACAGCGACTGACGTTCTATCATCAGCATCTCCACCTCTGCACGCAGCATGGCGATCTCTTGAGTTTGATCCGTGTGTTGCATTTTTTCTCCTATTGATGGGGCGCATGATGCGGCGGATGCAGGCCTCTTGTCAATCACCCGCCTGAGGAAAGCCCGGTGGGACTCAGGCTAGCCGCGAAACCCCGGTCTCGGTTACAATAGCGCCCTGCTCCAACTTGCGGCGATGGTGAAATTGGTAGACACAACAGGTTTAGGTCCTGTCGGGGGCAACTCTGTGGAGGTTCGAGTCCTCTTCGCCGCACCA
>CAILHX010000027.1 GCA_903834185.1 uncultured Methylophilaceae bacterium
AAACTGCACGCAACGGGGATTGAAAAGATCGTGATCCTGGGAGGACCGGACGAGAAAGATGAGTGCCAGCAGATCGCTGAAAAATGCAAAGCTTATGCGATCAATCTGTGCGGGAAAACGCAGATCCTGGATATTCCCGTCATTGTAGAGTCAGCACTCTGCATTATTGCCAACGATACCGGGATTGCCCATCTTGCAGCCTCTACCACAACGCCTATGCTGGTGATCTTTGGGCCTACCGACCCACGTCGCAACAAACCAGTGGGTAGCCGTATCATCGCAATCCAGGTGGATATCGCCGATGTACCCTGTCTGAATTGCTATTGTAAACAGCCGTGCTCACACCATCGTTGTATGAAGGCGATTACACCGGAATATGCGTTCGCACAAATCCGGCAGCTTTTAGGTATTGATTTTCCTGTGCAGCCATCATTTCAATCCGACTTGTTTTAGTATCGCCTGAGCACGGTGCACATATGTGTGATGTGCGATGACGCGCTTATGACCAGCCAATCCGATTTTTTGCGCAAACGGTGCATCAGATGTCAGTTTTGCATGCCATTCATGTAGCTGTTCCAGATTCTGGTAAACCAGAATCTCGCTCCCGAGCTCAAAGCATAATCCCAGATCCGCTACGTCGTCATTGAGCACGGGTGTCATGCAGCCATAAGGCTCAAAACTGCGCATATTGATTCCTCGGGCAACACGTATCTCATTTTTGATATTCAGTACCGCGCGGCAAGACGCGTATACCTGAGGCAGTTGGCTGATTGGCAGATGATGCAGAGATATCTCGTGAGGGCTGTTATTGAATTTCGCCATGGACTTGCGCCATTGCTTTCCGTATAGCATCAATGGCAATTGGATTTTGCTGATCAGTTCGGCACGGCTAGGTGAGTTTCTGGCCACATAAACGACTTTATTACTGCGCGGGATATCAGTCGGAAAAAAGCGCTGCGGATCCATCGCCAGTGGCAGATAGCTGGTTGGCGCCGAATGGTCATATGCGCCTAGTAACTCGATAAAATAAGTATCGGTACAGAATATCCAGTCCATGTGCTTGGCAAAGACGCACTGCACTTCATCAAACAGGTCGCCCACCCAGGCAACTTTGACGGATTGTGGGCTGGCCTCTATTGCCGCTTGAAATGGCAACTCTGAGAGCCATGCACCCAGTACGAATACGATCAAGTCAGGCTGCGTTTTTTTTATTTTCCGGCGTAATCCTTCCGCCACATACGCCTGATCGTCGCCGGAAAGTTTGCGCCGCAATTTCATATACAAGGCGTCAGCGCTGTTTCTACCATTGGTGGCAAAATAGTCTACATCGCATCCAGCCTGCTTAAATGCTTCGACGGTGCTTTCTGTCCAGTGAACAAGACGCCCCCAGCTTCCAACTACCAATACTTTAGTCAACAAAACTCCTCGTAATGCGATGGATAAGGCACAAAGCTGAATGCACTTACCACCATGTCTGCATCAGGATGGTTTACGGGCAATATAGATCCACTCATCGCGTTGCAAACCGTATTCGGCTTCCAATTCTGGCGTGAGGCGGAATGTTTCAACCTGGAAACCAACGGCACGCAGTTTGTCTATGAAATCCAGACCGTAGTAACGTTTGTGGTCAGTACCGCCGAAGTGTTTTCTTCGCAAGGCAGGATCAGTGATAGTCAGATCTTCGTGTGTCGTTTGTCTGGACGTATTGATTGGAACGCTGAGAACAGCGGTGCCTTCCGGTTTCAGAACGCGAAATAGCTCGCGCATGGCTGCATTGTCATCGTCAATATGCTCAAGTACGTGATGACACATCACCACATCAAAACTGTGATCCGGAATCGAGATGTGAGTGATGTCTATACTGTGGGTAACGTTCTTTTGATAAAGATCCGCTGTCTCATACTGCGGATTGCCTTTCATCTTGCGCATCCATACCTTCTCGGGCGCAAAATGCAGAATTCGCTTGCCGGCGAATTTATTGACACCGTTTTCATGCAACCATAGCCAGGTCAGGCGGTGCCTTTCTCTGCAACCGCATTGCGTGCAGCGTGCATCCCATCTGGTGGGACGTCCTACGCTGATGAATACCCCGCGGTAACCGCACATGGGGCAGGTGAATTTGGCCATCTCTCTGGAAAATTGGGTAGGGTCTCGAAACCAGGCGGCAACCAGACGGCGGAATACGGTCCAGGTAAGCGGAGTTTTTGCTGGAGAATTGATCATGGTGCTCACTTAATTGACTGCGATACGCTTTCAGGAATCAGCATAAATATGCTCACCATGGAAACTGGCTTTACCAGTGTTCAATTGGTAATCAATTATAGCAGTCGGCATGTTTTTCGTCATAACGTTCAGGTTGCTGATGCAGCACGATCCTGCCTGACTTCAGCAGAGTGCTTTTCGAATAGCTGCTGCAATTTCAAGCCGACTGAGGCTACGGATATCTGGTGCATATAAGACACATTGAATTCGCGTTCTTGCTGATGGCGTTGGTCATTGGGGAATACGGCGTAGATGTTACGTTTATCATCGGCAATACGATGATTGTCTATGCTGCGGTAGACCATGCCCAGCAAGCCTATGGACGGAGTGCCAACAGCTGCTGACAGGTTGAGCATGCCGGAATCATTACCGACGAAATAATCGCTCATATTGAGCAGGGCGCACAACTCGCCGATAGGGTAGGCGATGATGGTAACCACGGTCGCAGAATGTTCGGAATCCATGCTGTTTTTGATCTGTTCGGCCATATCCACTTCCGCTCTACCGCCCAGCAGGAAAATACTACCTCCGTAGTGATTGCTTATGACCTTGGCCAGGTCCGTAAAATTGCGCACCCCCCATTGCCGCCCATGATCTGTCGCGCCGATTCCGAAGGTAAACCATGGTCTGGGCATAGCCTTGAATCGATGTTCAATAGAGGCTTTGTTATCGGCGGAAACCGGGATGCTAGGCGCGATATCGCCGACATCCAGACCATTCAACGCCAATAATTTAACTGCCTTATCGATGGGATGCAGGGCAGCATCGTTTTTGCTTAAATAATTCCCTCCACTTAACAGCAGGCGTTGTGCGCCAAGGCCATAGCCAAACCGGCTGGGAATGCCTGCCAGCAACGCTGCCAAAGCCCAGCTAAAGCTGTAATGCAATATCCATACGCGCTGGTAATGTTTGGAGCGCAAATATTTTGCCAAACGCAGAATCGAGCGCAAGCGCTTTTTGCCATGCAGAAAATCATCCAGCCAAATTGCTTCAGAGACCAATCCCTCGGTCGCAAAGATCTGGTCTGTCATGGAACGTTTTTCTGCCAGGATATCCACGCATCTGACCTGCTCGAATTGGCATATGGCTCTGATGAACGGTACATGCCAGACCATGTCGCCGATGCCGGGCAGCGCCTGAATAACGAGTATCCGCCGTGTGCCGGAATCGCTCATTTGGAGGTGGTTTCGCTCATATCGAACAGTTCGGTATAAACAGCCAGCGTTTTTTGTTTCATGGCCTCCAGACTGAAGTCGTGTTGCGGCGGTACATGAGGCGCATGTCGTAAAAAGGCACAGGTGGCAGTTTCCAGCGCATTCAGATCAGCTACAGGCACACATCCCTGCGGGAAAATGGCAGCAAGCTGTTCGCCAGCTCCACCGTGGTTGTAAGCGATCACTGGCCGCCCCAGACTCAGGGCTTCCAGTGTCGTACGCCCGAATGCTTCAGGTTCCAATGATAATGAATAAACGATATCCGACACCGCCATGATCTCGCGCAGGTCGCTACGGTGTCCGACGAAAGTGATATCGGTTTCTATGCCCAACGCCGTCACTAATTGACGTAATTCCAGCAGGAATTTCTGCTTGCGCGGATGAGCCTCACCTACCAGCAAACCATGTACGGCGATACCGCGCTGTTTCAACTTTGCCACCAGCCGCACGAAATCTTCCTGCCCTTTCCAGCGGGTCAGGCGTGCAGGTAGCGTGAGTATCTGGCGACCTGTGAGTTGCGGGTATTGTTGTTGCCATGAGTTCAGCCACGCACTGGCAGGCTGATATCCGTAAGGGAATTGTGCGCTATCCACACCGCGGTGTATCAAACGGATGTCGCTCGCAGAAACAGCGGGGTAGTTGCGCAGAATGTAGCTGCGTATGAATTCCGAAATGGCGATGACACGCTCGCCTTTGGTCATCACCGCGCTGTAGGCATTGACGGTATAAGGCCCATGCACGGTAGTCACCAGCCGCGGTCTGTGCACCGGGTTCATGCCTTTCCATGCCAGATAGCCTACCCAAGCGGGCATGCGTGAACGCAGATGCAATACGTCTACTTTTTGGGTGATGAGAAAGCGGCGCAATAGCCATATCAGACGTAATGTCCACGGATTTTTCCTGCCTATGGGCCAGGTAAAATGCTCAGAGCCTTCAGCAAGCAGTTGTTCCTGCATACGTCCGCCTGCGGACATGACCAGCGAGCGATGGCCTTTTTCCACCAGATACTTACCTATTTCCAGTGTGCCGCGTTCAACGCCGCCCGCATTGAGCGCAGGCAATATTTGCAATATGGTCAGTTTGCGTTCAGAAGCCAAACATATGATCCATGCAGAAAGCGTTGTCGGCGTTGATCATGCCGTGATAACCGAACAGGCGGCATGTCAGGTCGCGAATGATGACGTAACCCCCGTCACCGGCACGTTGACGTTGCGCAGCATCAAATGTTTCGGAGTAGCGCCACAGCAGCGAACCACTGCAGGGGATCTGCACGTGCTGTGCCGCAACTTCCTGACCCATGGCGTCATACAATGTCAGCGTGGTAGTGGAGGATTTATGCCATGGGGTGGAAGCCGCATAAATCAGATGGCAGAAGGTGTCCAGCGGTGAGTCTGCCAGGCGCAAAAACAGGCGCGTACTTAATCCGGGCGGATTACCTGCGTAAGACTGCGGTTCGTTCTTGTAGGTCAGTACTGTATTGAAGATGTGTGCGCCGAAACTGGTTTCAGCGATATGTCCGCTGGCCTTTTGGGTATAGCGGAACAGGCTGTGCAGCCATCCATCCGCTTCACCGCCCTGCGAAAAATCGTAAACAAGTTCTATATGGCCGTAACCGCTAGCGAGTTTTTTATTTTGCGTATGCAAAAAGTCGCCAACATCGAATTCAATCTCGGCACTGCGAGGCAGGCAGCCGAATCCATGGCGCGCGACCTCTTCACCGCTGGCATCATAGATCAGCACCGCGATCGGCATGTTACTTTGAGCCGTGGACATCGGTGTGGGCTGCAACAAGCTTTCCCATTGCGCCACAGGTAGTATCGGTGCGGGTAGCACAAAGCCTTTACCGAATTGCGTGCTTAGCTTGGGAATCTCTGCATCGGCGCTGAGGTCATTGCGTTCCACATTGACATGCGCCAGACGGTTACGGCCGTTTTTGACATAGATTTCATAACGCGGGCGCACGAAATATCGCCCGGCCTGAATCTCGATTTGCTGCGGCCAGCGAGCTTCCGGCAACCATTCGGCCACATTCAGCGCGTAGCTGGCAAACGGCGCGATCTCCACGTCCAGCCAGACGATATGGTCCGAGCCCATCAGGTTGATGCCCACGCCACCGCTGGGTATGGTCACCGGATGGCTGTTCTGTATCCACATCACCACTGTCTCATCTTTCCTGGGGGCGGGCAGTCCGGCAAACAGGTCGGATGGCCAGGCATTGGCATCGTGCGTGCAGGAAAGTTCATTGGCCGTATCGCCATAGGTATCCAGGGCATATTTGATCACGTCATGTCCGGCGACACCGATCACATGCATGAATAATGATCCGGTAAACTCAGCCAAGCCAAAACGGCTGCGCACCTCGGCACTATCTACGATCAGACTGGCACCTCTGGCGGGAATCTCATGGGTCCACTGCGCAAGTGCGCGACCTGCTTGATCGAACAGACAAAACCAGGCTGAAGGGGGTTTCGCAGCGCCCCAGCCAGACCAGTAATCAACGGTTACCAGTCGCGTGTGCTTACCGTCTGCATCACGCAACCATGCAAAGTTGGTCGCAAAATTCAGCGGATCCAGATAGCGCCTGCGATTGGTGAGCATCTCATCCGGTAAACGCATCTCGTCCAGGCTGAGGACACGCATATGTTCTGGGATCAGGTGCTGAATTTGCGGCATGATGCGTTGTGCATCAAAAGCCGCTATAAACAAAGTATGCGCCAGGGTTTGTGTGAGTGCCGTGACGGGTTGAGTGGTCTGATCCAGCAAGGTTTTTCCCAGATCTTCCAGCCGCTGGACATAGATCCCCAGAATATTGAGTCGGTTCAGATCATGGAATTCTGAAAAACCTTGCAGCATGCCCAGCGGATCATAGACCACCAGGCTTTCCTGCGAAAGTTTCTCCATCAATGCGCGCGCCTTGTCAACTATCAGCGGGTGCCCTAGTGCTTTGAAAAAGCTGTTGCCACCTTTGGCATTGTTAAATGTTTCTATTTTAATTGGCATGCTAATTAATGATTGGTCTGTCGAGATGAGTTTTAGTGGAAAAGGATTTTACCCGTATATTTGGCCGTTAATCACTGACGGATGTCAAACTGAGTCCATGCGCTGCAATATCTCACGCGTCACCCTGCTTACTTCGTCCAGTGGTGGATAGGTCCAGTGCTCCAGTTTTCCGGTGAAAGGCCGCGTATAACCGCCTTTGCGCAAGCTTTCGTGAAATCGCAAAAACTTCTTCGAGCCGCCGGGCAGTTCAACCACGTAAACCGGTTTGCCGGTAAAACAGGCTTCAGACACCATATTGACTGAATCTGCTGTGGTCACCAGAAAATCTGACAATGCTAGCAAAGCCAGATAAGGGTTTTCTCCTTTACCGTCCCAAATATAACAAGGTGTGTCGGCAAGTGCCTGACGCAGCGCTGCTTCCACCCCGGCTCCGGTTCTGCGTGAAGGAGTCAGCAGTATTCCGGCGCCGGTTTCGGCAGACATTCCGGCGAGTTGTTCGCCTATCTGGCGACCAACTTCCGGTGTGATCTTGTAGCATGCATTGCTTCCACCTACAGTCACTCCAACCAGCGGGCGAGGCAAGTGAGCGAAGCACGCGGCGAATTTCTCACCCTCCTCTGCGATACGCTGGTGCGTCAGATGATGCATGCTGGTGATCGTTTGTATGCCGTTCGGATGTACAAATTGATCGTGCTGTGGAGTCACGATGACATCGAACTCATCGTATGCAGTGTAGGCGCTCTGGATGCGTATATTGAACACCTTGCCACCGCTGGCGCGTTTGATGGCTAGCGCCGGCGCTACCGTCAACCGGCCAGTGCTGATGACTACATCAGGCCATGGAGGCGTGAGCGGGTCGCTTCCCTTTCCAAGGAAACGTAATGGATTGATCCAGAGCTGAGGGGGCAGATAGCGCCAGGGGGTGGTAGCGATCAGATGCTTTTTGGTCACATTCAGTCCTAAAGCGGCTGCCAGCCCCATTGACTGGTTATCCATACCGATAATGCCGTTAGACAATACCCAACCGACTTTTTTACCCGCCATACATGCCAAATAGCTTTTTGAAGAAAGCCGAATACCAATGACGTTTCTGTTCGCGTTTTTTCACGCCTTCGTCTAGTACCCAGTTGAGCTGAATAGTACGACGAGGCCCGATGAACTTTTTATGCCCATGCCAGGAATTGTCACTGCGTTTGAATGCAAGCAATGTCCCGAATTTTGGCGCCACTTCATCAATATAGTCTTCAAGATCGGTGCCGGAACGTAGCAGCCTGAGCCGCCCCCCGGTTTCCTCCCAGCTATCATTCAAATAGACCAGCACGGTGATGATTTTGGTCAGGCTGTCTGTGTGAATACGGCCATCGGTCTTGTCGGTATGCCCGCGCACGGTGATCATTGTGGGCCGGCCGGTGAGATCCACATCAAAGGATTTCTCGATGGCCTTGCGGAAGGGTTCAGCTTCCAGTTCTGCAAGAAGTTCAGCAAAGGTCGCGCCGTATGTCAGGGTATCCAGCGGGAAGCTGCCTGCCTTGTCAATATGCGGGAAATCTTTGCTGATAGCGGTTTGCGCTTGTGGGGTAACAAAGTTTTCCACGACAATGAACTTAAAAGGATCTTGTGTCGTTTTTGTGGAAGAGAGTTTATCCAGATTAAGCATAGTAGGGTTAGGCACGGTATCAATCACAGTGTAGTTAGCTCAGAACCAATGCAGAGATAATAGCGCTAAGCGCTGCTAAAAACAATTTTGCATGAAGCGATAAATAAGCTCTTGAAATTCTTTTTACCACCTCAATATAGAGGGTTGTTGAAAAAATAACGAGGTTTTTATGCAACAAACTCCCGAACAAAATCAAACGACTTCAGAAGAATCTATCGAAATCATGCCCAGCACGGAAGAATTGCTCAAGGCTGCAGAACTCAAGGCTCAGGAGCATTACGATGCTTGGATGTACGCCAAAGCGGAGGGCGAGAATATACGCCGTCGCGCGCAGGAAGACATAGATAAGGCACGCAAGTTCGCATTAGAAAAATTTTCCGGTGAATTGCTGGCAGTCAAGGATAGTCTGGAAGCTGCGCTGACAGTAGAAAATGCCACTGTAGACAGCTTTAAAAGCGGCATGGAGCTGACGCTCAAGCAGTTCGTCAGCGTACTGGAGAAATTCAATGTGAAAGAGATCAATCCCGTAGGTGAGAAATTCGATCCACACAAGCATCAGGCGATCAGCAGCATAGAGTCACCTGATGCCGAACCCAACACCGTTATCAATGTTTTGCAAAAGGGCTACACCCTGAACGAGCGCGTGTTACGGCCTGCATTGGTGGTCGTTTCCAAAGCCTAGGTTTGAATAAGGGGGGTTGAAAATGGCTACACCATCCCCATTTAACGACCATCAGTTTGAGACTAGAGATTCTAAATCTAGATAAAGATTAATTTAAAAGGAATAACATTATGGGAAAGATTATTGGTATTGATTTGGGCACCACCAACTCCTGCGTCGCAGTGATGGAAGGTGGCAAGCCGCGTGTGATCGAGAATGCAGAGGGCGCACGTACTACCCCGTCTATCGTGGCTTATGCCGATGACGGCGAAATTCTGGCAGGTGCTGCAGCAAAACGTCAGGCGGTGACCAATCCTAAAAACACATTATTTGCGGTGAAACGCCTGATCGGGCGTCGCTTTGAAGAAAAGGAAGTACAAAAAGACATCAAGCTGATGCCTTACAGCATCACCAAAGCCGACAATGGCGATGCCTGGGTGGAAGTGCGCGGTCAGAAGATGGCCCCTCCGCAGATTTCCGCAGAAGTGCTACGCAAAATGAAAAAGACCGCAGAAGACTATCTGGGCGAAGAGGTGAGTGAAGCCGTGATTACCGTGCCCGCCTACTTCAATGATAGCCAACGTCAGGCGACCAAGGATGCGGGACGTATCGCCGGTCTGGATGTAAAACGTATCATCAATGAGCCGACCGCTGCTGCGTTGGCTTTCGGTATGGACAAGCAGGAAGGTGACCGCAAGATCGCGGTTTACGACCTGGGTGGTGGTACATTCGATATCTCTATCATTGAAATCGCCGAAGTTGACGGCGAGCATCAGTTTGAAGTGCTTTCCACCAATGGTGATACTTTCCTCGGCGGTGAAGACTTCGACAATCGCCTGATTGATTTTCTGGCAGACGAATTCAAGAAAGACAACAATGGTCTGGATCTGCGCAATGACCTGCTGGCCAAGCAGCGTCTGAAAGAAGCCGCGGAAAAAGCCAAGATCGAGTTGTCTTCAAGCACCCAGACCGATGTCAACCTGCCTTACATCACGGCTGACGCCACTGGCCCCAAGCATCTGGTGGTCAAGATCACCCGTGCCAAATTCGAGTCGCTGGTTGAAGACTTGATTGCCCGCACCATCAAGCCATGCGAGATCGCATTGAAGGATGCAGGGGTGAAGCTCTCCGACATTCAGGACGTGATTCTGGTCGGCGGTCAAACCCGTATGCCCAAGGTGCAGGAAAAGGTACAGGAATTCTTCGGCAAAGAGCCGCGCAAAGACGTGAACCCGGACGAAGCTGTGGCTGTTGGCGCTTGTATCCAGGGTGGCGTGCTGCAAGGTGACGTCAAGGATGTGCTGTTGCTGGATGTGACGCCGTTGTCGCTGGGTATTGAGACCATGGGTGGCGTGATGACCAAGCTCATCAAGAAGAACACCACGATTCCAACCAAAGCATCGCAAGTGTTCTCAACTGCCGACGACAACCAGTCTGCTGTGACTATCCATGTGTTGCAGGGTGAACGTGATGTGGCGTCAGGCAACAAGAGTCTGGGGCAATTCAATCTATCCGATATTCCGCCGGCGCCACGCGGTATGCCGCAGATTGAAGTGGCATTCAACATCGATGCCAATGGTATTCTGCACGTTTCTGCCAAAGACAAAGCGACTGGCAAGGAAAGCAACATCACCATCAAGGCCAGCTCCGGCCTGAGTGAAGATGAGATTCGCCGTATGGAAGAAGATGCCGCGGCCCATGCCGATGAAGACCGCAAGACGCTGGACCTGGTCAACGCGCGCAATACCGCAGACGGCATGGTACATAGTGTGAAAAAATCGCTGACCGAACATGGCGACAAGCTCGAGGCAGCAGAGAAAGAGGCGATCGAGAATGCGCTCAAGGACGTTGAAGAAGCATTGAAAGGCGATGACAAGGATGCCATTGAAGCCAAGACCACGGCGCTGACAGAAGCGGCGCAAAAGTTGGGCGAGAAGGTATATGCCGAACAGCAGGCACAGCAGGCTGCAGCATCAGCGCAGCCAAGTCCGGAAGGCGAAAAGACTGTGGATGCCGAAGTGGTAGATGCGGAGTTTGAAGAAGTTAAAGACGAAAAAAAATAGCTGGAAGTCGCTCGCTAGTAGTCGCTAGTTAAACCACAATAGGGGTTTAACTGGCGACTAGCGTCTATTCACTAACGACTGTATTTACATAATGGCTAAAAAAGATTTTTACGAGGTGTTGGGGGTCAATCGTGATGCCTCTGACGAAGATATCAAAAAAGCTTATCGCAAACTGGCGATGAAGCATCATCCTGACCGAAATCCTGACAATCCGAATGCTGAAGGGCATTTCAAGGAAGCGAAGGAAGCCTACGAGATTCTGTCCGACCCGCAAAAGCGGGCGGCTTATGACCAGTACGGTCACGCTGGCGTTGATCCGCAAGCGGGTGCAGGCGGATTCGGAGGTGCCGGTGCGGGTGGTTTTGCCGATGCGTTCGGCGATATTTTTGGCGACATTTTCGGCGGTGGCAGCAGGCAGCAACGTTCTAATGTTTATCGTGGGGCAGATCTGCGCTATAACATGGAAGTGTCGCTGGAGGATGCGGCACGTGGTACGGAAAGCAAGATACGTATACCGGTGATGGCTGAATGTGAAACCTGTCATGGCTCGGGGGCCAAGCCCGGCACACAGCCTGTCACTTGCGCTACTTGCGGCGGTCATGGACAGGTGCGCATGCAGCAAGGCTTCTTCTCTATCCAGCAAACCTGCCCCAAGTGTCACGGAAGCGGCAAGATGGTGACCTCTCCTTGCGGGACCTGTCATGGGGATGGTCGTATCAAAGAGCAGAAGACGCTGGCGGTCAAGATACCGGCGGGCGTAGATGAAGGTGATCGTATAAGGCTTTCCGGGGAAGGTGAGGCTGGTGTAAACGGAGGCCCTCCAGGAGATTTGTATGTAGTTGTGCATCTGAAGAAACACACCATATTCGAACGTAGCGGTGGCGACCTGCATTGCGAGATGCCTATCAGCTTTACCACGGCGGCACTCGGTGGCGAGATCGAACTTCCTACTTTGGATGGTCACGCCAAAATGAAAATACCTGCCGAAACCCAAACCGGTGCGGCATTCAGATTGCGCGGCAAAGGGATTAAGGCGCTACGCAGTAATGAGCATGGCGACCTGATCTGCCACGTGGTGGTAGAGACGCCGGTGAAGCTTAACGGCAAGCAAAAGGAATTACTGCAGGAGCTGGAAGCCATCAATCTGCAGGATGCTTCCAAGCATAGCCCCAGAGCCAAGTCATGGATGCAGAAAGTGACGGAGTTTTTCCAGTAATTCCGCTTTAGAAATCTGCTACAGGTGGCCCCCCCCCTCTCTCATCAAGGGATGAGGGATTCGCTTCATTTTGATAAACTTCTCAAAGTTTTACAGCGCCTCAAGCTTTTACTTTTCATGCCGATAACAAGCTATGAAAGTTTGTAATTATCTCTATCGGGAGCGATTTGTATGCTGATCTCAAGCATCTTCGACTTCATCGGCCCGTCTTCCAATAACAGCGCTAAACCTTGGTGGTTGCAAGGCAAAAGCATTACGGATGGTTTGAAACAGGCGGCAAGTGATGCGGCCGCCAAGCGCAAGGCGTTGGCGGCAGAGCGGCTGAAAATGCTGGCGGAACGGCTACGAGCACTGATGCTGCTTTCGTCTGCGGATGGCGGCAAAGGCAGTAAAATGAATATTGAAGCCGCCGCTGGCATTGCCAAGGAGATCGCGGCGACAGTGAAGGATTACGCTGGTGCCAGTGCAGAGATTGACACTCAAGCTACTGCCAACGGAGATAATACGACTGCGGCTGCGTCGAGCAATAGTAGTGCGGCAACCGCAACTGAAAATACGCACGTGCTGAGTACAGAAGATGAGGCATTCCTCAATACGGCGGTGCAGCTCTCATCCCAGGTAAGATCATTTATCACGGTTGAAATTCAGAACGCCAGGCAAAAACATTTGAATCCGGATACGCATCAGAGCGACATCAACGTGATGGATAACGCTATCCTGGATGCAGCGAAATCAATGGGGATCGGCGACATGCCAGTGACCGTTTATCCCAAAGCCTTTAGTGCGACCCTTATTTCCTACATCGCTTGATGGTATTTCAATGAATTTACGTATCGGCTGGTCGGGGTGAGAGGATTCGAACCTCTGGCCTCTACGTCCCGAACGTAGCGCTATACCAGACTTAGCTACCCCCCCCCCTTAATGACTTCTGGTCACCGCAAACATTGCTAATTCTAGCAAGGCGCTACGGTATTTTGAATCGGGCAGTTGCGCAATCGCCGCGCAGGCAGACTCCGCTTCACGCTGCGCCAGAGTCTTTACATAATCCAGCGCGCCGCAACTCTTCACTGTTGCAATCACTTCCGGCATCTGTTCAAGTCCTCCATGTTCGATCGCATTCCGAATCAGGCTTGCCTGATGCGGAGTGCCGTGACGCATCGCGTATAGCAAGGGCAGAGTAGGTTTGCCTTCGGCAAGATCATCCCCCACATTTTTGCCTATCTCGGCAGCGTCACCGGAAAAATCCAGCACGTCATCAATCAGTTGGAACGCTGTGCCCAGGTGCATGCCATAGGTGCTCATGATGGCTTGATCATTTGCAGATGCGCCATTGAGCAGTGCTCCCAGCCGCGTGGCTGCTTCAAACAATTGCGCAGTCTTGAAATGGATGACCTTCAGATAAGCGTCTTCCGTCACGTCGGCATCATGGCAGTTCAGTAATTGCAGCACCTCGCCCTCGGCGATGATATTTGTGGCATCTGCCAGAATCTGCATCACGGTCATATTTTTTATGCCTACCATCATTTGAAACGCGCGTGAATAGATGAAGTCGCCTACCAAGACGCTGGCTGCGTTGCCGAAAAGTTGATTGGCGGTAGCACGGCCACGTCGCAGGCTGGAGCTATCCACTACATCGTCATGCAGCAGGGTGGCAGTGTGTATGAACTCGATCACAGCCGCCAGCGTATGGTGTTGCGGTTTGATGTCGCCGAACATGCCAGCCGACAACAATACCAGTGCTGGACGCAAACGCTTGCCGCCGCTGTTGACGATATATTCCGCGACTTGATGTACCAAAGTCACTTCTGATTGGAGATGGCGCTGGATCTCGGCATCTACCAGAGGCATTTCTTCGGCGATGCAGGATGGTATGGAGTCAGAAAGCACGGGCTTGAGGTAAAATATAAGACGTGAGGAATTCTATCACAGGGAAGTTTCTTCCAGCGTTCTGTAAATCTGTTGACCGGTGCGCGTCCTCTACGTATAATGCGCGGTTCATTTTAGATGGTTAATGCGATAGCTGATTAACCATGCTTTGCTCAATAAAACATAGCAACAGGGCTTAATCATGTATGCAGTCATCAAAACCGGAGGCAAGCAATATCGCGTTGTTGCCGGCGAAAAATTAAAGGTTGAAAAGCTGGAAGGCGAGGTAGGCAGCAAGGTCATTATCGACCAGGTGCTGATGCTGGCCGACGGCGACGATGTGACCATAGGCGCGCCAGTGGTAAAAGGTGCTTCTGTCAGTGCTACGGTTGTTGCTCAGGGTCGGGCCACGACTCACGCTGAGCTACTCCCTCACGGTGGAATGATAGTGGCATTGCTGTTCCGTTCTTGATCGTTATGCCCTCCTCTCGATTGTACCCGTCGCATAAGACAATTATACTCCCTTCTTTGTCATCTCGAACTGCTGTGAGCCATCCCTTTGTGTTTGGAACATACATTCCGTG
>CAILHX010000028.1 GCA_903834185.1 uncultured Methylophilaceae bacterium
TACAACCCGAGGCGCCGACATGGTTACAGCAATCGGCTTTCTCCGGTAGAGTTCGAGAAGCAGTATTTCACGAGGCTTGAAACTGTCTAGTGCAGACGGGTCGATTCAGTAAGAGATGCCAAATTGCCGGAAGCATCTCCTGAGCTTATTGCCAGTGCGCTTGGGGTACAGTCAAAGCTGAACGAGGGATTGCTAATCGGCTCATTCGATATTTCAGGATATGGGCGCGTGCATGCCCTGTCCTACTTCAATGTTCTTCACAGCCTGATGTACTCGCTTACTGATCCGGAACTGGCCAAATGGGCATCGACTCAATATCGGTCTGAACTACCTGATGACTTCAAAATCAGTAATCGGGATTTGTCTTTTACGGTAAATGCTATTGAGGAATTACCCACTTACGATATTGCAATGCTTCTATGCTTGGGCTCGATCATGATGCGTGACTGGCCGAACCGGTTCTTTGAATTAACAACCAAGAGAAAAATCGAGTGCCTCACAAAATCCGTGGTCGATAGTATGCCTTATTGGGCTGCGGTGACCGCTGGAGAACATCTGAGATCCAAAACATACCTCAACTCTAAGGAAGAAATAAACAATGCCAGAAAAGTCCTGCAGGCAAAGTTAGGACGTAAAGCTTCTCACAATGAACTTCAGATATTCATGGCAGACGGAATCGTTAAGAGCTTCTACAAATCAAGCAAATTCAATAAAAAGGATATAAATAATGCCCCCCCTGAATTGAAATTGGTAAAACAAAAACGTAGAAGACCTCGCAAACAGATGGCTCCTGATCAAATTCGTAAATTAATCAATCTTTCTGCGGAGGATATCCAGAAAGGCTATGCATTGACTAGGGGTGAGAAGCAGGCGTTCCATATCGTTTTGGCACAGCTTGTCCAGCAGTCCATCCACCGGGATTGGCTCATCTTCATCTTGCAGCGCGGCAATAACGCGATCGATGTCTCTCTGTTCCGGCTCGACGTGTAGGTATTCGCGCAGAAACTTGAGGTTCTTCAGGCGGAGAGGACGGATTTCTTCTTCTGTGACTATGCGAAATTTCCACTCGCGATTATTCGCATAGGCTTTTGCTACCTTGAACTTGGGAGCATACTTATCCTTGTGTTTTTGCAGATCCGAGGTATGTTTGATCTCGGCCAGAACGGGTTGGCGGGCCTTTGCATCGGAAGCGTAATTGATGAGGATATCCGGTACGTAAGGCTTGACGCCTTTTTTGAAGGGGATTTTGACGGGCTGTTCTTCGAAGGTTTCGACCGCTTCGTCAAACTCCAGAAGGATCATGTAATCGCGTTCGAGGAGGGATTCAAATCCCAGCATCCGGTCGTTTTTGCGGCTGGAAAATGAACCGGTGACCCCCAGGTAATTTTTGGGTATTTTCCTGACGGGCATGCCATGCTCCGAACACGATAATAACCAGTATCATATACTTATAGAAGTTGACTATACAAGCTCATCTTCTTATATGATAAGTCTCATAATCTTGTATCAGAATAAGGGCAATAATGAGGGATTTGTCTCATGAACTTCTATTGGATGTCAGTTTAATTGATTGATCCGCTCAGTATAAATTAGACCTCATTATAAGAAACAGTAACATAGGGCTTTTGTATATCTTGGGGAAGTCAGTTCTGTACGCCCCATAACCACGGTATGAATATTCAACCATTAGTTATAATTAACCATCATGGCGACAATGGCTTGTGAACTTTGTGACGGTAATGACGAAGACGTTATGTGGCGTGATGATTTTTGCCGCGTGGTATTGGTAAGTGATGTTGTTTACCCCGGTTTTTGTCGGGTGATCCTGCATCGGCATGTGAAAGAGATGACCGACTTGAGCGTTGCCGAGCGCAACCGTTTAATGACTGTGGTATTTGCAGTAGAACGAGTGGTACGGGAAGTGGTTCAACCACAAAAAATCAATCTTGCCAGCCTTGGTAATGTTGTGCCGCATGTGCACTGGCATGTGATTCCGCGGTTTACAGATGACCAGACCTTTCCTAACCCCATTTGGGGAGCAGCCAAGCGAGGCTCAATGACACGTATGGTCGATCTTGCAAAATTGCGCAGTAAAGTGATTGCCGCTTTAAGTTAGATCTTCAGCCGTTCTACCACTTTGTCGTTCTTCAGGTGCGATTCGATGATTTCGTCCACATCCTCCTGATCAACATAGGTGTACCAGACAGCCTCCGGATAGACGACCAGCACCGGCCCTTCCGCACAACGGTCAAGGCATCCGGCACGGTTCACTCTGACCTTGCCCTTGCCATTCAGATTCATGGCTTTAACCTTTCGCTTGGTGGCGTCGAACACTGCACTCGCGTCATGGTCGCTGCAACATGCAGCGCCGTCTTCGCGCTCATTTAGACAAAAAAATAGGTGGTGCTTGTAATAGCTCATAGTCCCTTAGTAACGCATAATAATTTAGTAGCTGATAATAACTGATCGGATTTTTTTTCTTGATACCCTTATTTGCTTGAAAGCGTTTCTTCGCGGGTAAACGTCCATGTGCGCGTAATCTCAAGTATGTCGGTATCACTGCGCATATCGGGAGGGAAAGCAGCATAGGGAGCGCCCAACTCGACGATGCGACGTGCAGCATCATCAAGGATCTTGTAACCCGAGCTTTTCCCGATATCCAGCTTTTCTATGCTGCCATCGGCTCGCAGTGAAACGGTCATAATCAAGCTGCCGTAAATCTTTTGTGTCTTTGCTTCTTCAGGAAAATTCAGGCTACCGATATTTTCCACCTTTTGACTCCACGACTCTACATAAAGCGCGAAACGATAACCCTTGGCATTGACTCCGTATACCTTACGCACCGGACGTTTTTGATACTCCTCTACTTCTCTTGCCAGTTCGGCTTCCTCATGCCGTATTTCACCACTCAGCGCATGCGACACCGCATCGTGTGCGTTGAATTGCGAGTTATTCACATTGCTTGCCTCTTTTACTGCTGGCGCTGCACTGGTTTGCTCTAGCGGCTTACTATTGAGCTGGGTGATAACCTGTTCCACCTGCTTCTCGATTTCCTTTACCTGTTGTTCGGTATGCTTGACTTCCTCAACAATCTTGTTTGCGTGCTTGCTGGCCTGCCGATTTTCCATGTCCTGTCTGGGTGCAGGTTTAAGCGCCATGATCAAAGACGGTTGCGTTGGCAATGGCGTTTTCATGCGTTTATCAGCGTCGGTATCTCCACCTCGATCCAGGTTGTTTTGTGCCAGCACTTGCGCCTGCACAGGTTCAGATTCAGTTTTAGCGTTGACCAGCACAACTTCCAATGGCGGTAATTTATCCACGAGGTGACTGAGGCGGCCAGGATCCAGTGGACTGAATTTGAGCCCCAACAAAACTGCAACATGCAGCAGGAGGGATACCCCGAGCATCATGCCCAGGAGATTTTGACGTTGAATAGCCTGTTTCAAGCCGCCAGTCTCGCCAACAGTTTTTCGTGTATGCTACCGAATCCGCCATTGCTCATCACCAGAACATGATCTCCGCGCTGCGCCTGTTGAGCAATAGACTCTATCATCGTGTCCAAATTATCATAGCTAGTGGCAGTTTTTCCCAATGGTTTCAGTGTTGCTGCAGCATCCCAGCCAAGATTGGCGGCATAACAAAAGGTCAGGTCAGCTTGCTTTAGGCTATCCGGCAATAGATCCTTGATGGCACCCAGCTTCATCGTATTAGAACGCGGCTCAAGCACGGCAAGGATACGCTGATTACCAACTTTGGCGCGTAATCCGTCTATGGTGGTAGCGATGGCTGTCGGGTGGTGGGCAAAATCGTCATATACGCTAATGCCATTCACAGAGCCTCTCAACTCCATACGACGTTTGACATTCTGAAATTTGCTTAGCGCCTCAATGCCAACAGCCGGCTTCACCCCGACATGGCGGGCCGCTGCAATCGCCGCAAGCGCATTCATGCGGTTATGTTCACCGAGCAGATCCCAGTGCAAACGACCTTGAGATTGCTGATTAAGCATTATATTGCAACTGCCGTCATGCTCAATTTCCAGCGCCTGCCAGTCAGTACCAAAACGTTCCACAGGCGTCCAGCATCCGCGTTGCAACACCCGATCCAGATTTGCATCCTGACCGTTGCTGACGATCAACCCTTTTGCCGGCACAGTTCGCACAAAGTGATGAAATTGCGTCTCAATCGCTGCAAGATCGGCGAATATGTCTGCATGATCGAACTCTAGATTGTTCAGAATCGCTGTACGCGGATGATAATGTACGAACTTGGAACGCTTGTCGAAAAAAGCGGTGTCATATTCATCCGCCTCGATGACAAAAAATGGAGTTTCGCCCAAGCGCGCTGAAATACCGAAGTTTTGCGGCACGCCGCCGATTAAAAACCCCGGCTGCATCCCGGCGTACTCTAATATCCAAGCCAGCATGGAACTGGTCGTCGTCTTGCCGTGAGTTCCTGCGACTGCCAATACCCATTTGTCCTGCAATACATTTTCTGCCAGCCATTGCGGGCCCGAAATGTAAGGCAAGCCACGATTGAGTATCTCTTCCATCAGCGGATTGCCGCGCGACACAACATTACCGATCACGAAAACATCCGCACCTATATCGGCCTGACCGGGTGCAAAGCCCTCTGTCAGCGCGATGCCTTGCGCCTCAAGCTGTGCGCTCATCGGCGGATAGACGTTGGTATCGCAGCCGGTTACCTGGTGACCGGCTGATTTTGCCAGCACCGCGATACCGCCCATAAAAGTGCCACAAATACCGAGAATATGGATATGCATAAAGGCCGCTCATCGAAAAATTAAAAGGGCAAAGCGAAAAATTGGGTCAGAACCGCCTTCTACCCGAGTGATGCAAAAAATGCCAGATCATAAAAATGATGATGTGGGCAATGGTTGAGCGATTTCTCATATTAGTGCATAGTGAGGTCAACTTTGCTGCAATTGCGTTATGATAGAGGAGTTTAAGAGCTTCGGACAATCTAACAGTTGAACTTTATTAAAAGTCTATGAGTAATATCGTCAAAAATGCACGGAGCGCACTCCTCATCATGAATGAGCGAGGGCTTGCGCCTACGCCGCAGAATTACGCAAAGATCTACTATGAAGTCAGCGGGGAACAACCGCCTAGCGCGATTGTGTTATCTGGCTCCGATAAGGTAGACAAGCCAGATACAGATATTGAGAAGCAGAATGCCCAGGAAATCATCAAAAACAACCGCAAGCTGGCCGAGTATCTGGGAGAGCTGACAGCCAGCGTTGCTACCAACACTGGCGACCTCACTGATAAACTGCAGCAGCAGCATGAAGGTATTTTGAAATTCATGGTAGACATCCAGTCATCCGGTGACAAACTTCATGTAGCCGAGTTATTGCAACCTATTCTGACGCTGATGGATGCCGCAAGAAGTTCGGTCAAGGCCTCACACACCGAACTGGAAAGCACGCGAGAAGCTCTCAATGGAGTGAGTACCGAGCTCACCGAAACCAAACAGCAGATGTTGATAGATCCATTAACCGGCGCACGCAATCGCCAGAACATGGAACACAATCTTAATCGGGAATTAACGCGCGCAAAACGGCGGCGGACAAAAGCATCTGTCGCGATGCTGGATATAGATCACTTCAAAAGCATCAATGACAGTCACGGCCATGACATAGGTGACACCGTGCTTGCTCATTTTGCCGATACCGCAATGAAATCCATACGCGAGTCAGATACGCTATTCCGTTATGGTGGGGAAGAGTTTTTGTTGCTGATGCCACAGGCCGATCGCGAATCCGGCGTGAAGATCATCGAAAAATTACATCAGAGAATCGCAGCCACACCTACAGAAAACCGCGACAAAAACAACGAGCCTATACCTATCACCTTTAGCGCAGGCGTTGCCGAACTCACTAGAACAGACGATGTGCAGTCTATTGTTAAGCGTGCCGATGCAGCGCTGTACCAGGCTAAAAAACGTGGGCGTAACCGCACTGTGACCGATTTACAGCTGGAAGATGAAACTGACGTCTCAATGCCCGCATCAGAAGCAAAAGCCGATCCTATGCCAACACCTGCCCCAGCTTTGGAAAAAGCTGCTCCGGCAACTGTTGAAGCAGATGAAGAAGAGATCGATCAACCCCAGATCAACATCGAATTATTGTATTTGGGACGTGTTCCAGTGTTATTACCGGATCAATCACTCAATGGCTACTCATTGTCCCTTTATGCCAGCAATCTCGGTAATACTTCAAGGGTAAATCTGGGAGATATGGCCAGAGTAATCAATGACGTCGGCGCAGAACGTGTATTGAACGACCACTTTGGTTTTATACCGGTTGCCATGAAAGATTTGATGAGCAGCCAGGTGGCCGCCTTGGTCGGTGCCAACCGAATGGTATTAGAGCTGGATGATGTGAGCAATCTGTCGGATCGTAATATTTCGCGTCTGATCGAGATCAAGGCGAGAGGCTTCAAACTGGGGCTGAAAGATTACTTTCAGGCGCCTGTGAATGATTCACTATTGCGCATGATAGACTTCGCCAAGATAGATGTACAAACAGTCTCCAAGCTGGAGGCTATCAAGGCTTTGCGCAGATTGCGTTCAACCAACCACACGGTGGCAATTGCCAGAAACGTGGAATCGCCAAGGATGTTTGAGACCTGCCGTGCGCTGGAATTCGGCTTGATGGAAGGGTTTTTCTTTGCCCATCCTGAGGCCGCAGCCAGAGGCAATGCCAACCCGGATCAGGCAGCCTTGCTTGTGGTCATGGGTCAGTTGCTCACTGATGTAGAGTTGCCGCGGATAGAACATACGTTCCACGGACGCACCGAACTGGTCACCAACCTGCTGTCTCTGGTTAACTCTGCCGGGATGGGATTGGCACGCACCATAGATTCGCTACAGCAGGCTTTGGTCATTCTCGGACGCCGTCAGCTCATGCGCTGGGTACAGGTGTTGCTGTATAAACATAGCGATCTGAAATCCGCCAAAGTGCTGATGCAAATGGCGACTGTTCGTGCCAAATTAATGGATGGCTTATGTGCAATCCACCCGGATGCAGACAAGCGCCATGAGCCCTATCGTGATCGTGCATTTAGCGTAGGAATTTTGTCGCTAACCGATGTATTGCTGGGGATAAATCTGGAAGAAGTCCTGGAGCAGATCGGCCTGGAAGATGATGTTAAGCAGGCGCTATTATCACACCATGGCTTTTTGGGCGACCTGCTGGTGCTGGCCGAAAAAATGGAGCAATCCAAGTTTGAGGAAGCGGAAGCAATGCTAAAAAAGATAGGCACATCCAGCAAAGACCTCAACCGCACCCAAAGAGAAACCTTGCGCTGGGTACATGACCTTGGCAGGTCATCCGACCAGTAATGCTTGAACTAACTTAATACTCTCAACGAAGCCGAAGAATTATAAAAATGAGTCACCAACCAACAGAAATTTTCCTAGGGCGGCAACCAATACTAGATGCTCATCTGGATACTTTTGCCTACGAATTGCTGTTTCGCTCCGGACAACATTTGACCGCTGGCGTAACGGATGATTTACTCGCCTCAGCCACGGTTATTATTAACACTATCAGTGAACTTGGCCTGGACAGCGTTCTGGAAAACCATGCCGGATTCATTAATGTCTCGCGATCACTATTGATGGGTGACGTGCTGGAGTTGTTACCACACAATCGTATCGTCATAGAGTTGCTGGAAACGATAGAGATTGATGACGAGGTCATAGAGCGATGCCGTCAGCTCAAAGCCCAGGGGTTCCGTTTGGCACTGGATGACTTTGAGTACACTCCTGTATATGACGCATTATTCCCTATCGTTGATATCATCAAATTCGATGTCATGCTCTCCACCCGCGATGACATTACCAAGACTTTAAATATTCTCAAACGCTGGCCGCACCTCAAAATGCTCGCTGAGAAAGTAGAAACCCAAGAAGAGTTTGATTACTTTAAAGCGTTGAATTTCAGCCTCTATCAAGGTTATTTCTTTGCCAAGCCTTCAGTATTGTCCACCAAAAAAAGCAATCCTAACCAAATCACCCTGCTACGTGCGCTGGGTCTGATCATGAGTGACGCAGAAGTAGAAGAGATCGAACGTCCATTCAAGGAAAGTCCAGACCTGATGCTGGGATTGTTACGCCTGGTTAATTCAGTCGGCATGGGCTTGACGCGCAAGATAGGTACTTTGCATCAAGCCCTGGTCATCCTTGGCCGACAGCAATTACAACGCTGGGTGCAATTGTTGATGTACGCCAAAAGTGGCAACATGGCAGCCGGCCCTTTGATGCAGATGGCGGCGGTTCGGGCAAAAACCATGGAACTGCTATGCCAACATCATGTGAATAAGGTTTACGCTTCTCAGGAAGCAACCGATCACGCTTTTATGACTGGCATCCTGTCGCTGGTGGATGCTGCCTTGGGTGTCGATATCAACGAAATCGTTGAACAGTTGGGTCTGATAGATGAAGTAAAGCTGGCAATTCTTAAGCGTGAAGGATTTCTCGGCAAATTATTATTGTTGGTAGAAAAGTGCGAAAATGAAGAGTTTGATGATGTGGCTGTATTATTAAAAGAGTTGCAAATCAGCCCTGCTGAACTCAGTGACGCAGAACTGGCGGCTATGCAATGGGCTGGCAATCTGCGCAAAGAAGCCAACTGAACACACGAAACGAAGTGATGTCCCCCACAGAAATATTATTGCGCGACTTGCTATCGCGTCGCATCCTCATACTGGACGGCGCGATGGGCACCATGATTCAGCAATACAAGCTGACCGAGGCCGACTATCGCGGCGCACGATTTGCTGATTTCAAGCCTGAAGATGGCAGCGTCGAGTTCTGCCCCAAAGGCACCGGATGCAGCTGTGGCAAGAACCATGAGCCACCACAAGCAGCTCCTACGCGTGAATTATTTGTCAAAGGCAACAACGAGCTGCTCACGCTTACCCAACCGCACGTCATTCAGGAAATACACGAAAGCTATCTGGCTGCGGGTGCAGATATTGTGGAAACCAATACTTTTGGCGCAACTAGCGTAGCTCAGGACGATTACCACATGGCGCATCTGGCCTACGAGATGAATGTGGAGGCCGCCCGTATTGCGCGGATCGCATGCCAAAAATATTCCACCCCGGACAAACCCCGCTTCGTTGCCGGGGCGCTTGGCCCAACACCCAAAACTGCGTCTATTTCACCGGATGTGAACGACCCGGCTGCGCGTAATGTGACCTTCGACCAGCTCGTTGCAGCCTATCTGGAACAAACGCGTGGCTTGGTAGAAGGCGGTGCGGATATTCTGCTGGTCGAAACCATTTTTGATACTCTCAATTGCAAGGCCGCTTTGTTTGCCATAGACACCTTCTTTGAAGAAAGTGGCAAACGCCTGCCCATCATGATCTCGGGCACGGTCACCGATGCTTCCGGCCGTATTCTATCGGGGCAGACGGTCACCGCATTCTGGAATTCGGTACGCCATGCCAAGCCGCTGACTGTGGGCTTGAACTGCGCTCTGGGTGCGGCTCTGATGCGGCCTTATGCAGAAGAAATCTCCAGCGCTTCCGACACCTTTATCTGCATTTACCCGAATGCCGGATTGCCCAACCCGATGAGCGATACCGGCTTTGATGAGAAGCCAGCTGATACTTCCTCCCTCATCAGGGAGTTTGCCGAAAGCGGTCTGGTGAACATTGCTGGCGGCTGTTGCGGAACGACACCGCCACATATCAAGGCCATTGCTGAAGCCGTTAGCCAGATTGCGCCACGCAAACCACCGGCTTCTCATCACGTTACTCGGATATCCGGACTAGAGCCGTTCACCATTGATGAAGACTCACTGTTCGTCAATGTCGGTGAGCGCACCAATGTCACCGGTTCCAAAGCGTTTGCGCGCATGATCCTGAGCGGCCAATTTGATGAGGCTTTGGCTGTTGCCCGCCAGCAGGTAGAGAACGGTGCCCAGGTCATTGATATCAATATGGATGAAGGCATGCTGGATGCCGTCGCCTCCATGACCCACTTCCTCAATCTGATTGCATCGGAACCCGACATCGCATGCGTTCCCATCATGATTGACTCATCCAAATGGTCGGTGATCGAAGCAGGTTTGAAGTGCGTTCAGGGCAAATCCATTGTCAACTCGATTTCAATGAAAGAGGGTGAGCAGGAGTTTCTGCGGCAAGCCAGGCTATGCCGCCGCTACGGTGCAGCGGTGATTGTCATGGCTTTCGACGAGCAGGGCCAGGCCGATACTTTTGAGCGCAAGATCGATATCTGCAAACGCGCCTATGACCTGCTGGTGGAAAAGGTCAATTTCCCGCCGGAAGATATCATTTTCGACCCCAATATCTTCGCCATTGCCACAGGCATTGAAGAGCACAACAATTACGCGGTTGATTTCATCAACGCCACACGCTGGATTAAAGAAAATCTGCCCTATGCCAAAATCTCCGGCGGTGTTTCCAATGTCAGTTTCAGTTTTCGCGGCAATGACCCTGCCCGCGAAGCGATCCATACCGTATTCCTGTATCACGCCATTAAAGCAGGCATGACCATGGGTATCGTCAACGCCGGTATGGTAGGTGTATACGACGACCTGCCTGCCGAACTGCGTGAGCGCGCCGAAGATGTGGTACTCAATCGCCGCCCGGATGCCACCGAACGCATGATAGAGATCGCTGCGACACTGACCGGTAGCGGTAAAAAGGAAGAAGCTACGCTGGAATGGCGCGGCAGAACAGAAAATCCCGTAGCGGTCGGCAAACGCCTGGCTCATGCCATGGTGCATGGCATCACGGACTTTATTGTCGAGGATACTGAAGAAGCACGCCTGCAAGTGCTGAACAATGGCGGCCGCCCCATTAATGTGATTGAAGGTCCATTGATGGATGGCATGAATATAGTGGGCGACCTGTTCGGGCAAGGCAAGATGTTCCTGCCGCAAGTAGTCAAATCGGCACGGGTAATGAAACAGGCAGTGGCACATCTGATCCCCTTCATTGAAGAAGAAAAACTGCTGGAAGAGCAACGTACCGGTTTCAAAGCCAAAGCAAAAGGCAAGATCGTGATCGCCACAGTGAAGGGCGATGTGCACGATATCGGTAAAAATATCGTGTCTGTGGTGCTGCAATGTAACAACTTCGAAGTGGTGAACATGGGTGTCATGGTGCCAACTTCAGAGATTCTGGCGATGGCCAAAGCCGAGAATGCCGACATCATCGGCTTGTCGGGCCTGATCACACCCTCACTGGAAGAAATGGCGCATGTGGCCAGAGAGATGCAGCGAGATCCTTATTTTTCAGGCTTGAAAACTCCTTTACTCATTGGCGGTGCGACCACATCCCGCGCCCATACGGCGGTAAAAATCGCGCCTCATTATTCGGGACCTGTGGTTTATGTGCCGGATGCTTCACGTTCGGTGGCGGTGATGCAGTCTCTACTCACGCCGGAACAGCGAGATGCGTACATCGCCGAAGTGGCGAACGACTACGAAAAAGCTCGAACTCAGCACGCCAACAAAAAAGGTACGCCGATGTTGAGTATCGCAGCAGCACGTGCAAACAAGGTCAAATTGCAATTCACCGGTCAATTCGCACCGGTCAAACCCAAGTTTATCGGGCGACGCGTACTGAGTAACATAGACCTCATCTCCATTTCCCAATATATCGACTGGGCACCATTCTTTCAGACATGGGACCTGGCAGGCGCATATCCGGCGATACTGACAGATGAATTGGTAGGCGAATCTGCCACCAGAGTATTCAATGACGCGCGCAAGATGCTCAAGCAAATCATCGATGGACGCTGGTTCACGGCCAACGGCGTTGTGGCCCTGTTACCAGCGAATAGCGTGCGCGATGACGATATCGAAATATATAGCGATGAGACACGCTCTCATGTTGCTTTCACTTATTACGGCATGCGCCAACAGGCCGAAAAGCCCGTCATTGATGGCGTTGCCAAACCTAACCAGTGTCTGGCTGACTTTATCGCGCCCAAAGGCATCCCGGACTACATCGGACTGTTTGCCGTCACCAGCGGTATCGGCATAGAAAAACAGCTGCAAAAATTTGAAGCTGCAAACGATGATTACAACAGCATCATGCTCAAGGCTCTGGCAGACCGTCTGGCCGAAGCATTTGCCGAGTACCTGCATCAGCGCGTACGCACCGATTTCTGGGGCTATGCTGCCAACGAAGACTTGAGCACCGAGGCCATGATCAAGGAGCAGTATCAGGGCATACGCCCGGCTCCAGGTTACCCGGCATGTCCCGATCATACTGTCAAAGCTGATCTGTTCAAGGTGCTGGGATGTGATGAAATAGGCATGACGCTCACAGAATCTTTTGCCATGCTGCCTGCGGCATCGGTTTCAGGGTTCTACTTTGCCCATGCCAACGCCAAATATTTCAGTGTTGACAAGATAGGCAAGGACCAGTTGGCGGATATGGCTGAACGACGGAGCCTGCCCCAAGACTATCTGGAACGCTGGCTGGCTCCTAATCTGGAGTAGGCATATAAAATCAGCCATGTCGCAAATCGTTTATCTCAATGGTAAGTTTCTGCCGATAGAGCAAGCTTTTATCCCGGTGCTGGATCGCGGCTTTATTTTTGGTGATGGGGTATATGAGGTCATTCCCGTATATTCGCGCCATCCTTTCAGGCTGGCGGAACACCTGAAGCGCCTGCAAGGCAGCCTGAATAGCATTCGTCTGGACAATCCTTATTCCAATGCAGAATGGACGAAGCTGATCAGAGAGTTGGTCACGCGCAATGAAAGCGAAGATCAATCCATCTACATGCATATCACGCGTGGTGTTGCGCCACGCGACCATGCTTTTCCCAAGAACACGCCGCCCACTGTGTTCATGATGAGCAATCCTTTGGTGACTTCGACGCAGGCACAGTGCGAAGCCGGCATCAAGGCCATCAGTGCGGCAGATAACCGCTGGGACCGCTGCGATATCAAGGCCATCGCCTTGCTGCCCAATGTATTGATGCGTCAACTGGCAATAGACGCAGGTGCAGTGGAAACAGTGATGTTTCGTGACGGAATTCTCACTGAAGGTGCAGCCAGCAATATTTTTGCAGTGGAACGCGGCTGTATTCTGGCACCGCCCAAAGATAACCATTTATTGCCCGGTATCACCTATGACTTGATAGTTGAACTTGCCGAAGCGCATGACATCACCGTGGAAATAGGTAGTTTCACTGAAACCAGAATACGCGCAGCGGATGAGCTATGGCTTACCTCTTCCACCAAAGAAATAATGCCTATCATTGAATTGGATGGAAAAATGGTTGGGAATGGTAAATCAGGCCCCATATTCCGAATCATGTACACCCTATATCAGGATTACAAACAACGCGTGATGCGTCAGGCACAATCATGACTAAAATCATTACCGACACTGTTGAAGAACGGGAAACCCTGCTGGAATTCCCTTGCGACTTTCCTCTGAAAATCGTGGGCGAAGCGCAAGTTGAATTTATGCAGGTGGTGCAAGATATCGTGATGCGTCATGCCCCGGATTTCAATCAGGATACCATCACTCAAAAAGTCAGTTCTGGTGGTAAATATGTCAGTTTGACCTGCACGATCAATGCCACCACAAAACCTCAACTGGATGATTTATATCGTGAATTGTCCGCTCACCCTATGGTACGTATGGTGTTGTGAGTATCGTCGTCAAACGGCTGGGCCTGACCGACTATCAAGCCACCTGCAATGCCATGCTAAGTTTTACCGCAAACCGCGACGATGCTACTCTGGATCAACTGTGGCTCACCGAACATCCCCCGGTGTATACACTCGGTTTAAACAAAAAAGGCGTCAAACTGCCATTAAGAGACGATATTCCTGTCGTGCAAACCGACCGTGGTGGCAAAATCACTTATCATGGGCCCGGGCAAATGATCGTGTACTTTTTGCTGGACCTCAAACGCCGCGGGTTCAATGTTAGGCAACTGGTGAGCCGGATGGAAGATGCGGTAATCGCCGTGCTGGAAGAAGATCATATCGGGGCCATCGCACGCAGCGACGCCCCTGGCGTATACGTAGCAGAACGCAAGATCGCATCGCTGGGATTGCGACTTAAAAACGGCTGCTGTTATCATGGCCTGAGCCTCAATGTAGACATGGATTTGTCGCCGTTCTACGCCATAGATCCTTGCGGTTTTCAAGGCATGAAAGTCACCCAAATGCGCGATTTGGCAGCGACTACCGACAGCGATAAGCTGGCAACCCGCTTGCTGCAACACCTGGCACTTTGACTAAACTATGTTTTACAGTCCAATTATGGTTAAAATAGCCACTTTTGAAGCTTTGTTGAGGATTTAGCATGGGTAAACAGTTTCGTATCGCTCCCAGTATTCTTTCTGCCAATTTCGCCACGCTGGGTCTGGAAGTCACTAACGCAATCGCTTCAGGCGCCGACATCGTTCACTTTGATGTCATGGACAACCATTTTGTACCTAATCTGACCATAGGCCCTCTGGTATGCGAGGCATTGCGTCCGGTCACCGATGCCATCATTGATGTGCACCTGATGGTAAAACCCGTGGATCGTATTATCCCCGACTTCGCCAAAGCTGGTGCCAACATCATCACTTTTCACCCCGAAGGTTCCGACCATATAGACCGCACCCTGGCGCTGATCAAGGATAACGGCTGCAAGGCAGGATTGGTGTTCAACCCTGCCACGCCGCTGGATTACATGGATTATGTGATGGACAAGATAGACATGATTTTGTTAATGTCGGTAAATCCGGGTTTTGGCGGGCAAAAATTCATTCCCGAAGCACTTAAAAAACTACGTCTGGCGCGCGCCAAAATCGACGCTTATACTGCCGAGACCGGGCGTGAAATATGGTTGGAGATTGACGGCGGCGTAAATGTCGCTAATATTGCTGATATTGCCCGTGCTGGAGCTGATACTTTTGTTGCTGGTTCTGCCTTGTTTGGCGCCGGCAAAGATAGCGATCCGCACCGTTATGATTCCATTATAGGCGCCCTGCGTGCCGAACTAGGAAAGGTCTAAATGATGCGCATACTTGTACTTTTATTGGCAGCTCTGATGCTCAACGGTTGCGATAAGTTAGCCGGTTTGATCGATAGTAAAGTGGCTGACGCACAGGCGATAGGAGCGGCTTGCCGACTGGCGCAGAAACAGCCTAGCGTTTGCATGGCGGAAAACCCCAAGCAATCACCGGCACGCATACTCTCCGGCTGGCAAAAGACCGATGATGACATCAAGAATGGCACAGTTGACCCCAGTATGAGCAATGCCGTAAGAAAAGACGACGAAGACAGTAAAGACGACGACAGCAAGGATAGTAAAGACAGCAAAAGCAGCAAAAACGACAAAGACGAATAATCACCCAGATGAAGCCTAGCATCCCGCTCCCTCTGGCAGTGGAAGCGGTGGTGATAGACCTTGACGGCACACTGCTTCACACCGCGCCAGATCTCGCCGAAGCCGCCAACCGCATGTTGGCGGAATTGCAGCAACCTCCCATCGCTGAAACATTAATCACTACATTCGTCGGTAATGGTGTGTCGCGACTGATCAAGCGCGTACTTACCCGCGACATGGATGGTGAACCCGATGCTGCCGCCTTTGCCCGCACTCAACCCATCTACGAAAAACATTATGCCGAAGTAGTCAGCCGCAGCAGCCGTCCATACCCGGACGTGGTTGCAGGCCTGGAGGCATTGAAGAAAACCGGTTACCGTCTGGCCTGCATCACCAACAAGTCAGAAAAATTCACCATTCCGCTGCTCAAAGCTACCGGCTTATATGATTATTTTGAACTGGTACTCTCAGGCGACAGCCTGCCCAGACGCAAACCCGATCCACTGCCCTTGCTGCATGCCTGTGAAAAATTCGGCATCACGCCTGATAAAATGCTGCTGATCGGTGACTCGTTGAACGATACCCAAGCTGCGCGCGCCGCCGGATGTCATGTGTTTTGCGTGCCTTACGGCTATAATCGTGGTACAGATGTACGCGATCTTGACCCTGATGCAGTTGTCGAGAGCATTTTGAAGGCTAGTACCCTCATAACAAAAGCATGAACCTGATGAATATACCTTTGAATTTGAGTAAGCGATGGTGGTGCTGAGACCCTTACAGCACAGGTATTTTTTACTCATTTAATCATTAAGGACTTTCATGCTGCGCTCTATTACTCAACAGCAGTTCGACGAACTTGCCAAGCAAGGTTACAACCGTATTCCACTTGTGGCCGAGACTTTTGCAGATCTCGATACGCCACTATCGCTATACCTCAAACTCGCCAATAAACCCTACTCCTACTTATTGGAATCAGTGCAAGGCGGTGAACGTTTCGGACGTTACTCATTCATCGGTCTTCCTGCCAGCACCCGTATCCAGGCTTATGGCTCTCGGATACAAGTGATCAAAGATTCCAGGCTCGTTGAAACACATGACGACAAGAATCCTCTGGACTTCATTAAACACTACCAGGCGCAATTCAAAGCTGCACCGCTGGAAGGCTTACCTCGATTTACCGGTGGTCTGGCGGGTTATTTCGGCTATGAGACGGTGCGCTATATCGAACATAAACTGACACATACCCAAAAACCGGATGTACTCGGCACGCCGGATATCCTGCTACTGCTTACCGAAGAGCTTGCGGTGATTGATAACCTATCGGGACGGCTGACTTTTATTGTGCACGCGGATCCGGCAGAACCGGGCGCGTATGCGCAGGCACAATCCAGGCTGCAGGAGTTGGTAAAAACAATACGCCAGCCGGCACAGATTCCCGATGCGCCTGCCATGAAGCCGGTGACTGCGGCATCCGAGTTCGGCGAAGCGGGCTTCAAAGCTGCGGTAGAGAAAGCCAAGCGATACATCTTTGATGGCGACATCATGCAGGTCGTACTGTCGCAGCGCATGTCGCAACCATTCACTGCTTCGCCGCTGTCGCTATATCGCGCCTTGCGCAGCCTGAACCCTTCGCCCTATATGTTCTATTACGACATGGACGACCATCATGTGGTGGGGGCTTCGCCGGAGATTCTGGTGCGTCTGGAAAACGACATAGTCACCTCACGCCCGATCGCCGGTACCCGTCCGCGCGGAAAAACGCGCGAACAGGACATCGCGCTGGCGGAAGAACTGCTGGCCGACCCCAAGGAATGTGCGGAACACGTCATGCTGATTGACCTGGGGCGCAACGACGTAGGCCGGGTGGCGGCAGAAAGCAGCGTCGCACTCACCGACAAAATGATCATCGAGCGCTATTCTCACGTCATGCATATCGTCTCCAATGTTGAAGGCAAGCTCAAGCCGGGGCTGGATGCCATTGATGTACTCAAGGCCACCTTCCCTGCCGGTACCGTATCCGGTGCCGCCAAGGTCAGGGCAATGGAGATCATAGACGAGCTGGAACCCAGCAAACGCGGCATCTATGCAGGTGCAGTGGGCTATCTCGGATTCAACGGCGACATGGATCTGGCCATCGCCATCCGTACCGGTGTGGTCAAGGATCAGATGCTGTATGTGCAAGCAGGAGCAGGCATCGTGGCGGACTCTGTACCGGAAAGCGAATGGATAGAAACATGTAATAAAGCCAAAGCGGTGCTAAGGGCGGCGGAGATGGTGCTGGATGGGCTGGATGATTAATGCGGCAGCTTAGCCTAATTGCCAGTTAACAATCTGCCCCGCTCTTAGCGGCACAAGCTCTTCTCCACCAAATTTCAGCGTTTCCGGCACCGTCCAGCTTTGCTTAGCCAATGTGATTTGGTCTGTGTTACGCGGCAAACCGTAAAAATCCGCCCCGTAAAAACTGGCAAAAGCTTCCAGCTTATCCAATTTCCCTGCTGCTTCAAAAGCTTCTGCATAAAGCTCTATCGCTGCATGGGCGGTGTACATCCCCGCGCAACCACAGGCAGACTCTTTGGATGATCTGGAATGCGGGGCGCTGTCGGTGCCGAGGAAGAACTTGGGATTGCCGGAAGTGGCTGCGGCGACCAGTGCTTTTCTATGGCTTTCGCGCTTAAGCACAGGCAGGCAGTAGTGATGCGGACGTATGCCTCCAGCAAACATGGCGTTGCGGTTCATGAGTAGATGATGTGCAGTGACCGTCGCAGCGATATTAGCGGCTGCAGCGGTGACGAAATCCACAGCATTTTTGGTGGTGATATGTTCAAACACGATCTTCAGCGCAAGAAATTTCCGCGCCAGCGGTAGCATGTGGCGCTCTATGAATACTGCTTCGCGGTCGAATACATCGATATCGGGATCGGTGACTTCAGCATGTACCAGCAACGGTAAGCCCTGTTTTTGCATGGCTTCCAGCACCGCATCGCATTTTGCCAAATCGCTTACTCCGGCATCGGAGTTAGTGGTCGCCCCCGCCGGATAAAGTTTTACGCCATGCACCACACCGCTTTGTTTCGCCTTGGTGATCTCCGCAGGCGATGTGTTATCGGTCAGGTATAGCGTCATCAGTGGTTCGAAACGCATACCCTGCGGCAGCACAGCCAGAATGCGGTCGCGATAGGCGATGGCTTGTTCTGTGGTAGTGACGGGCGGCTGGAGGTTAGGCATGACGATAGCGCGCGCGAACTGTTTTGCAGTATGCGGCAACACATCGCGCAGCATGTCGCCGTCTCTCAAATGCAGGTGCCAGTCATCGGGACGGGTTATGGTGAGTTGTGTCATGTGGGCTTCATGGTCAGTGCAAGTTGGTAAAGGGCGTTCTTTTTTGCCCCACTGATATCTGCCGCCAATTTTACCGCTTGTTTGAGCGGAAGTTCACTCAACAATATCTGCAGGGTACGCCGGGCATCCTCACTGATCTCCTGTTCTTCTGCTGATGTAGCGCCTTCTACCAGCAATACAAATTCACCGCGTTGTTGATTGGGGTCGTTTTGCAGCCAAGCCAGCGCTTCACCCAGTTTGCAGTGATGTATGGTCTCAAAGGTCTTGGTCAGCTCGCGGGCGAAAGTGATATTGCGCTGGCTGCCTAATACCGTAATCAGGTCTGCCACGCTTTCCAGTACCCGATGTGGCGCTTCGTAGAATACGAGTGTCACCGGGACATCCTTGAGTGTCTCGAGTGCCTGTTTGCGATGGGCACTTTTGGCTGGAAGAAAACCGATGAATAGAAATCTGGGCATCAGCAGGCCGGAAGCCGACAAAGCGGTAATGGCTGCATTGGCACCGGGGATAGGTACCACACGGATACCGGCTTGATGCGCCAGATTCACCAGCAGTGCACCGGGGTCTGAAATGGCAGGAGTCCCGGCATCCGAGATCAACGCCACTGATTGCCCTGCTTTGCATTGCGCGATCAGTTTTTCGCCCGCAGTACGCTCATTATGTTCGTGCAGGGGAGTGAGTTTGCTCTGGATACCGAAGTGACCGAGCAAAGTAGCGCTGTGGCGCGTATCTTCAGCAGCGATGACATCCACGGCCTTGAGTACCTCCAGCGCACGCAAAGTCATGTCCTGCAGATTTCCAATCGGCGTGGCAACCACATATAATGTGCCAACATGATCAAATGGCTGATTCAACGTTTCATTATCTCTCTAGTACTGTTGCTCACATTTGCGTCCGGCACTTACGCTGCCGACGTGAAAGATGCCGCAAAGCAACCGGCTTCCGCCGCCGCTACCGGGCAAATTCAGAAAACGTCATCCAAAACTTCCGAACAGTTGTATATCGAAGGCATCACCTTCCTGGGAAGCTCTGACATCAACTCTGCCCAACTGGATTGGGCACTCATCAACCCCGCCTCTCCGTACAGCAAAATACTTGAAGGCCAGATCGCCGCAGCCAAAGGTGATTTCGATACCACCTTGCGCCTGCTTATCCCGTTACAGGCAGAATCCAAACTTCTGCCTATCGCGTACGCCAGTTTACACTCAACCCTGGCCCAAGCCTATGTGCATGGCGATAACCCGCTGCGTGCGCTGGATCAATATAACAAGGCCAGCCTATACGTGGACCCCCATGTACTGGAAGATGCGATCTGGGCGCTGGTATCGACATTGCCCAAGGAAATGCTGCTGCAACTGCGTGGCGCAGTAGATGACAGCACCGAACAGGGATGGATAGATCTGGCACTGGCGGCTGGCAATACAGATCATAGAGCCAAGAATATCGAACTTTGGCATATGGCATATCCCAGCCATGTCATTAGTCCGGAATTGCTGGTCAGGATCACGCAAGGGCCAACCGGTGGAAGTTCCGGTGCGGTAGCACCGGCGCCTGCCAGCATGGGAAGTTTCGGCAAGATCGCCTTGTTGCTGCCCCTTAAATCCAAGATATACGGTACTGCGGCACAAGCAGTACAAGCCGGTTTCATGGCCGCGCACGCAGCAGATGCCATGCCGAATAAGCCCGAGATACAGGTATATGAAACCGGAACGCCATTGGAAACACAGCTGGTCTACAGAAAAGCGGTGGCCGAGGGTGCGGATTTGATTGTGGGGCCTCTGACCCGGGATGAAGTGACCCTGATCACCTCTGCGCCGGTACAAGTACCCACCCTTGCACTCAATCAACCCTATAGTGAAGTCAAGTCCCAGGAAAATCTCATCATGCTGACGTTGTCGCCGGATGCCGAGGCCAAGCAGATTGCTACCTATGCACGCAGCAATGGATTACAGACAGCTCAGGTAGTCGTTGCCGACACTGCATTGGCAAAACGCATCGCCAAGGATTTTATCGCGCAATGGCAGGCACAGGACGGTAAAATTACCGCTCAAATTGAAATCCCCAACGACCCCGGCAAGCTCATAGCACTAAAATCTGCTACTGCGAACCCGGCAGACATGATATTTCTGGCTGCCAACGCCACTCACGCCAAACTGGTGCGGCCATATCTCGACGCTTCAATTCCCACTTACGGCACATCCTATCTTTACGACGGTGGCTCTGGCGGTTCGCAGAACACGGAACTGAACGCGGTACACTTTGTGGATATCCCGTGGATACTGGTACCTGACAGCTCTGAATTCGCGCTGTTGCGTGCTGCGGCCACCGGCTTTTCCGGCGCTGATTTGCAACGCCTTTTCGCGCTCGGACTGGATGCTTATAACATTCTGCCGAAATTGCAGGGCAAGACCGCCAACGCCATGTTGCTGCAAGGTGCTACCGGCAAAATCTCCTGGGGCGAGGATGGCTTGTTGGTACGTGAACTGCCTCTGGCACAATTCCGGCGTGACGGAGTTGCAATAGAAAGCAACCCGTGAAAAATGGCGCATGAAAATAAAGGTGCTACCGCCGAGAAATTAGCGTTAGCGTTTTTGCAACGGAACGGACTGCAATTAATCGAATCCAACTTCCGATGCCGCTTCGGCGAAATCGACCTGATACTGCATGATGGATCTACGCTGGTATTTGTGGAAGTGCGGCTACGCTCCAGCCAGTGCTTTGATGGAGCGGCTGCCAGCGTTACCAGCGCCAAGCAGGGCCGCATTACCCGTGCTGCAGAGACCTATCTGCAACAGCAAAGACGTGACATGCCATGCCGATTCGATGTGGTAGTGCTTGATGGCGAGCACAAGATAGAATGGATCAAGAATGCTTTTGCAACCTGAATCAACTTTTTAAGGAATATGAATATGCGTTTTTTTCTATATTTAATCAGCACGGTCGTGCTGGCAACCACTCTTAACGGATGCTTACCTGTCGTCGCTGGCGGCGCTGCTACAGGTGGGATGATGGCAGCCGACCGTCGCTCGTCCGGCGCATTTATAGACGATAAAGGTATAGAACTGAAAACCGAGAATAAGATTTCCACCGAACTGCAAGACAAAATCCATGTGAATGCCGCCAGCTTTAACTATAACGTGCTACTCACGGGTGAAGCCACCGACGAAGAGACCAAAAGCAAGGCTGAGACTTTGGCAAAAGCCATACCGCATGTGCGTAATGTGACGAATGAACTCACGGTCGGCATGATCAGCACCATCAGCAACCGCACCAACGACTCTTATATTACGTCCAAGGTGAAAACACGGATGTTGACCGAGAATCGCTTTCCTGCCAATTATGTGAAGGTGGTCACCGAATCGTCTGTGGTTTACCTGATGGGATTGGTGACTCATAAGGAAGCAGATGATGCGACAGACATCGCGCGGAGTACGGATGGTGTGGCGAAAGTAGTAAGGGTGTTTGAATACGTTCCTTAGGGTTTGCCGGACAATAACTTTTCAACGGCTGCGCGCGAAATGCTACCGCGGAAACGTTTAACAAGTTTACCTTGCGGATTATAGAGGTTGGTCGTGGGTAATACCTCTGAATTCCCGAACTGCAGCATGGTTTTATCATCACCCAATGCCAGCGGATAATCCATCAGGTTATCCGCTGCAAAATCCAGGACTTCCTTTTTGCTTTTGTAATCCATTGCGACGCCTATGACAATCAAGTCTGTATGCTTTTCCTCAAGGGAGAGCAGATCGGGGATCTCCTCCAGACAAGGCGGACACCAGGTTGCCCAAAAATTTACCAGTACCCATTTCCCTTTATAGTCAGCCAACGCGTGCTGCCTGCCATTCAAGTCAGTCAGCTTGAACTCGTCCGCGCTGACAGTAGTATTGAATAGCTGCATGGCAAAAAATACAGCCCAGAAAAAATATTTCAAATTCATAGCCTAACCCTTGAACTAGCACGTCAAGTCACCATATTACAACGTACGGAACGAAGGTGAATGCACAAGATTCACAACGAAAAATTAATTAGCGCTTCACGAACCGGCATTTTTTCGCTACGATAGCAGCAACGTACTAACTCAATTTTCAATTTCCCAGAACACGTAATCGAGGTTTTCCATGAGCGAACAAATTATTCACATAAGCGACGCGTCGTTTCAGCAAGACGTCCTGGAATCAACGGTTCCAGTGCTGGTTGACTACTGGGCAGAGTGGTGCGGGCCTTGCAAGATGATTGCGCCTATACTGGATGAGATTGTTAAAGAGTACGATGGTCGTATTAAAATCGCCAAGCTCAACATAGACGAGAATCAGGCGACACCCCCAAAATATGGCATACGCGGTATCCCGACACTGATGCTGTTCAAAAATGGCAATGTAGAGGCCACTAAAGTAGGCGCTCTGTCAAAATCTCAATTAACAGCTTTTATTGACAGCAATATATAAAACACTTACGCTAGCACCTGAATACGACGTTTTGGTCTCAAAACGTCGTATTCAGGGGTTTCTAAAAAAGATGTGTGCAATAAGCCGTCTGTAACCAAATCCCTTTTTCCCCTTACTATTTCCAGACCCACCCAACCTCCTGAACAAGGCTGTATTTCGTATGCACTTATCCGAACTGAAACAAACTCCCGTGACCGAACTGGTCGAAATGGCCATTGCCAATGAAATCGAAGGCGCAAACCGATTGCGCAAACAGGATCTCATTTTTGCCTTGCTTAAAAACAAAGGTAAAAAAGGTGAAAGCATCTTTGGCAACGGCACGCTGGAAGTACTTTCTGACGGCTTTGGATTCTTGCGTTCACCTGATAGTTCATATCTGGCAGGGCCTGACGATATTTATGTTTCACCTTCCCAGATCCGCCGTTTCAACCTGCATACCGGTGACACCATTACCGGTGAGATTCGTACCCCCAAGGATGGCGAACGTTATTTTGCTCTGGTAAAAGTTGATACCGTCAACGACGAAACTCCAGATAGCACCAAACACAAGATTCTGTTTGAAAACCTCACCCCGCTTTTCCCCACGCAACCCATGATTCTCGAACGCGACATCAAAAGTGATGAAAACATCACCGGCCGCGTCATCGACATGATCGCCCCTATCGGTAAAGGACAACGCGGTTTGCTGGTAGCCAGCCCCAAATCGGGGAAAACGGTGATGCTGCAACATATTGCACATGCCATCACCTCCAATCATCCCGATGTGGTTCTCATTGTGCTATTGATAGACGAGCGTCCGGAAGAAGTAACGGAAATGACCCGTACCGTACGCGGTGAAGTTGTGGCCTCCACTTTCGACGAACCGGCCACGCGCCATGTTCAGGTTGCGGAAATGGTGCTGGAAAAAGCCAAGCGTCTGGTTGAACACAAAAAGGATGTGGTCATTCTGCTGGATTCCATTACCCGTCTGGCACGCGCATATAACACGGTAGTACCGGCTTCTGGCAAAGTACTCACAGGAGGTGTGGATGCTAACGCGTTACAACGCCCCAAACGCTTCTTCGGCGCGGCTCGCAACATCGAAGAAGGCGGCTCGCTCACCATCATTGCAACCGCGCTGGTAGACACAGGTAGCCGTATGGATGACGTGATCTACGAAGAATTCAAGGGGACCGGTAATATGGAAATCCATCTGGATAGACGTATGGCCGAAAAGCGTCTGTATCCTGCCATCAACGTAAACCGCTCCGGCACGCGCCGCGAAGAATTACTGATAGAGCAAAGTGTGCTGCAGAAGATCTGGGTGCTACGCAAATTGCTCTACCCGATGGACGACCTTGAAGCGATGGAATTCCTGCTCGACAAAATCAAAGCAACTAAAAACAACAACGAGTTCTTCGACTCCATGCGTCGCGGTTAGCTTCAAGGTAGCTTCATTCCGGGGTCGCACCTACTGGCTATGCCAGCATGCACTGCTACTCCCTGCTTTCGCTTACCTCTCAGCGATGGAGTTCCTGCTCGACAAAACCAAAACAACTAAAAACAACAACGAATTCAAGGCCGCTTGATCCAGGGCCACTCCTGCTGGCTGCGGCGCCAACGTTAAAAGAAGTAGCCCATATTTGTCATTAGAATCGATAGCTGGCATTGAGACCAAGCAGCCAGCTGCGGTTGGATCCCGATTCGAAATACTGACCATTATTGTCTGCGATCTTTACCGAGCTTACATAGTTACGGTCGAAAAGGTTATCCACACGCACGAATTCCGATGTAATCCAATGGCCAATATTCTGGGCCAGCGAACCGCGCCAGCTGACTACGCTAAATCCGGGGGCTGTGGTGTAATTCTTGTCGTCCACGTACACCTTGTCCATGGCATGCGCCTCCAGCGCGGTTGAGAAACCAGCAGGAGCGTATTTCCAGCTGACTTCGCCATAGCCTGTTTGGCGGTAGGTGCCTGGTAACAGCTTACCTTGCTGCACCCAGGCTGTGGGCGTGGCTGGCGCGTTCTTGGCCGCACACACCGCCGAGCTGGCAGTGACGAAGCCGGAACAAAACGGAGAACTGTAGGTAGCGTCCACATAGGCATAAGAGATGTAAGCGGCAAAGCCGTCGAAGAATTCAGTGTCCACCGACATTTCCACACCATCGCGCGTAGTGCCGCTAGCGTTCTGATAGGTAGCGCGTCCATTGAAGCTGTTGGCAACAACGATTTCGTTGCTGGTGTCGGTTCTGAACACGGCCAAAGTAGCTCGGGTAGAAGTTCCGATGTAGGCCTTTGCCCCGGCTTCGTAGTTGTTGCTGGTGGCTGGCTGCAGCCCGAAGTTGAAGGTACCCACGCCTGGCTTGTACGCCATCTCAACCAGAGTTGGCGTTTCGAAACCCTTCCCGGCATTGGCATAAAGATTGAGCAAGGGGGTCACCTTGAATACTACACCGACCACAGGGGTGGTCTTGGCGAAGCTGACGCTTCCGCCATCATTGCCATTGCTCAGGTAGTAATCCGTCGAAATGATGTGAACATCGCTGTGTCTAAGCCCGGCGACCAGGCTCCATTGTGATTGCGGTGCCCATTCAGCCTGTGCGTACTGGTCGAAATCCCAGGCCTGGTCGTCCTCGTTGCGGCGTAGCGTGCCCTTAACACCGCAGATAATGCCCGAGCCACAGGTGACATTGCCCGCCGGGGTCCCCAGCACCGCAATAAAGTTGTCATAACCGGTGCGGCGATCTTTCATCCTGTCGTAATTCGACCCCAAAGAAAAGCTATACGCTCCGCCCAACAGCTGCCCTTTGTGCGTAAAGCGCAAATCGGTGCCGTAAAAGTCGCGATTGATCTCGGCTACACCACCTGAAGTGGACGAAGTGGGCAGGATAAACTTCGTCGTAGTGATGGCAGTACCGGCTGCATTAGAGCCTATGGACTGATACTGAGTGTTATCCCGGTTACCGCCATAGAACAACAGGCTCAGCGTGTTGTCACTGTCGAAGTCGTGCTCCAGTTTTGCGCCTACCTGTCTGTTATCGCGGATGACACGAGTATTGAAGGTGTTGGAACTGTTCACTACCTGAGTGGGGTTGATGCGCCAGTTGGCCTTGGTCAGACCTTGTGGATCCTGAGCCAGTGGCTCGTCAAGGTAGTTTGCCACCAGGGTGAGGTGATTGTCGTTGTCTAACTGGATGCCGACCTTGGCATTGAAGTGATCATTTTTCAAATAGCTATGCTGGCGGTAACCGTCGCTGGTCAGGTGCGAATAGTCAGCAATGTAGTTCGCTGCGCCCATGGTATCACCGAACTTGACCATCTCACGGTGGGTATTGTAGCTGCCTGTGGTAATACTTGCGCTGGCTGTGGGTTCTGCAGGACCATCCGCAGTAAATACCTGTAACACCCCTCCAGAAGAGTTGCCATACAGCGCCGAAAACGGTCCACGCATGACTTCAATCGAACGTGCCGCGCTGAGGTCGATACTGCCTGCCTGCCCCTGTCCATCAGGCATGGTGAGTGGAATTCCATCGGCATACAAACGTATCCCGCGAATGCCGAACTGGGAACGCGCACCAAAACCGCGGCTGGAGAGTTGTACATCCTGCGCTTCCTGCCCGCGGAATTGCGTCACGATGCCGGGCACGCGCGCCAGACTTTCCGAAATATGCGCCTGCAATTGGCCCTCATGTATTTGTTCAGAGCTTACCTCATCTATGGATACCGGCAAGTCGAAACTTCTTTCCTCGGTACGGGTAGCCGTGACGACGATGGGAGACAGGTTTATTTCCACCGGCGGCGAAATCTCCCGATCGGGCGTGGATTTTGCCTCCGCGCTTGTCGGCAGGCTCGGGTTCACGGGTTCCTCGGCAAAGCCGGAGGAGCAGAAAAAAGCCGCTAGCGCGGCGAGAAGTATCTTGTTGCAGGTAAACATATCATTGTCTCAATCGAAATATTGCTACTACAGCGTTAATCCCGAGTTAAAAAGGGTTAGAAAATGTAACTTCATAAACGACAGGATAAATACGGATGCCATCGCATTCAGCACAGGTGCGCACTATAAAGCCGCATACCGCTAATGTACAGTGAGCGGTAGCATTGGACTTACGCATAATAACCATTTAATCACCAGAAATTTACTTAGGCCTCCCTAGTTAAAATCTGGAATTTTCAGAAATCAGCGGCATCGTTGATAAAGATCAAGGTATTTCGCGTATCAGGTCTGTAAATACGCCTTGCAAATGATGGCAGGCCAAGCGGCTGTTTTACTTCGGCCTGCAATTGCAGGCCGATTTTTGGTCAAAATCCGATTAACTTATTCAGCTTGCTTTTGACTTTGTCTTGCGGAGTCTTTGCCGGTGCGGACGATGCCGGAGGCGATGCGTTATCAGGTGGTGGTGCCGCTTTATCCTTGCCCAGCAAACTGCCTAGAGCGCCAGCCTTATCACCGCCAATAAGACTTTGTAGCGCGGCACCTTTGCTGCCGCCCACTTTATCAAGCAAACCTTTCTTGGCGATCTCGGTACCAATGGCCGAGAAATCCAGACCGTATTTGGGAGCGCTGAAACTGCCTGTAAGTTTGATGGGAAACGTCAAACCACTTAATTTATCCAGGTCATTGCCGCCCTGGCCTTTCAGCGAAGCAACCACGGTGGGCTTGGCAACATAGTTCAAGGTTTCGTTGCCGATATCAATGTCGCCGCTACCTGTGATCCTGAGTATCGGCGCTTTGATGCTGAGATCATCGTTGTGCGCCACGCCATTTTTGATATTGAAAGTCGCCGACATTTCGCTGAAATCGGTCTTCTGTTTTTGATCTGAAGCTACGCTATTGCCATTGAAGTTGAATTTGCTTTTGATGCTGCGTATGGTGCCCGCGATATCTATGCCCTTGATCGCACCATCAACCAAATTGAGCGCAGCTGTGCCATTCAGCGCTTTTTTCAGTGCGCTGACAGTGCTACCCTGTGTGGAAACATTCACGCTCACCGTTCCTTTGCCCTCCAGCATATTGTTATTGATGGCATCCACCATCAACGGCCCCACCGCAACACATTTCATTTCCTGTTTGAGGGTGATGGCAGGAACAGTGCGCGCATCCACATTCAGCGACCCGTTCATGCTGCCCTGATATAGATCAGCCGAAAACGGCGCGAGTGCCACTACACCACCATCCGCCTTCATTCCCAGCTTGACATTGCTAGTCTTGATGTTGGCGACCTTTAGTGAGCCGAAACGCGCTTCACCACTGGCACTCAATGCTTTCAGCGCACTCAGATCTATGGGCGCATCGACTGTCGGCTTGGCGGCTGGCGCACTTTTTGTGATGTAGCGGTCAGCATCCAGTTTATCTACGTCAATGTCAAAGCTGAATTGTGGGCTTTGAAATCGGGTGATGCCAAGCACCGCCTTGACCTGGCTATCGTCTATCCTGGCGGTGAAAGGATTTACGGTAAGCTTTTCGCCATCACCCTTTAAATCAATCCGGATGTTGGAGCTTTGCACCTTGCCGTATTTCAGGCTGCCGATGCGCACGCTGCCGGCCGCATTCAACGCTTTAAGCGCGGTCAGATCGAGTGGCTTGGGAGTTGCTTTCGGATCGCTGGGCGGGATGTAACGGTCAGCATCTATCTTATCTATGTCCAGATCGAAGGTATATAAGGGCTTTTCAAAATGACTGATGCCGACACTGCCTTTGATCTGGCTATCATCGAATTTGGCTGACAGCGGGTTGACTGCTAGCGTTTGCCCATCGGCTTTGACCGCCAGCACCAGATTGGCGATGTGATATTTATCGTAAGCGATACTGCCTACATTAAGCTTGCCTTCAGCCAATACATTCTTCAACCCGGACAGATCTGCCTGTTTATCCGCGGCAGGTTTGGCAGCGGCTTCCTTTTGCTTGCCAAGTATCTTGTTCAAATCCAGCTGGTCAGCAGTGATGTCGAATTTGACGTTGGGCTTGGAGAAACTCGCCACAGCGATATTCCCGTTCAGCTTGCTGCCATCTACGTCGGCACCCATAGCCACTGTTGCCTGCTCCTGCTTAAGATCGGCATGTGCGTTGACATTAAAGTCTGCCTTCATCGTGCCATTGGGCAAAGCCGGATCCTTCACATCTATTTCGCCTGCCAGCTTGGGCAGATCAAACACCAAGCCATCCAGATTACCGCTGAAAGGGGATGAGAATTTGCCTGACAATGTGCGTTCGCCTTGCTTGCCGGAAAGCTCGCCGTTAATGCCTGAACTTTGGAAGGCTTTAGGTGAGCCTTTCAGATCAGCGATGGTGAGCTTGGCATTGAAAGTGTCTGCACCTGCGGTCTGGGTCAGATTGAGGTGTGCTTCCTTGCCGCTGACTTCATTATTTTTGGCTACCAAACTTGGCGCATCGACATCAATGGTCAGCGCTTTGCCTTGCATGTTGGCTTTGGCAGAGAGTTTCAAGCCATTCACTTCAAATTCGCTGCTTGCTGGTTTTGCCTCCACATTCCCGGCCAGCTTGAGATCAAGCGCCTGCAGTGTCGCAACATCCCCTTGCAACGTTACATCCAGCCCTTTGGCACTGAATAGCTTGTGTTCGCTATCGGCCAGCAAGGTGCCCTTGAATTGCATCTTGGCTGCGATCTTCGGATTGTCGCCCTGCAACGCGAATTGGGTTTCCAGATCAATAGGTTCGTTTGGTGCCACATGTCCGGTCTTCAGCTTCATATCGCTGACGTCAAAGTGATGGCCGCCCATCTCGTCATTCATGCTGATGCTGGAATTGGTGACCAATACACCATCTATATCGAACTTGATCGCTGGCGATTCTTCCTTGCTCAATAGATCATCAAAGTTGGTAGTGCCATCCTTGAAACGGGTGATATTGGCGTGCACGCCGTCTATGCGCACCGTATCCACCACCAGTTGTTTGCTCAACAGCGGTATCACGGCCAGAAATACCTTGGCACTCTGTATCGACACAAACTCCTTGTCGCCGTTATGCTCGGACAAGGACACTTTGCCCAGATCAGCACCCAGCTTGGGCCAGAATGCCAGCTTGATATCTCCTTCGATATTCAGCGTACGTTGCTTCTTGTCCTTGACCAGTTTCACGATCAACGGTTTGTAATCGTTGGGATTGAAAGTCGCAGCAATCACGGCGACAGCCACCAGCAGCAGAGCGATCAAACCGCCAACGCCGATAAGGGAATATTTCAGGTATTTGTTCATGAGCAAGGCCTCCATACAACGATTTACTTATTGCTGCGATTATACCTATTGCGGGTAAAATCCAGCCCATGGAATTCAATCTATGCAGATAAGCAAACTCGTCATCGCAACCGGCAATGCGGGTAAATTAAAAGAAATCAGATTGCTGCTGACACCCCTGCAAATCGAGGTGCTGTCGCAATCCGATTTCAATGTGCCGGAGGCTGCGGAACCGCACTGTACCTTTGTCGAAAATGCCCTGGCCAAGGCCAGACATGCCAGCCAGCTGACCGGCTTGCCTGCGTTGGCAGATGATTCCGGCATCTGCGTTGATGTATTGGGCGGCGCTCCCGGAGTGATCTCGGCACATTACGCCGGTGAGCCGCGCTCGGATGAACGCAATAACACACACCTGCTGGATGCCCTGAAAAACCAATCGAACCGCAAAGCACACTACCATTGCGTAATGGTGCTGGTACGCCACCCCAACGACCCGCAACCCGTGATCGCCGAAGGCAGCTGGTTTGGTGAGATACTCACTGCACCGCGCGGCGATGGCGGCTTTGGTTACGACCCCCTGTTTCTGGATACGCAAATCGGTAAAACCGGTGCGGAACTGGCGCTGGAAACCAAGAACCGCATCAGTCATCGTGGCTTGGCGCTGGCGGCGCTGATAGAGAAAATAAAATCCCTATGATGCAAATGACGGCACCGCCGCCGTTGGCGCTCTATATTCATATCCCGTGGTGCGTGCGTAAATGTCCTTACTGCGATTTCAACTCGCATGAATCGCGCGTCGAGATTCCACAGCAGGCATACAGCGATGCCCTGATCCGCGATCTTGAACAGGCGCTGCCTTTAGTCTGGGGGCGGCGTATCTCCTCGATATTCTTTGGCGGCGGCACCCCCAGTTTATTCTCTGCCGAGAGCATAGATCAGCTGTTGTCAGGGGTACGTGCATTGCTGCCCATCAACAGCAATGCCGAGATCACGCTGGAGGCCAACCCCGGCACGGTCGAATCAGCACGCTTCAAAGGGTTCAAGGATGCAGGGGTTAACCGCATCTCTTTAGGCATACAGAGTTTCAATGATGCTCACCTGAAAGCGCTAGGCCGCATTCACGACAGCGCAGAAGCCAGAAAAGCCGCCGACATTGCGCTGAATATTTTCGATAATGTGAATCTGGATCTGATGTATGCATTGCCCGGTCAAAGCATGGAACAGGCATTGCACGACATCGCCAGTGCCGTGTCATTCGCGCCGCAACACATTTCGGCTTATCACCTCACCATAGAACCCAACACTGCTTTTCACCACAAACCGCCGGTACTACCGGACGACGACACCAGCAGTACCATGCAGGAAGCAATTGAAACCGAGCTGGCAGCAGCGGGCTATGAACACTATGAGACTTCTGCGTTTGCACAAAAAAACCGCCAGTGTCGCCATAACCTGAATTACTGGCAATTCGGCGATTATCTGGGCATAGGCGCCGGCGCACATACCAAGATCTCTCATCACGACAAAATCTTCCGTCAGGCGCGGCTGAAGCACCCGGCAAGCTACATGCAGGCCACGGAAAGAGGCGTGCACATAGAAAGCGAGCACACACTGACGCGGCAGGATCTGGGGTTTGAATTCATGATGAATACGCTACGGTTGATCGACGGCTTCCCTGTAGCTCTTTTTCAGGAAAGAACCGGATACCCCATCAGCTTGGTCAATAAAGGGCTGGAACAGGCTCAGGCCAAAAAACTGATCCAGCGCGATCATTTGCATATCGCGCCTACGCTATTGGGACAGCGTTTTTTGAACGAGCTGCTACAGCTATTTCTGCCGAGCTAGGAGAGAGTTTTTCTCGCCTTGGCGATGGCTTTCTTTACCTGCTCAGGTGCGGTTCCGCCAATATGCTTGCGTGAGGCGAGCGAACCTTCCACCGTCAATACGTTGTGCACATCATCCGTCACCAGAGCAGAGAATTTCTGCAACTCCGCCAGCGATAAGTCTTCCAGGCCGCAGCCTTTAATTTCGGCATGACGCACCGCCAGCGCCACAGCTTCGTGCGCATCGCGGAACGGCAAGCCTTTTTTCACCAGATAGTCAGCCAGGTCGGTCGCTGTGGCATAACCTTCAAGCACTGCACGGCGCATCGCGTCATTGTTCACCGTGATGCCGCGCAACATGTCGGCATAGATAGTCAGGGTATCCATCAAGGTATCCACGGTGTCGAACAGCGGCTCCTTGTCTTCCTGATTATCCTTGTTGTAGGCCAGCGGCTGGCCTTTCATCAGGGTCAGCAACGCGACCAGATGACCGTTGACACGACCAGTCTTGCCGCGCACCAGCTCCGGCACATCCGGGTTCTTTTTCTGCGGCATGATGGACGAACCGGTGCAGTAACGGTCTGCGATGTCTATAAAACCGAATCTCGGACTCATCCATAAAATCAATTCTTCGGAAAAACGCGATAGATGGGTCATCACCAGCGCAGCGGCAGCAGTGAATTCAATGGCGAAATCACGATCAGACACTGCATCCAGCGAGTTTTCGCACACGCCGTCAAACCCCAGTTCTTTCGCTACCATTTCCCTGTTCACGGGATAGCCGCTCCCTGCCAGCGCAGCAGCGCCCAGCGGCAGCATATTGATACGCTTGCGGCAGTCCGTCATGCGGCCTGCATCACGCTTGAGCATCTCGAAATACGCCATCAGGTGATGGCCGAAAGTGATCGGTTGCGCCACTTGCAAATGGGTAAAACCGGGCATCACGGTATCGGCATGCTGTTCAGCAAGATCAAGGATGGAAAGTTGCAACTTGTGAATAAGAACAACGACCTCATCCACAGCCGCGCGCAGCCAAAGTCGAATATCCGTCGCCACCTGGTCGTTGCGCGAGCGCGCTGTGTGCAAACGCTTACCGGCATCGCCCACCTTGTCCGTGAGACGCTTTTCGATATTGAGATGCACATCTTCCAGATCCAGCAACCATTCAAATTTTCCGGAGCGGATCTCTTGCAGGATTTCCGCCATGCCGCGCTGGATTGCGGCAAGGTCGTCCTTGCCTATGATGTTTTGTGCTGCCAGCATGTTGGCATGTCCCAGCGATCCCTGGATGTCGAATTCGGCCAGACGTTGATCGAAACTCACCGACGCGGTGTAGCGCTTCACCAACGCATCCACAGGCTCGGAGAAACGGCCGGACCACACTTTAGAGGTGCTCATATAGCAGAGTTAATATTAGTAGTATTTATAATGGTTTTTTGCATGATTTCTTTCAAGTTGTGCAAAGTATAAAGCAAAATCCTGTAAAACCTTAGCAACCACGCCCCATGCTAGAATTGCGCACATGCTGACTCCCCCAAAAAAAATAGTCATCGCCTCCCGCGAAAGTGCTCTGGCGATGTGGCAGGCAAGACATATCCAGGCCAGATTACAAACCCTTTACCCAAACATGCAGGTGGAGATTCTGGGTATGACCACCACCGGCGACCAGATTCTGGATTCGCCTCTGGCACGCATAGGCGGCAAGGGATTGTTTGTGAAAGAACTGGAACAGGCGCTGCAAGATGGTCGCGCCGACCTCGCCGTTCACTCAATGAAAGACGTACCGATGAATTTGCCTGACGGCTTTTTATTGGCGGCCACCAGTGAACGCGAAGATCCACGCGATGCGTTCGTGTCTAATCACTATCAGACCCTGGAACAGTTGCCGGCTGGCAGCATCGTCGGCACTTCCAGCCTGCGCCGCCAAAGCCAGTTGATGGCGCGGCGTCCCGACCTGAAAATAGAATCCCTGCGCGGCAATCTGCAAACGCGCCTGCGCAAGCTCGACGAGAATCACTATGCCGCCATCATCCTTGCCGCTGCAGGCTTGATACGCCTGGGACTGGAATCGCGCATCGCCGGGTTGATAGACCCAACACTCAGCATTCCTGCCGTAGGGCAAGGTGCGTTGGCGATCGAGATCAAGGCTGGACGCGACGACATCGCCGCCTTGCTTGCACCGCTGAATCACCCTGAAACTGAGGCCTGTGTGAGAGCTGAGCGGGCCATGAGCCGCACGCTGTCCGGCAGTTGTACTGTACCGTTAGGGGCGTTTGCCACCATTACCCACGATACAATTTCCATGACCGGTTTCGTCGCCAGCGTGGATGGGAAACGTATGGTAAAGGCAGAAGTACAAGGTGATCCAAAGCAGGCGGATAGCCTGGGTAAGCATCTGGCCGAGAAGTTGGTCTATCAAGGCGCGGACAAGATTCTGGCTGAACTGGAACATTAATGAATAAGCCCTGCTGGCAGCAAAATCTGCTCAACCGCCGTATGCTGATATGTATCTTTACCGGCTTCAGCTCCGGTCTGCCGCTCTACATTCTCATCAGCCTGCTACCCGCATGGCTGCGCTCCGAAGGCGTTAACCTGAAAGCCATAGGCTTATTCTCGCTGATAGGTTTGCCGTTCACATGGAAGTTTCTGTGGGCGCCGTTGTTTGACCGTTACATCCCGCCGTTAGGACGTCGACGCGGCTGGCTTCTGCTGACTCAGGTCGCATTGCTGGCGAGTATCCCTTTGTTCGGCTTGCTTCATCCCACGCTGGATTTAAGGGCGATTGCCTTTTTGGCAGTAGTCGTCGCATTTTTTTCGGCTTCGCAAGATATCGTGCTGGATGCCTACCGGCGCGAACTGTTGCCTGACATAGAGCTTGGCCTGGGTAATGCGGTACACGTCAACGCCTATAAGATCGCCGGATTGATACCGGGCTCACTATCCCTGATTCTGGCTGACCATTTACCGTGGAGTGAGGTGTTCCTAGTGACTGCATTGTTTATGCTGCCCGGGCTCGCCATGACGCTGTTGGTAACTGAACCGCAACTCAAGCCGGGCGCGCCGAGAACCTTGCGGCAAGCGGTGGTAGAACCATTCCATGAATTCATATCGCGTCACGGACTGAATAGCGCCTTGCTGGTGCTGGCGTTCATTTTTTTCTACAAACTGGGCGACAGCATGGCCACTGCGCTGGCGACCCCGTTTTATCTGGATATAGGTTTCAGTAAAACCGAGATAGGGTTGATCGCCAAAAACGCCGGACTTTGGCCTAGCGTGATCGGCGGCTTGCTGGGTGGTATCTGGATGGTGAAATTAGGCATTAACCGTGCGTTATGGCTGTTTGGAGCGATGCAGATGATCGCGGTACTGGGCTTTGCCTGGCTGGCCAGCGTGGGGCATAGCCTGTTCTGGCTGGCAGCCGTGATCGGACTGGAGGCGTTTGGTGTTGGCCTGGGTACTACCGCTTTTGTCGCTTTCATCGCCCGTACTACGCATCCACTCTATACCGCCACGCAATTCGCCTTGTTCACCAGTCTGGCCGCAGTGCCTCGCACTTTTGCCAACGCAGCCACCGGCTATCTGGTGGAATCCATGGGATGGGTAAAGTTCTTCCTGCTGTGCTTCATCCTCGCCATTCCCGGAATGCTGTTATTGATCAAGATCGCTCCCTGGGATGCGTCAGGAGAGGAAGCGCAAAAAAAAACATGTAAGGTCAGTGAGCTGAAAACCGACTAATTCGTATCTCGGTAAACGGAGTTTTCAAATGTCATTTTCTGTTCTGCGCTGGAGCTGCTTTCTGGCAGCATTGTTCTCGACTTCCGTCATTGCTGCTGAATGCTCTATACAAAGCGGCGCACAACGGGTCGCCCTGCTGGAGCTTTATACTTCGGAAGGCTGCAGCAGTTGCCCACCGACCGACAAATGGGTGAGTAGCCTGGAAAAACACGGTTATACCTCGGATAAAGTCATTCCCATCGCTTTGCATGTGGATTACTGGGATTACATCGGCTGGAAAGACCGTTTTGCCGATCCCGCCTTTACCGCCCGCCAACATGCGCAGGCTACCCTCGACCGTTCCAGCTTCGTCTATACGCCTCAAGTCGTTCTCAACGGTAAGGACTATCGCGGTTATGGCAGCGGTTCGAGATTTTCCGATGATGTGAGCGAAATCAATCATAGTCAGGCACGCGCTAATATTGCCTTGACAGTCAGCCACGACAGCGCCGAGTACTCGCTGAAAGTGAATGCTCACGGTCCGGCCAAATCGGTGCTGTATCTGGCACTGGTGGAAAACGGCCTGTCCAGCGAGGTAAAAGCGGGAGAGAACAGCGGCAGCAAGCTCTATCACGACCATGTGGTGCGCGCCTGGCTAGGGCCGTTCAATGTAGAAACATCCGGGCTGGAATTGCAACGCAGCGTGGCAATCAAACCTGAATGGAAGATAGCCAATCTGCGTGCCGTGGCATTTGTGCAAGAAGCAAATGGAGAGATTTCGCAGGCAGTTGCAACCCCAGCTTGCTCGGGATAACCCGGTCAATCAGACTCTGCGTTTCAAGGCATAATGTTCAAGCCATTGGTTTTAAATCAAACGCCACGCAAATTCGCTCTTCATTGGAATTGAACGGGATAGTGCGATGAAACAGCGATGATGGAAACAGCACGATATCGCCCACCTGAACTAATGCAATACGTGAAGGAAAGTTGTCGTGCTGACGTGGATAGTCGTCGCCGTCCATCTCGTAAACAAAGGCGCCATCAGTCTCATGCGTTTTCTCCTGTGGCAGTTTGAGATAGACGCATCCGCTGATCCAGCCGTCTTCATGGATGTGCGAAGTCAGATGCCCGCCTTTGTTCATTTTCAAATACCAGGAACTGCTGAACTCGATCTGCGTGGGGAATGATCTGATCAGCTCAGCATCGGAATCTGCATAACGCGCCTTGTACTCATTGATCTTGTCTTTAATCAGTGCGGCCAGTGTTTGAAATGACTGTTCCGGCCGTTTCAGCAGGTTGCCGGCAGACTGGATGCCGTAATACAAACGTCCCTGCTTGCGCTCGGCTACTGCAGTGTGCGTGATATCCTGCAACAAGTCCTTGAGCAACTGGCTATCGGGTTCCGCCAGTTCCTTGATAGTGGTGTGATAGGCGAACTCCATGGGAGTCTTGCAAAAATTATATTCATTCTCCACGCCGAAATTGCTGGCGTAATGAGTGGAAAGCATAGACAGCAATGTGGACTTCTTTCCGCTTCTCACCATCACACCCAACTTTTCCTTGAACTCGTCGTATTTCTGAGTGCGATAAATGCAATCCAGCGCTCTTTCTTCCCAATCCTGGAATCTGGACCGTTCGAAATAAGGTCTGGCTTGCTCGAACTTTTTCGCCAGATACAGAAATTCCGCCATGTTGTAATTGGCTCCCGGATGATCGGGCTGGATGCTGATGGCAGTCTGATAGCTCTTGATGGCGTCATCCATATTGCCCTGATCGCGGAATATCTCACCCAGATTATTATGCGCATCGGCGTAATCCGGCTTCATTGCCAAGGCTTTCAGGTAGTTTTGCCCGGCTTCTGCATGCTTGCCCTGATCGCGCAGCGCGGTCCCCAGGTTGAAGTAGCCGATAGGGTCGGGATAGATTGCCAAACCTTTGAGATAGCTCGCAACTGCTTCTTCCAGCATGCCTTGTTTTTGCAGCACCACGCCCAGATTGCCGTAAGCCTCATAAAAACCCGGCTCGATGGCAATCGCCTTGCGATAGCTGGTGGCAGCCTCTTGCAATTGCCCTCCCTCCTGCAACGCGATGCCAAGATTGAAGCTAGCCACGGCGAGGCCAGGTTTCAGAGATAACGCTTTGCGGTAACAAACAATGGCCTCATCGCGCTTACCCAGATTCCCCAACACCACGCCCAGATTGAAATGGATCTCGGCGATGCCGGGATCTATGGCCAACGCATTGCGGTAACTAGTGGCAGCAGCGTCGAATTTACGCTGGCCTTCCAGCGCTACGCCCAATACATTGTGCAAAATTAATGCGTTGGGATAGTTCTGCAGAAGTTTTTTAGCGGTAATTTCAGCCTGCGGTAACTGCCCGGCGTTAAGCAGGTTGAGTAAGGGTTGAACTTCTCCCTGACTGGGCTGGCGATTATGCGTTTGCGGCTTCATATGGCCGTCATTTTATCGCAATACGACAGATGCGGCGTATCGTCTGCCAGCAGCAAAAACTGGTGATGCTGAATCTCTGGTAGATAGTTCGGTAATCAGGGTTAATGCGCTGGTTTCAGGTCAAACGCAACGCAAATTCGATCCTCGTCCGAATTAAAGGGGATGGTATGGTGAAACAGTGATGAGGGGAACAATACGATGTCACCGACTTTCTGCACCACAACCTGAGTAGGAAATTTGTCGTGCAAGCGCGGGTAATTGTCGCCGTGGGTACCATACTCGAATGCCGCTTCGGTTGGATCCTTGCGTACCGTGGGCAGCTTGAGATAGACGCAACCGCTGATCCAGCCTTCCTCATGGATATGTGAACCTAGATTGCCGCCTTTTTTCATTTTCAGGTACCAGGAACTGCTGAAATCGATTTCCTTGGGAAAGAATTTAATCAACTCACAATCGTCGCCGGCATATTTATCTCTATATTCTGCAATCTTCTGCTTGACCAGCAAGGCTAGCCGCTGGAAAGCCGGCTCCGGTCTTTTCAACAGATTGCCGGCCGATTGCATGCCGGAGTAAAGACGACTTTGCTTGCGTGCCGCAATCGGTGTGCGGTCTATGGTTTCCAGTATTTCCTGCAACAAAGTGCTGCCGGGGTCGGTGAGTTCCGGGATGTGGGTATGCCAGGCAAAACGCATCGGATCGGGACAAAAATTGTATTCATCCGGCATTCCGAAATTAGTGGCGTGATGGGTAGAGAGAGTGGCTAGCATCATCGATTTTCTTCCGGACGTAACCATTCCCTGGAGTTTTGCGCGGAACTCGTCATAACGCTCTATCTTGTACAGGCATTCCAGTGTGCGTTCCTGATAATCCTCGAAATGCGAGCGTTCAAAATACGGAATCGCCTGTTCATAGCGCTTGGAAAGACTGTGAAATTCGCCCATGTTGTAGTTGGCGTTGGGATGATCGGGATCGATGTCGAGCGCGTTCTGGTAACACAAAATCGCGTCTTGCATATTGCCTTGGTCGCGGAAAATTTCACCCAAATTATTATGCGCATCGGCATAATTTGGATTCAGCGCCAGTGCCTTGAGATAAGATTGCGACGCTTCTTCATGCTTGCCTTCGTCGCGCAATGCAGTACCCAGATTGAAATACCCCATTGCATGAGGGGAAATTGCAAGCGCCTTGCGGTAATTACTTATCGCCTGTTCCAAATCGCCATGCTTTTGCAGTACCACGCCCAGATTGCCATAAGCTTCATAAAAGCCTGGTTCCAGCTTGATAGCCTTACGGTAGCAATCGGCAGCTTCCTCCCAGCGTCCCTTTATTTGCAATGCAAACCCGAGATTGAACCATGCTGGCGTCAGGGTTGGTTTTATCGACAACGCCTTGCGATAGCTGGACAACGCCTCTTCTGCTAAACCAAGAAACCCCCGCACCACGCCGAGATTGAAATGGATTTCGGCGACATTGGGGTCTATTTCCAAAGCATTGCGATATGCGTTTGCCGCATCGGAATATTTGCCCTGCCCCTCCTGCGCCACTCCAAGAATGTTATAAAGAATAAAGGCGCCGGGAAAACTTCCGAGTAGTGTTTTTGTCGCAGTTTCTGCCTGCGGCAACTGGCCAGAATTCAGAAAATTAAGCACCGGTTGCAGTTCACCCTGGCTTGGTTGAGGTGCGTTTTTGGCAAGCTGTAGTGTCATTGTGGTTTCCTCGATAGGAACTCTCAACATAAGTTCCGATTACGACGACATCAGCTTTGCAATTTAGAATATTTCGAATAGAGGATTCCTTGACCTTGCTCAAGGTTTTCTAATTTGCGTCATAATCCACTGTCAATGGCGCGTGATCGGAAAAGCGTTGTTCCTTATAAACTGTTGAATTTAATGCCCTAGCAGCTATCCCCGGCGTGGCGATCTGGTAATCAATACGCCAACCTACGTTCTTCGCCCAAGCCTGCCCGCGGCTGCTCCACCAGGTATAACTTTCGTTTGTGCTATCCGGATGAAGTTTGCGATATACATCCACCCAACCCAGCTCATCAAAAATCCGGGTCATCCACGCACGCTCTTCCGGCAAGAAGCCTGAGTTCTTTTTGTTTCCTTTCCAGTTCTTCAGGTCGGCTTCCTTATGCGCGATGTTCCAGTCGCCACACACCACCACCTCTCTGCCACTGTTTTTTAGTGACTCCAGATGCGGATAAAACCGCGCCATCACGCTGAATTTCACTGCCTGCCGCTCTTCGCCACTGGAGCCGGACGGCAAGTACAGCGACACTACGCTCAAATTTCCGAACTGCAGTTCAAGATAACGTCCTTCCGCATCGATATCTGGCTGGCTTAATCCCACAATCACAGCATCCGGCTTGTTCCTGGTATAAATACCCACGCCACTGTAGCCCTTTTTCTCGGCATAGTGAAAGTAGCCTAGATAACCCTCTGGCTTAAGCATTTCCGGCGTCATATCAGGCGCCTGTGCCTTAAGTTCCTGCATACAGACGAGGTCGGCATTCTGCTTTTGCAGCCATGCATATAAACCCTTATTTGTCGCAGAGCGTATGCCGTTGAGGTTTAACGATATAATTCTTAGCAATTTAATTCCTATCCCCACTTAAAATGACGGATTTCACCCAGCAGTTTATCCAGTTTGCCATCGCCAAAGAAGTTCTGCGTTTCGGTGAATTCAAAACCAAAGCCGGACGTTTATCGCCTTATTTCTTCAATGCCGGGTTATTCAACGATGGCGAGAGTCTGATGAAGCTGGGCGAATTCTACGCGCAAGCCATCCTCAACTCCGGCATCGAGTTCGATATGCTGTTCGGCCCGGCTTATAAGGGTATCACGCTGGCTGCCGCCATCGCCATTGCGCTGGCACGACAAAATCACAACGTTCCTTTTGCCTATAACCGCAAGGAAGCCAAGGATCATGGCGAAGGCGGCACCATCGTCGGCGCAACGTTACAAGGTCGTGTGCTGATCGTGGATGATGTGATTTCCGCAGGAACGTCGGTCAGAGAGTCGGTTGAACTGATACGTCACCATAACGCCACCCCCTGCGGCGTCGCCATTGCGCTGGATAGGCAGGAACGAGGGCAAGGCGCGTTATCGGCAGTGCAGGAGGTACAACAGGATTACGGCATTCCGGTGGTAAGTATTGCAGGGCTGACAGATCTGATACGTTATCTGCAAAACTCACCCGCATCGGCAGATTACAGAGGGGCCGTAGAAGCCTACCGCAAAGAGTACGGTGTACTCTAAAGCTTCATGAGGCTGTCAGGAGTGGTATTGACGGCTTAAGCGATGGACGGCTTCTATCATGACCGCGGCATTTTCCGGCGGCGTGAATTGCGTGATGCCGTGTCCTAAATTGAAAACATGGCCGCTACCCTGACCGTAGCTCGCCAGGACACTGCCGACCTCACGTTCGATTGCTTCGGGTGCGGATAGTAGAATTGCCGGGTCAAGGTTGCCTTGCAACGCAACCTGATCGCCTACACGTCTCCTCGCTTCGCCTATATCCACCGTCCAATCCAGCCCCAAAGCATCGGAGCCGATAGCAGCCTGTGCCTCCAGCCATAGCGCGCCGCCTTTGGTGAACACAACGCTGGGAACACGACGGCCTTCACGTTCCTGGGTCAGGCCGGCAATGATCTTCTGCATATAGTTCAGTGAAAATTCGCGATAAGCGGCATGCGACAAGGCACCGCCCCAGGAATCAAAGATCATCACCGCTTGCGCACCGGCTTCAATCTGCGCATTCAGATAGACAATAACAGACTGAGCGGTAATATCGAGTATGTGGTGTAGCAGATCGGGCCGTGCATAGGCCATTTTCTTGATGGTAAGGAAATCGGTGCCACCCTGGCCTTCAATCATGTAGCAAGCAAGTGTCCAAGGGCTGCCGGAGAACCCGATGAGTGGTACGCTGCCATCCAGTGCTTTGCGTATCTGGCTGACGGCATCTATCACATAACGCAGATGATCGTGCGGGTCAGGTACGATGAGGTCGCGGATCTCCCACTCTTCACGTAGTGGACGCTCGAACTTGGGGCCTTCGCCTTCGGCAAAATACAATCCCAGACCCATCGCGTCCGGTACCGTGAGAATATCGGAGAACAGGATAGCTGCATCCAGCGGAAATCTGGCCAGCGGCTGCAGTGTGACTTCCGTCGCATAATCCGGGTTCTTGCATAAACCCAGAAAGCTTCCCGCACGTTTGCGTGTCTGGTTATATTCAGGCAGGTAACGACCGGCTTGCCGCATCATCCACACCGGGGTGTAGTCGGTTGATTGGCGCAGCAATGCCCGCAGGAAAGTATCGTTGATGAGCTTTGACATCGCTTAGCGCGGCAACGTGGTCGAACCCATGAGGAATTCATCCACTTCGCGTGCGCACTGGCGACCCTCACGTATCGCCCATACCACAAGCGATTGTCCACGGCGCATGTCGCCAGCGGCAAAAACTTTGGCTTTGGAGGTGGCATAACAGCCCACACCATCGGTCGTCGCTTTGGCGTTGCCGCGCTGATCCTTTTCCACACCGAAGGCATCCAGCACTTTTTGTATCGGGCTGACAAAGCCCATGGCGAATAGCACCAGGTCGGCCTTGATCTCGAATTCCGAGCCGGCGATCTCCACCATTTTGCCGTCTTTCCATTCCAGCCGTACCGCTTGCACTGCCGTAAGTTTACCGTTTTCGCCGAGAAAAGCCTTGGTACCCACTGCCCAATCGCGCTCGCAGCCTTCTTCATGTGAACTGGAAGTGCGCAGCTTGAGAGGCCAGTTCGGCCATGTCATGAGCTTGTTTTCATGCTCCGGTGGCTGCGGCATCAATTCGAACTGGCTGATAGAAGCGGCACCGTGGCGGTTGGAAGTACCAACGCAGTCGGAACCGGTATCGCCGCCGCCGATGACAACCACATGTTTGCCAGTGGCCATGATTTGCTCGGGGACATCATCACCCGCTACTTTCTTGTTTTGCTGGGTGAGGAAATCCATGGCGAAATGAATACCTTGCAGCTCACGACCTGGGATATTCAGGTCGCGCGGCTGCTCGGCACCTCCGGTCAATAGCACGGCATCGAAATCCGTGACCAGATCGGCTGCATTTACATTCACACCTACATTGTGATTAACGCGGAACTCAACGCCTTCAGCTTGCATCTGGGCTATACGGCGGTCTATATGACTCTTTTCCATCTTGAAATCTGGAATACCGTAGCGTAACAGACCGCCTATCCTATCCTGCTTCTCAAACACCACCACATCATGCCCGACTCTTGCCAATTGCTGTGCGGCAGCCAGACCTGCAGGGCCGGAACCTACTACGGCAACTCTTTTGCCGGTATTATTTTTTGAGATTTGCGGGGCGACCCAGTCATTCTCCCAGGCTTTATCTATGATGGCATGCTCAATGGATTTAATACCCACAGCATCATTATTGATATTAAGCGTACAAGCTGCTTCGCAGGGAGCCGGACAGATACGCCCGGTAAATTCAGGGAAATTGTTGGTGGAATGCAATACATCAATGGCTTCCCGCCAATTCTGGCGGAACACCAGATCGTTCCAGTCAGGGATGATGTTGTTGACGGGGCAACCGCTCATGCAGAACGGAATGCCGCAATCCATGCAGCGCGCACCCTGGGTTTTGGCTTCATCATCATTGAGATGCAGCACAAATTCCTTGTAGTTATGAACCCGCTCTGTAACCGGCAGATAACCTTCATTCTGCCGGTCAAATTCCATAAAACCAGTGACCTTACCCATGAAACGCCAATCCCTTGATTATGCTGCTTGTTTTTGTGCTGCGATGGCCATTTCTGCCAGCGCACGTTTATATTCGACAGGCATGACTTTGACGAACTTGCCTCGCGTACTCGTCCAGTTCTGCAGCAACGCTTGCGCGTTTTCGCTACCGGTATAAGCCACGTGTTTTTCGATCAAACCGCGCAAAATCACTTCATCCGGCTGACCCAGATGTTGAACTTCCATCGGCTTGTCAGCCGACTCAACCTTTTCCAGCGTTACCATGGACAGATTGCAGCGTTTGGCGAACAAGCCGTCCACATCCAGCACATAGGCTACGCCGCCGGACATGCCCGCAGCAAAATTGCGCCCGGTTTGGCCTAGCACCACGACCGTGCCTCCTGTCATGTATTCACATCCGTGATCGCCTACACCTTCCACTACCGCACTCGCGCCGGAATTACGTACACAGAAACGTTCACCGGCTACGCCATGGAAATAGCTTTCGCCGGTAGTCGCACCATACATCACGGTATTGCCTACGATGATATTGTCCTGTGGCGGGCTGCGGAATGCTTGCGGTGGTTTGATGACGATACGTCCGCCACAGAGGCCTTTACCTACATAGTCGTTACCCTCACCGGTCAGCTCAAAGGTGATGCCGTGCGCAAGGAAAGCGGCGAAGCTTTGCCCGGCAGTACCCGCCATTTGCACTGTGATGGTGTCATCAGGTAATCCTGCATTGCCGTACCTACTGGCCACAGCATGAGACAACATGGTGCCTACGGTACGGTTGGTATTGCTGATTGGGGTCTTGATCAACACTTTTTCCTGTTTTTCCAGTGCCGGCATCGCCTCTTTGATCAGCTTATTATCCAGCGCCTTTTCCAGACCGTGGTTTTGCGTTTCGCAGTGGTAACGTGCCACGCTGGCATCCATTTTCGGCTGATGGAATATATTGCTGAAGTTCAAGCCGTGCAATTTCCAGTGCTCTATGCCTGTTTGCGTGTCGAGCAGGTCGGCACGGCCTATCAGGTCATCAAACTTGCGTATGCCCATTTTCGCCATCAACTCTCGCACTTCTTCAGCGACGAAGAAGAAGTAATTGACCACGTGTTCCGGCTGTCCGGTGAATTTCTTGCGTAGCACAGGATCCTGTGTGGCAACGCCCACAGGACAGGTATTGAGGTGGCATTTACGCATCATGATGCAGCCTTCAACTACCAGCGGTGCCGTGGCAAAACCGAATTCGTCGGCACCAAGTAATGCGCCGATCAGTACGTCGCGGCCAGTCTTCATCTGCCCATCAACCTGTACCGTCACTCGTCCACGAAGATGGTTAAGTACCAGCGTCTGTTGCGTCTCCGCCAAACCCAATTCCCACGGCGAACCTGCATGCTTGATTGAAGACAGCGGACTGGCACCGGTTCCGCCGTCGTGACCGGCAATCACGATATGGTCGGATTTGGCCTTTGCTACACCAGCGGCTACAGTACCTACACCTGTCTCGGCCACCAGTTTGGTCGATATGGATGCCTGAGGATTGGCATTCTTCAGGTCGTGTATCAGTTGTGCCAGATCTTCGATCGAGTAAATATCATGGTGCGGCGGGGGCGAGATCAACCCTACGCCCGGTACAGAGAAACGCAGTTTGGCAATGTATTCAGATACCTTGCCACCCGGTAATTGCCCGCCCTCACCCGGCTTGGCGCCTTGTGCCATCTTGATCTGTATCTGGTCTGCAGAAGCCAGATACTCGGCGGTCACTCCAAAACGGCCGGATGCCACTTGTTTGATCCTGGAACGCATGGAATCACCCGCCTTAAGCGGTATGTTTGCTTCCACCCGACTGTGTCCGATCATATCGGCCAGGGTGGTATCGGTTTTCACCGGCTGGAAGCGTATCTTATCTTCGCCGCCTTCACCGGTATTGGATTTCCCGCCGATACGATTCATCGCGATCGCTAATGTCGTATGTGCTTCGGTAGAAATCGAGCCCAGCGACATCGCTCCGGTAGCAAAACGGGTAACAATATCTTTGGCTGATTCCACTTCTGAAATATCCACAGGCGCACCGGCAGATTTGATCTCGAACAACCCGCGTAGCGTCAGCTGCCGCTTGCTCTGATCATTGATGAGTTTGGCGTATTCCTTATAGGTATCGTATTGGTTGGTACGTGTGGCATGTTGCAGCTTGGAGATGGAGTCCGGTGTCCACATATGCTCTTCACCACGCACACGGAATGCGTATTCTCCACCGGCATCCAGCGCATTTGCCAGCACCGGATCAGCGCCGAAAGCGGCTTGATGCAAACGCATGGACTCTTCCGCTACTTCATTCAAGCCTATGCCTTCAATCTTGCTGGCTGTACCGATGAAGTACTGATTAACGAAGGCAGAATTGAGACCTATGGCTTCAAAGATCTGGGCACCGCAATAGGACTGGTAGGTCGAGATGCCCATCTTGGACATAACTTTGTACAGGCCCTTGCCGACTGCCTTGACGAACTTTTTGCATGCTTCCTTATCGTCTGGCAATCCCATATGACTAATGGTCTCGAAAGCCAGCCATGGACAAAACGCTTCTGCACCATAACCTGCAAGTAAGGCGAAATGGTGAGTTTCGCGTGCTGAACCGGTATCCACTACCAGCCCGGTGTTGGTACGCACACCAGCTTTCACCAGATGATGATGTACAGCACCAGTAGCCAGCAATGCCGGAATCGCGATGCGGTCGCGGCTTACACTCCGGTCGGACAATATCATGAGATTAAAACCGTCAAGCACGGAGGTTTCGGCGGCCTGGCACAACGCCGTGATCGCCTTGCCCATGCCTGCAGCGCCTTGAACAGCAGGATAAGTGATATCCAGTACCAGCGAACGGTATCGATTATCTGTAAGCTTGGCGATAGACTTCAGTTGTTCCAACTCTTCCAGTAGCAATACCGGTTGGCTCGCCTCCAGTCGCGATGGCGGCGTGGTCTCGTCTATACCTAATAAGTTCGGCTTGGGGCCGATGAATGTCACCAGCGACATCACCAGCTCTTCGCGAATAGGGTCTATGGGCGGATTGGTGACTTGTGCGAACAACTGCTTGAAATAGTTGTACAGCACTTTGGGGCGTGCAGAAAGTATGGGCAATGCACTATCGTTGCCCATGGAACCGTTCGCCTCTTCGCCATTGGTAGCCATAGGCTGCATGATGAACTTGAGGTCTTCCTGGGTATAACCGAAGGCCTGCTGCACATCCAATAACGGTTCGCTCATTTCCAGCCAGGATTCAACCTTGGGCAGGTCGCCGAGGAACACGCGGGATTGGTTGACCCACTCGCGATAAGGCCTGGCCTGAGCCAGCTCCAGTTTCACTTCGGAGTTACTGATAATACGGCCTTGTTCCAGATCAATCAGCAGCATTTTGCCCGGCTGCAGACGCCACTTTTTCACTATTTTCTCTTCCGGGAATGTCAGCACGCCCATTTCGGAAGCCATCATCACGTGGTCGTCATCTGTGACCAGGTAACGTGCAGGTCTTAGTCCATTGCGATCCAGGGTAGCGCCTATCATGCGTCCGTCGGTAAACGCCACAGCGGCCGGACCGTCCCAAGGCTCCATCAAGGCAGCGTGATATTCGTAGAAAGCACGGCGCTCTTCCTCCATCAGCGGATCAGACCATGCTTCCGGAATCAGCATCATCATCGCATGCGGCAGGGAGTATCCTCCTGCCACTAATAATTCAAGCGCATTATCAAAGCAGGCTGAGTCGGATTGACCGCCATCGATCAAGGGCCACAACTTTTCCAGATCATCCCCCAGCAATACTGAACTGAGTGCCTTTTGACGCGCCGTCATCCAGTTAACGTTGCCACGCATGGTGTTGATTTCGCCATTGTGGGCAATCATGCGGAAAGGATGCGCCAAGTCCCATGCCGGAAATGTATTGGTAGAAAAACGCTGGTGTACCAGTGCAAGTGCCGAAACCAAAGCCGGATTTTGCAGATCAAGGTAATAGGTGCCTACTTCTTCAGCAAGTAGCATGCCCTTATACACTATGGTACGGCTGGAAAGCGAGGGAATATAGAACTGGCTGCCGTCTTCCAGATGCAGACTGCGTACTTGCTGTTCCACACGCTTGCGAATAACGAACAGTTTGCGCTCAAAAGCGTTCTGGTCAGCAGTGGTGGCGCCGCGCGAAATCAGCACCTGCTTGATGACAGGCTCTACCGCACGTGCGGCGTCCGCAATGTTTGCGTTGTCACGCGGAACATCACGCCAACCCAGGCAGTTCTGACCTTCTTCCAGAATGATGCGTGAGATTGCCGACTCGCAAGCCAGGCGACCATTTTGTGATTGCGGGAGAAAAACCATGCCGCAGGCATATTCCCCTGCCGCCGGCAGTGCAATGTTCAGTTTAGCCGACTCTAGCCTCAGGAATGCATCCGGCATCTGGATCAGAATACCAGCACCATCACCGAGCTTGGGGTCATAACCCGTTGCTCCGCGGTGCGTGAGATTACGTAATAGCTGTAATCCCTTTTCGACGATGCTGTGACTCTTTTGGCCTTTGATATGTGCGATAAAACCCACACCGCAAGCGTCGTGCTCTTGCGATGGATCATACAAACCCTGTTTTTGCGGTTGCTGCTCTGGCATGTCTGCCCCTGTTAAAATTAACCCACTCATCTAAATTAGCCAACTATCTTCTAACCACGCTGCTGGCTTCGTTTCAACCGGCTTTCTGGTCGGTCATTGCACCTGCCTCAAGCGGTTAGCTGAAGCAGGAAGCCATAAAAATAGGGCGAAACCCTATGATTCTACTGGGATACGGGGTTGGGTTCAAGCATTGGTGCTCACATCGCCAGTACTGCCAATTAATTAAGCAACAATCTCTGGCACCCCCCCACGACCAGAGGCCAAATGAAAGCAGAATTCATGCCCGGATACACCTGGTCAGTAATATAAATTGGATTTTATATCGCTTGTCGAATCTGGAACATCGAAACAGGCGCAATGTTCAGTTGCCCAAACTCAGCATCGCTGCCTTAGTCGTTATTTCGATTTCCTCATAGCCATGCGCCGCAGATACAAACCCCGCTTCAAATGCGGATGGGGCCAGATAGACCCCCTGCTCCAGCATGAGGTGGAAAAAACGATTGAATGCTTCCTTGTCCGACTGCATGACATCTGCATAGCTGGTGGGGCACTGCGCACTGAAATATACGCCGAACATGCCACCCACATTTTGTGCACTGAATGCGATGCCTTTTTGTTTGGCAACACTCACCAGCGCCTCAACCAGCTGTTTGGTGCGCGCTGCCAAACGGTCATAGAATCCTGGTGCCTGAAGCAGTTCCAGCGTAGCCAAACCAGCGGCAACAGCCACCGGGTTTCCGGATAAGGTGCCTGCCTGATACACCGAACCCACAGGCGCCAGACACTGCATGATGTCTCTGCGTCCGCCAAATGCACCCACTGGCAGCCCACCACCAATGACTTTGCCTAGCGTGGTGAGATCCGGCTGTATGTTATATAAGGCCTGAGCGCCTCCCAAAGCCACGCGGAAGCCGGTCATCACTTCGTCAAAAATCAGTACTGCACCAAATTTGGTGCATTGTGTTCGCAGTGCTTGCAAAAAACCTGCTGCTGGCGCGATCAGGTTCATGTTGCCGGCAACAGGCTCGACGATGACGCAGGCGATCTCATTGCCTATTTGAGAGAACAGGCTTTCGACCTCATCAATATTGTTGTAGGACAAAGTCAGGGTATGAGCAGCGACTTCTGGCGGAACCCCCGCAGAGCTGGGCTGACCAAAAGTCAGTGCACCAGAGCCTGCCTTGACCAGCAAAGCGTCGGCATGGCCATGATAACAACCTTCGAATTTGACTATTTTGCTACGGCCGGTAAAGCCACGTGACAGTCTGATGGCACTCATGGTAGCTTCGGTGCCCGAACTGACCAAACGCACCTGCTCCATGCTCGGCATCAACTTGATCAATAACTCTGCCATTTCCAGTTCGCGCGCCGTCGGCGCACCAAAAGATAAACTATTGCCCGCAGCTTCGCGCACTGCCTCAATCACATCAGGGTGCGCATGTCCAAGTATCATAGGCCCCCAGGAGCCAACGTAATCTATATATTGCTTATCTTCCTCATCCCATAGATAAGCACCCAGTCCGCGCTTGAAGAACACCGGGGTGCCGCCTACAGAGCGGAAAGCACGTACCGGCGAATTAACGCCACCGGGAATGAGTTTTTGTGAACGATCAAAGAGTTGTTGGTTGCGATTCACTGATTTTATTTCCTGTCTGCATTGATGTTGAAAATGTTGGAAAAAGCCTGCGCCGCCTTATAAACATCCGTTTCCGCAAACAAGGCATTGATGATGGCTACTGCGTCTGCGCCGGCTGCAGCTACCTGATGCGCATTTTGCAGGGTGATGCCACCAATAGCAACGATGGGGATCTTCAGCGTGGAACGAGCCTGCCGCAGCAATTCGAGCGTAGCGCGTGGCGCCTGAGGTTTGGTGGTGGAACCGAACATGCTGCCAAACGCAACATAGTCAGCGCCAGCCTGCTCCGCGGCTATCGCCCGCTCCAGGCTGTTGTAGCAACTTACGCCCAAGATCTTGTTGATGCCTAATTGTTGTCGTGCCAGCGCAATGTCGCCATCGTCTCTGCCAAGATGCACGCCATCGGCATATTGAGCCAGTTGCAGGCTATCGTTGGCAATACAGATCACGTTCTTTTCCCGGCAAAGCGTGGCTAATGTCTGCATCACGTCGGCATGAGATGCCTGCATCTTGTTGCGATATTGCAGCACAGATGCCCCTCCGTCAATCGCTGCCTGTATCAGCGGCAACAACGTTGCCATATCGGCGCAATCGGGGGTGATCGCATACAGGCCGCTAATGCGTTTGCTTGGTATCCGGATCTGTTTCTGGTTCAGATTCTGTTTCATCATCTTCTTCTCGCGCCCAGAATAAGCGATCAGGAATATATTGCCCCATACCTGGACGGAAAGCACCCTTTAGGGTTGCCCAGGTGTATTCCTGAGCTTCCTGCACCGCCTCTTCTACCGTCAGACCGTGCGCCAGACAAGCAGCGATGGCAGAAGTAAGTGTGCAACCGGAACCATGATAACTGCCTGGTAAGCGTTCCCATTGCCATGAACGGATATTGCCATGCTGGTCGTAAAGTGTATTACTGACTTCATGCGTGCGTTCGTGAGTGCCGGTAATCAAAACGTGTTCGCATCCCGTAGCAAGCAAGCGTTGCGCGCTTTCTTCCAGCGAGGCATGTTCTTCGTCTTCTTCGCTCTCGCTGATAAATGCCAAACGGCGCGCTTCCAGACTATTCGGGGTGATGATGGTAGCTTGCGGCAATAGCAGGTCGACCATGGCGGCCTGCATTTCGTCATTGCTTAACTCATCCCCGCGGCCTGAACTGAGTATGGGGTCAATCAGCAAAGGCGTATCGGGATAATCCGCCAGTATCTCGGCGATGATCGCAATATTTTCCACACTGCCCAGCACGCCCAGTTTGAAAGCCACGACTTCCATATCTTCCAATATGGCACGCGCCTGTTCTTCAACCCATTCCGGGTCGAATACCATAACATTGTCTACTCCCAGCGTATCTTGCACAGTGATGGCTGTCACCACAGAAACCGGGTGGCAACCAATACTGGCAAGAGTGAGGATGTCAGCTTGCAGGCCTGCTCCGCTAGTGGGATCGGTGGCCGAAAATGTGAGCACAACAGGAGGGGAGTTTCGCATGAACAATTCTGGAACGCACTTGGCACAAAAATAAAACAAGCATTTTAGTCGAAAACGCACCTGAACATTCTTGTTTAGATGCACAGGGGTACAGGTGCGTTAAAATAAGAGCTTCGACCAATCGGGAGTAGAACATGGCAAGAATGATACATTGCATCAAGCTGGGACGTGAAGCCGAAGGCATGGACTTTCCACCTTATCCGGGCGAGCTCGGCAAACGTATCTACGAAAACGTATCCAAAGAAGCGTGGGAAGGCTGGAAAAAGCAACAGACCATGCTAATCAACGAAAACAGGCTGAGTCTGGCAGACCCTTCAGCGCGTAAATACCTGATGGAACAGACTGAGGCACATTTCTTCGGAACCGGCGCCGAGAAAGCCAGCGGCTATGTGCCACAATAAGTCTGATTCGCAATAAATGTGTAACAAAAAAGTCACTATTTTGTAGTATTGTGAATCCGCACAAACAGATGACCTCGAACAACTTGAATCCATCGGAATACATACTCAATCGGGAGCTGGGCCTGCTGGCTTTTAATCGTCGCGTTCTGGCTCAGGCCGAAGACGAGAGGAACCCATTGCTGGAACGTCTCAAATTCCTGTGCATCGTCAGCAGCAATATGGATGAGTTTTTCGAGGTGCGTGTCGCTGGCCTGAAAGAACAGATACAGTTCAACGCCAATACCAACGGCCCTGATGGCATGTCTGCACAGCAGGTGTTTGCTGAAGTATGCCAGCAATCGCATACGCTGGTGGAACAGCAGTACAAGATTTTCAATCATGTATTGGTGCCCAAGCTTGCCACCGAAGGCATATGCTTTTTGCGCCGGACGCATTGGGATGAAAAACAGCAGCATTGGATACGCGACTATTTTTTCCGTGAACTGATGCCGGTGCTGACCCCCGTTGGGCTGGATCCGGCACACCCGTTCCCGCGTGTGCTTAACAAGAGCTTGAACTTTGCCGTAGAACTGGAAGGCAAGGATGCTTTCGGCCGTAATTCCGGCAGAGCCATTGTGCAAGCACCACGCGCCTTACCTCGTTTGATCAGGTTGCCTGCCGAGATCGCCGGTTGCGAATACGGCTTTGCTTTCCTGTCATCCATCCTGCACGCTCACGTCAATGAGCTGTTTTCAGGTATGACGGTAAAAGGTTGCTATCAATTTCGCGTCACCCGCAACAGTGAGTTGTTTGTGGATGAGGAAGAAGTTAAGGATCTACGCCTGGCATTGCAGGGCGAGTTATCGCAACGCCAGTTTGGCGATGAAGTACGGTTGGAAGTGGCTGACAACTGTACGCCGGAAATGTCGGCTTTTTTGCTCGAACAATTCGGGCTGACTCAGGAAGAGTTGTATCAGGTGAATGGGCCGGTGAACCTGGTGCGCCTGATGCAGATTCCTGATTGGGTAGACAGGCCGGATCTCAAATTTGAGAACTACACCCCAAGCTTATCCCGTGAAATCAGCAAAGCAACCGATATTTTCAAAGCGATCCGGCGCGGCGATATTCTGCTGCATCATCCTTTTCAGTCTTTTAATCCGGTGGTGGAATTCCTGCAGCAGGCTGCTGCCGACCCCAAAGTGCTGGCTATCAAACAGACGGTATATCGTACCAGCTCGGATTCGACCCTGATGGAAGCACTGATAGAAGCAGCACGCCGCGGCAAGGAAGTATCGGTGGTGGTTGAGCTGATGGCGCGATTTGACGAAGAAGCGAATATCAACTGGGCAGCAAAACTGGAAGAAGTCGGTGCGCATGTCACTTATGGTGTGGTCGGCTACAAGACACATGCCAAGATGTCCATGGTAGTTCGGCGCGAAGATAATAAGCTACGCCGTTACGTTCATCTTTCCACCGGTAATTATCATCAACGTACGGCGCGCTTTTACACCGACTTTGGCCTGCTGACCTGCCGTGACGAGATCTGTGCTGACGTCAACGATATCTTCGCCCAGCTTACAGGTTTGGGTAAAGCCACCAAACTGCATCACTTGTGGCAGGCACCTTTCACTTTGCATCCCAGGTTGATCGAAGCGATCCAGAACGAGACAAAAATCGCCAGGACCGGCAAGAAAGCGCACATCATCGCTAAAATGAATTCGTTGCTGGATACTGAAATCATCAACGCGCTTTACACGGCGTCCAATGCAGGGGTAAAAATCGACCTGATCATACGCGGAGTTTGCGCCTTGAGGCCCGGGATACCTGGCGTGTCTGAAAACATCAAGGTACGCTCTATCGTTGGTCGTTTTCTTGAGCATTCCCGGATTTATTATTTTTACAATAGCGGCATGCAGAACTTATATCTTTCGAGCGCAGACTGGATGTATCGGAATTTCTTCCGCCGTATTGAAACATGCTTTCCGATATTGGATGTCAAGCTTAAAAGACGTGTCTACCGGGAAGGATTGGCCCCTTATCTAAAAGACAACACGCAAGCCTGGGAAATGCAACAAGACGGTAATTACCGCCGTAAAAAACCAGGGCGGGCGCAACCTTTTAGCGCACAAGAGCAACTGCTTGCAGATTTTGGCCAGGAATTGGCAAGAGAAAAGTAAAGCAAATTAAATACTGATCAGTTTGCACTGATCACAAAACTCACACCTGCATCACTCCAGTATCCCTCTTCAGCTTCTAATTCCGTTGCCGTCAAAGGATTGGCTGCCAGCCACTCTGCGGGCAATACCAACTTGAATTTGTCCTGATCTCTGGATAACTTGAGTTTGGGCATATCAACATCCATATGGTTGCGATGAAACAATACCGCCAAGCGCAACACGATGATCAGCGAGATACGATCATCTTCTATCTTTGGCAACTGCAGCTTGGCAAGCGCGCGTCGCTGGGTACGTAACAACAGACCCAATGCCTGTTGCTCCATTTTGGAAAAACCCGGCATATCCGCATTCTCTACGATATAGGCGGAATGCTTGTGGTACCCCGAATGCGCTATGGAAACACCTATCTCATGCAGACGTGCTGCCCAGGTCAGATACTGCCGAGCCACCTCGCGCTGCATTTGCATATGTTGCGCTACTCCATCCAGCAATGTCATCGCCAACGATTGTACTCGCCGCGCCTGTTGTGTATCCACGTGATAACGACGCATGAACTGACGCACCGTTGCCTCGCGCGTATCGTGATGCTGGATGCGACCGAGAAGCTCGTACAAAACCCCTTCGCGTAGCGCCCCGCCCGCCACCGTCATGCGCTCGATCTGCAATTCGGCAAACGCCGCCGCCATGATGGCATAGCCACCCGGGATGACTGGGGTTCGCTCTGCGCTTAATCCTGCCAACTTCAATTGACTAAGATCTTTCGCTTTAAGCATCATTTCCTTCAGTTGAGCCAGGCCGATGCGCGTGATGGAGCCGTCAGACAAACCGTTGATTTGCAATATCTGACCCAGCACTCGCGCAGATCCTGAAGATCCTATCGCCTCGTCCCACTGCCCTGCCATAAAGCTGCGGCGTATGCTCTGAACTTCGGTTCTTGCTGCAATTTCCGCGCGTCTGAAATTACCTTCTGATAATTTGTTGTCCGGGAAAAAACGCATGCTGTAACTGACGCAGCCCATGTACAGACTCTCCATGGTGCTAGGCTCAAAACCTTGTCCGATGACGAATTCAGTCGATCCACCCCCAATATCGATCACCAGACGTTTGCCTGTATAAGGTTGCAAGCTATGCGAAACACCGATGAAGATCATGCGTGCCTCTTCACGTCCGGCAATAATTTCTATAGGGAAACCCAGTGCCTCCTGAGCACGAACCAGAAGATCAGGGGCATTGCGTGCGATACGGAAAGTATTGGTGGCTACAGCACGTACAGAACGCGGCTCGAAGCCTCGCAAACGCTCGCCGAAGCGACGCAGGCACTCAACGGCGCGGTCTACCGCATCTTGGGAAAGGACCTTGTCTTGGCTTAAGCCCGCGCCTAGACGCACCATTTCACGTAAAGAGTCGTGCATGAAAAGATGGTCGTCCGCCACACGTGCCACTTGCAGGCGGAAGCTGTTGGAACCCAAGTCTACGGCGGCGATCTCGGCGGGGAATTGTTCTGGCTGATTCACGACGAGAGTTTAATCTGTTTTCCGGTCTCAGTGACCGGAAAACCTCAAGTAAAAATTGTTAATTCAGTGCTTCTCGCTCCATCTCTTTCAGGCTGATATGTCGGACATCCTTGCCTTTAACCATATACACCACATACTCAGCGATATTTTTGGCGTGGTCGCCCATGCGTTCGATGGCTTTGGCGACGAACAATACTTCCAACGACATCGATATGGTGCGTGGATCTTCCAGCATAAATGTGATGAGCTGGCGAATAACAGCGCGGAAATCGTCGTCTACCAAAATATCCTGGCGCGCGACTTCCACTGTTCGGCTCACATCCAGTCTGGCGAAAGCATCCAGCGAGATACGCAACATACCGCGAACCTGATCGCACATACGGCGAATCTCGTTGAAGCGCGGAGATTGCATCCTGTCATTCTCGTGCAGACGCTTCACCACGCGCGCGATTTTGGTAGCCTCATCGCCGATGCGTTCCAGATCAGTAATGGTTTTGACCACCATCATGATCATGCGCAAATCACCGGCCGCGGGTTGGCGACGTGCAATGATGTGGCTGCAGTCTTCATCTATGGCTACTTCCAGCGCGTTGACTTCATGATCACGCTCAATTACATCTTCCGCCAGTTGTATGTCAGTCTCGGCAAGCGCTTTTACCGCTAGTCCGATCTGATCTTCCACCAAGCCGCCCATTTGCAGCACTTTGGCGCGCACGGATTCCAGTTCCGTGTCGTATTGCTTGAATGTGTGCTCAGATTGCATGTACCGCTCCTTGATATCCTGAAACAATCAGTTTATTGCAACATTGTGAAACTATTGTGACCGCTCCACTTATCTGCTCATTGTTTTTACGCCATCCTGTGTAGCAAGCAGAACCACATCTGCGCAGCGTGCGGCAAACAGGCCATTTGTTACCACCCCCACAATCTGGTTTATTTTCAGTTCAAGAGCCACCGGATCAATGATGTTCAGTCCATGTACATCCAGAATGACATTGCCATTATCCGTGGTGAAGTCACGCAATACCGGCTGACCGCCGAGCTTGACCAACTCACGCGCTACGTAGCTTCTGGCCATGGGTAGCACTTCCACCGGTAGCGGGAATTTACCCATCACCGGCACCAGTTTGCTGCCGTCCACGATGCAAATAAATTTATCGGCGCAAGCTGCCACGATCTTTTCACGGGTGAGAGCGCCACCGCCGCCTTTCAGCATGTGGAAATGTTCCGTAACTTCATCAGCGCCATCCACGTAAATCTCCATGCCATTGACACTGTTCAGGTCAAACACCTCTATGCCGTGTCCGCGCAATCGCTGTGCAGTGGCTTCACTGCTGGCAACGGCACCATCTATCTTGTGCTTGACCAGAGCCAGTTCTTCTATAAAAAAATTCGCTGTGGATCCGGTTCCAACCCCAATAATCCCTCCCCGGACATATTCCACAGCCTTTTTAGCCACTTGCTGCTTTAATTCGTCTTGTGTTGCCATGTTGCTTTCCTGTTTTCTTTATAATGAACGATAACCCTAATAATACACGCGAATTTAGTTGTGCAAAAACCAGTGTGTGATTCTCGCTTGATACAAAAGATTTAGCCCATGAAGAATAATTATCTGGAAAAAATACTGACCGCTAAAGTCTATGATGTGGCTATTGAGTCGCAACTAGATTTTGCCCCCAATTTGTCAAACAGATTGGATAACAAGGTTTTGCTCAAGCGTGAGGATATGCAGCCTGTGTTCTCATTCAAACTGCGCGGTGCTTATAACAAAATGGTGCATCTGACTGCTGCAGAAAGAAAACGCGGTGTGATTTGCGCATCCGCTGGCAACCATGCGCAAGGCGTCGCATTAGCCGCACAAAAGTTAGGTTGCCGTGCTGTGATCGTGATGCCGGTTACCACGCCTCAAATCAAGGTAAAAGCAGTGGTCAGACGAGGCGCAGAAGTGGTGCTGGCGGGGGAGTCTTACGAAGAAGCGAGCATCCATGCGCATACGTTGCAAAAAAAGCAAAAGCTTACCTATGTACATCCCTTTGATGACGAAATGGTGATTGCTGGTCAAGGCACGATAGGCATGGAGATACTGCGTCAATATTCAGAGCCCATCCATGCCATTTTCTGCTGCGTTGGCGGCGGCGGTTTGATCGCAGGTATTGCTGCCTATGTGAAGCAACTACACCCGGAAATCAGGATCATCGGTGTCGAGGCTAACGATGCCGATGCCATGACGCGCTCACTTGCCGCTGGCAAACGCTTAAAACATGAACAGGTTGGATTGTTTGCCGATGGTGCTGCCGTTAAACAGGTCGGCAAGGAAACCTTCCGCCTTTGCCAGCAATATGTAGATGAAATGATCGTTGTTGATAACGACGCGATCTGCGCCGCAATCAAGGATGTGTTCGAAGATACCCGCACTATTCTGGAGCCTGCAGGAGCGCTTGCTGTCGCCGGAATGAAAGAATATGTCGCGCAACATAAACTCAGCGGAAAGTCGCTGGTGGCCGTTGCAAGCGGTGCAAATATGAATTTTGATCGATTGCGTTTTGTAGCAGAACGCGCCGAAATCGGCGAGAATCGTGAAGCAGTGTTGGCCGTGACGATCCCGGAAGCGCCTGGTAGCTTCAAGAAATTTTGTGCTCTACTGGGCAAACGTGCCATCACCGAATTCAATTATCGTTATGCAGACTCAAAAGAAGCTCATGTATTTGTCGGGATTCAGGTGCTCAAACGCGAAGAGGCAACGCAGCTTGTACAAACCCTGAACAAGGCAGGCCTGACAGCGCTGGACCTGACCGATGACGAAATGTCAAAACTGCATATTCGCCATCTGGTTGGAGGGCGTGCGCCTCAAGTAGGCAAGGAATTGGTGTATCGTTTCGAATTTCCGGAACGTCCGGGTGCGTTGATGCATTTTTTGCAGAATATGAGCAGCGGCTGGAATATCACCCTGTTTCATTATAGAAACCATGGTGCAGATTATGGACGTGTACTGATAGCGATACAAATTCCCAAAGATGAGATGAAAGCTTTCAATACATTTCTCGCCCAACTGGGCTATGCTTACTGGGATGAAAGTAAAAATCCTGCTTACAAACTATTCCTTGGGTAAACTCACGGTACACTTGCACGATAAAAATGAGGCAAAAAAGCAAACTTCGGGTACCGGTCACTAAAGGCTTAAAAGACATCTACGCAATGGATATGCACCTTGCGTACAGTGCGGCCTGTGCTGGCCGCTTCAACGTGACGGCTTTTGGTCGACTCGGTGCAGCCATATCGGTCATTCGCACAGCAATGCAACAGCGCGAGAACATCCATCCAGATGCTTTTGCCGTTCTGGATAAAGCCATTGAAGTACTACTGGCAGTTAAAATAAAAGGTGATACCACAGGTGTATGGGAAATTACACCAAGTGAACAACCGACGGTGCTGATAGGGATAGAAGTGGCCGAACAGTGTATTGGTATGCTGGACGTTGCCTTGCTGGCAGAAACCGCTGCCAGTCTGCTGCAAAACGTTTACGGCGGATCAAGGTAGGAAGAAAATCCAACCGCAAACGATTCATGCGGTTGGTTGCTTGACTACTTCACTTTTGGTCTGCCGGTTTTGATTCTCTCAACGTCAGACACAGCACTTAGCAGGGCTTTATCTGGCATTGCTGATAGCGCAATCAATCCGGCTCGGATCAATTCGCTTTTCTTCACTTCAATACCGTTTTCAAGGCATTTTATTTTCAGCAGGTTGAGCTTCGCATAATCATCGGCCGGCATGGTGAAGCTGTCTCTCACCATTTTTTGCTTATGCGGTTTTGCCGCCTTCGCCGCAGAATTCTTTTCCACTGGTTTTTTTGCCGTGACTTTCTTCGTCTTTACAACGGGCGTTTTAGTCTTGATTGCATTGGCTTTAATCGCAACCGCAGGACTTTTTTCTGCTGGCTTTGGCCTTGGCTTCGCAACCACAGCTGGCGCTTTTGCCGGGATTGCTTTAGCTGGCGCCGATGCGGTACTTTTGGTCTTTTTTGCAGACTCGGTCATAACTCTCTCCTCAGTTCGTAATTTATGGTCGCTATTTATTATGATGCCTGAAGCTATTTTTTCACAAATGCGATGCATTTCCCAGCGAATACCCGCCAGGCACTTTGGGTTTCCTGCTTCTCCGGCATGTCCACGATCCCAGTCTCACTGCCATTGTCATCCTCAATCAGATGAGCAAGATATTTAGGCTGAAATGAATATAGTAATCCGTAATTCTCATTTTCAATTGGTAACATGATCACCTCCAAATAGTAGGTCACAAATTTAATTTGTGTAAACAGTATAAATCATTTATACCGTATGTCAACTATTTATGTCGGGACCGGCGGCTTAACCTGATGAGGCCAGCATCTGCTGCAAAAGCATCTGCGCACTGGCCGTTGCCATGGTGACTCCATAACGGAAATGTCCGGTGTTGAGCCACAAGTTCTCCAATACCGGGTGCTTTGCAATGATAGGTTTATTATCCGGTGAGCCGGGACGTAGCCCACTCCAATGGGCGATGGGATTGCAGCTCGCCAGTGCGGGTAACAGCCGGATTGCCTTGCGTTGCAAGTCAGCGGCTGCTTGTGGCGTAGTAGACTTATCGTAACCCACGTCTTCTACGGTACTTCCAGCAAGAATATGCCCGTCACGCCGTGGAATCAGATAAAAGTCATCGCTGTATAAAATGTGTTGCAGCGTACCGATCGGCAACTTGTACAGCAGCATCTGCCCCCGCATAGGCCTGAGATCAGATTCGAGTGCGTAAGTACCTAACAACGGTTTACTCCATGCACCGGCAGTAATCACATACCGGTCTGCACTCAGACTCTCGCCTTCGCTGGTTTGCAACGTGCGGACACGGTTCGATTGAGTTTGCAACGTGGTAATTTGAGTGTGCTCTTTTAAAATGACCCCATGAATCTCCAGCCACTGCCGTAATGCCTGAATCAAGCGTGGATTTCGTACCTGAGCGACTTGCGGCAACCATAGTGAGTCATCCTGAAATTCAGCACTAACCCCATGAGTAGTACACCATTGCTGTGCGACGGCAGCATCAAAATGTGACAGCACGCGCATTCCGCAAACAGTATATTCAGGATCTATGCCGGTAGTCGTTATCAGCTCTTCCGCAAGCAAAGGATAAATCGCTGCTCCTGCCAAAGCCAGCTCGTTGACGGTTTCACTGTAGTCCCAGGGCAACAGCGGAAACAAAATACCCCCGCCTGCCCAGGACGCCTCTGCACCCAGCACCCCGCGATCGACCACCGTGACTTTAATTCCCTGCCTGGTCAACGCCATGGCGGTCAGACAACCCACCACGCCACCGCCAATAACCATGACTTCACGTTTCATGTGATTGCCCCAATAACAACGGGTAACAATAGTACATAGGCATAAATGCTGTTGGGGTTTCCTGTCAGATGTGTCGAGTTTGTATGTAAGATTTCGCGAAATAGGGCAAATTCTGTGCCAGAATAATCATTGCTAACACTTAAATCCTTTATTCCACGGACAATCCCTTTTATACTTGCACCGTATGTCAGTGTCAAAATTACAACCGAAAATAAGTTCAAAACCAATTGTGCAGCCCATAGAACTGGCGCGGCAGGTGCTATTGATCGAAGCGCGTGCAGTTGAAGCATTGTCGCAACGACTGGATGCGAACTTCGAGCGGGTGCTTGAACTTATTTTACAATGTAGAGGTAGGGTCGTGGTGAGCGGCATAGGCAAATCCGGCCATATTGCCAACAAAATCGCCTCTACTTTAGCCAGTACCGGAACACCTGCATTTTTCATGCACCCTGCCGAAGCCAGTCACGGCGATCTGGGCATGATCACAAAAGACGACGTCGTATTGATGATTTCGAATTCCGGTGAAGGCGATGAGTTGCTGGCCATCGTCCCCATGATCAAACGCATGGGAGCAAAACTTATCAGCATGACCGGCAATGTCAATTCGGCGCTGGCCAGGCAAGCCGATGTGCACCTGGATGCCGCCGTCGCACAGGAAGCCTGTCCCTTGGGGCTGGCGCCGACAGCCAGCACCACGGCTGCGTTGGCTTTGGGCGATGCCATCGCCGTAGTATTGCTGGATGTGCGCGGATTCAATGAGCAGGACTTTGCACGTTCACACCCCGGCGGTCTGCTGGGCAGACGTTTGCTGGTGCATGTCAGTGATGTGATGCGCACAGATGATGCGATCCCGCAAGTCGCAGAAAACGTGGCGTTTTCGGAAGCATTGCTGGAAATGACGCGCAAAGGCCTGGGCATGACCGCAATCGTCAATACGCAGGGTAAACCTGTTGGCATTCTCACGGATGGCGATTTACGCAGAATCATAGAGCAGGGCGCTGATTTAAAAACAGCTTCGATTGCAGAGATCATGCATCGCAACCCGCATACCATCACACCAAAAAAACTCGCCGTGGAAGCCGTAGAGCTAATGGACGAGCGAAAAATCAACAGCTTGCTGGTAGTGGATGAGTTTGAAGTTCTGGTGGGCGCGCTTAACATGCACGATTTACTCAAGGCTAAAGTAGTATGAGCGAGTTAATTGAACGCGCCAGGAAAATAAAATTGATCGCTTTCGATGTGGATGGCGTGATGACCGATGGCCGGCTGATCATCGGTGATGATGGACTGGAATACAAAGCTTTTAATACACAGGATGGTTTAGGTATGAAACTACTGAAAGCCAGCGGTGTGGAAATGGCAATTATTACCGGGCGCACCTCCAATGTCGTGACACAGCGTGCTGAAAGTACCGGCGTGGCGCACTTTTATCAAGGTGTGGATGACAAGCTGCAAGCATTTCAGGATTTGATGCGTCGTGCCAATCTAAGCCCTGAACAATGTGCATTCATGGGGGATGATGTGGTGGATCTTCCACCTATGCGCCATGGCGGGTTTGCCATCACGGTACCGGGTGGACACTCCCTGGTCAAAAAATATGCGCACTACATTACCACCCTGCAGGCCGGACAAGGCGCAGTGCGTGAAGTGTGTGAGTTGCTGATGCAGGCTCAAGGCACTCTGGATGCTCAGATGGCGCAATATCTATAACGTTTTTATAACAGATAACGATGAAAGGGCTTCCTGCCACCTGGTTTGGGCTGATGCTGCTGGCACTATTAGCAGCGCTTACGTTCTGGATAGACCGTACGGTTCAACCACCACAACCTAAACGTGATGGCAGCACCCGACATGATGCTGATTATATCGTGACCAATTTTACTTCGACCCGCGCCGATGTTTTTGGTAACCCGCGCTACAGCCTGGCCGGGGTAGAGATGCGTCATTTCCCTGACGACGACAGTACTGAATTGGTGCAACCGCAATTCGCCTTGTATGCGCTTAAAAAGCCGATGACGCAAATTCGTGCTGATAGCGGCAAGGTTTCATCAAATGGTGATAATGTGTATTTCATGGATAATGTGAAAGTCGTCCGTTCTGCAACAGCGACTAAAGGTGAGTTAACCCTGTTGACGGACTACCTGCACATCATGCCGCAGCAAGATTTTGTGGAAACTGACAGGCCGGTAGTGATATTGCAGGCACCACACACTGTCATTCATGCCGCAGGTATGGAGTTTTACAAAAAACTGGGTATTGTGAACCTGAAGAATCATGTCAAAGTGCATTATGAAAGACCGGATGCCGCCTTCCTGAAATCGCTGACCATAGAGCAGGTGGCAGGCAATCAGAGTTTTGTTAGAAACAAATCGGTGGTAGTAGGTGTGGGTACTCCAGTTGTAGATGCTCCCACCATCAAACAAAAAAAAGCAGCTCCGGCTAAACCGGTCGCCGCAAAAGCCAAGACGGCAAAAAAAGTAACGCCCATCAAACAAACAAGTGCTGTAAAAAAAGAACGGGTACGGAGACACTATGACAAATCATCACCTTAAGCTGCTATTGACGTTGTTCATGTTGCTTACCAGCGGCTTGGTGCACGCAGAAAAAGCGGATAGAGACAAACCCATCGATCTGGAAGCGGACAACCTGACCGTCAACGATGCCAAAAAGATAAGCACTTATACCGGCAATGTCATATTGACCAAAGGCACCTTGGAGATTCATGCCGCGAGACTGATTGTCCGCGAAGATAGCGAAGGCTTTCAGCACAGCACTTCTTATGGTGAGCCCACCACTTTCCGCCAGAAGATGGAAGGCAAGGACGAATACATTCAGGGTAGCGGCCAGCGTATTGAATACGATGGCCGTATGGATAAAGTACAGATCTATGAAAAAGCCTGGGTCAAGCGTGGCGAGGATATCGTGCATGGAGATTACATCATGTACGACGCAGCTTCCGAATATGCAGAAGTGATAGGCGGCCCCAAGGCTGCAACGACGGAAAACCCCAAAGGACGAGTGCACGCAGTGATACAACCCAAGGCGAAAACAATTACCACTTCACCAGCACCAGCAAATGAACCGACAAAGGAATGAACATCGCGCCTGGGCGTTGATGCAAGTGTTATGAGCGAACTCAAGGTTGAAGGACTTATCAAGCGATACAAGGCACGCACGGTCGTGCATGATATTTCCTTGAGTATTGCCAGTGGAGAGATCGTGGGCCTGCTCGGACCTAACGGCGCGGGTAAAACCACCAGTTTTTATATGATGGTGGGATTGGTACCTCTGGATGGTGGCACCATCACTCTGGATGGCTTGAATCTGGGGCACCTCCCTATACATCGTCGTTCTCGCATGGGGTTGTCGTATCTGCCGCAAGAGCCGTCCATATTCCGCAAACTCACGGTGGAAGAAAATATTTATGCCATTCTTGAGCTGCAGCAAATGACGCAAGAAGCGATGGAGGCACGGCTGGATGAACTGCTACATGATTTGCATATCATTCATTTGCGCCACGATGCCGCGATCAGCCTTTCTGGTGGCGAGCGGCGACGGGTCGAAATCGCGCGCTGCCTGGCCAGCAATCCCCGATTTATTCTGCTCGACGAACCATTCGCTGGTATAGACCCGATCGCGGTCATTGATATTCAGAAAATCATCCGCTTCTTGAAAGAGCAAAACATCGGTGTACTGATTACCGATCACAACGTACGCGAAACACTCGGTATTTGCGACCGCGCTTATATTGTTAACGATGGCCGTGTGCTGGCAGCAGGCCGCCCAGCGCAAATCATCGCCAACCAAGGTGTACGTGAAGTTTATCTGGGCAAGAATTTCAGATTATGAAACAAACATTACAACTTAGAGTATCCCAACATCTGGCGCTCACGCCCCAGTTGCAGCAATCTATCCGTTTGCTGCAACTCTCTTCTATTGAGCTCAATCAGGAACTGGAAACCGTATTGCAAGACAACCCTTTGCTGGAACGCATAGGCGAAGAGTCTGTGGAGTCGTCCTACAGCATTCAGGAACCGTTAAATACGCGAGAGAAAGCGCCTGAAACAAACGAAGTCCAGGAACCGTTATCCGAGACCACGACCGATAGCGATTTTGATCCCGGTGATTTTAATCCCGGAGACAATTCCAATTGGGAGATGTCGTCCAGGAATGCCAACGGCACTCAGAGCGAAGACGACGATACTGATTTCAGTTTTCAGGAACCATCCGCACCTACCCTGCGCGAACATCTGCTGGAACAGCTGGGTTTGATGCATCTGTCCGCACGTGATTACTTATTGACGGAAATTCTGATTGATACCATAGACGAAGATGGCTATCTGGAACAGTCGTTGGATGAGCTGGTGGAATTGATTCCGGATGAGCAGGAAGTGGACTTGCTGGAATTGCAAACCGCGCTTAAACGCATACAACATCTTGACCCGATCGGGGTGGGTGCGCGTAATCTGACGGAATGTCTGGCCTTGCAATTGCAAGCCATGTCCGGGCAGACGCCCGAACATCAAGTGGCCCTGGTGATCGTCAACGAGCACCTGCCGTTGCTGGCTGCCAGAGATTTTGCCAAGCTGAAAAAGCTTCTGGCCTGTAACGACGATACCCTGCGCGCTGCTCAACAAATCATCATCCGGCTGAACCCACGACCCGGAGCCCTATTTTCTTATATTGAATCCGACCACTATATACAACCTGAAGTGGTGGTGAAAAAGGTAAAAGGTCTGTGGTTAGCAAGCCTGAATAACGAGGCTGTGCCCAAGTTGCGTATCAATCGTCTATATGCGGATATTCTGAAGCGCAATCGCGACAGTTCGGCACAATACCTGATGAGCCAGATGCAAGAGGCCAAATGGTTTATTAAGAACATTCAACAACGATTCGCTACGATTTTGCGGGTATCACAAGCGATTGTTGATCGGCAACGCAGCTTTTTCGAACACGGTGATGTCGCCATGCGACCATTGGTTTTGCGTGAGATCGCCGATGAGCTGGAATTACACGAGTCTACAATCTCTCGCGTCACTACACGCAAATATATGCTCACACCGCGCGGCGTTTATGAGTTGAAATATTTTTTCGGTAGCCACGTTGCCACCGAAACTGGTGGAGTATGTTCGGCTACAGCCATTCGAGCCCTGCTCAAGCAACTTATTTCTGCGGAAAACCCCAAAAAACCATTGTCTGATAGTCATCTCACCGATATTCTAGGAGAACAGGGTATCGTTGTAGCACGTCGTACGGTTGCCAAGTACCGTGAATCTTTGCAAATCCCTGCGGCTAGTCAGCGCAAGACGTTATAGAAGTTCGTTAACTTAGAGGAGTTGAAAATGAATCTGCACCTTAGTGGCCATCACCTTGAAATCACTCCAGCTTTACGCGATTACATACAAAATAAATTAGAACGGCTGACGAATCATTTTGATCATGTGATTGATGTCAAAGTGACCCTATCGGTAGAAAAACTCATACACAAAGTCGAAGCCACCATTCACGTTCCAGGCAACGACCTGCATGCAGAATCCAGTGATGACAACATGTATAGCGCTATAGATTTGTTGGCCGACAAGCTTGATCGTCAAATACTGAAAGTCAAAGAGAAGTTTGCCGACCATCATCGCGCTCATGGCGGCGTGAAACACCAAGCAGTAGGCTGAATCATTTAAAGCCATTCCCACAACCCATTCGCATAGCTCGGCTTTCTTATGGCTCAGATTAGTGTTTCCGAACTGTTTCGCGATACGCGCCGACGACTGCGATTGATGTGGGTGGCGGGAATGGATGGCGGAGACAAAGTGCTCACCAGCGAAGCTGTAACCAAACCGTCTCTCGCGCTGCTTGGGCATCTCAATTTCGTCCACCCGAATCGGGTACAGGTGCTGGGATGTGCGGAAATGGATTATTTACGTAGCCTGGATGTAGCAGGAGCCAAACAGGCGATCAACAATCTTTATTCCACCGACCTTGCGGCTGTTGTTGTGGCCAACGGAGAAAAACCTCCGTCTACACTGCTGGACGCGGCCAACCAAAAGAATACTCCTTTATTCACCTCGCCCATGCAAAGCCCTCGCTTGATGGATTTGTTAAGCCATTATCTGGCGCAGGCAGTTGCCGAGTCAAAAAGCTTTCATGGCGTTTTTCTTGAGGTGCAAGGTTTCGGGGTGCTGATAAAGGGCGAAGCTTCCATCGGTAAAAGCGAACTGGCTCTGGAATTGATCACGCGCGGTCATCGTCTGGTGGCTGACGACGTTGCCGATTATTTTCGCATCTCGCCGGACAGGCTGGAAGGACGCTGTCCTGCGTTATTACAGGATTTTCTTGAAGTACGCGGGTTGGGGGTTTTGAACATTCGTGAGATGTTCGGGGACAATGCAGTCAAACCTACCAAGCCGCTGGATATCATCGTACAACTTGAAATGGCGGATAAAGCTGCTGCCGAACCTTTGGATAGACTCAAAATGAAATCTCAAAGCGAGGATATTCTTGGCGTCAAGATCCCCAAAGTAACTATTCCGGTGGCCGCAGGACGCAACCTGGCCGTGCTGGTAGAAGCCGCAGTCCGTAACCACGTACTGCTGATGCGCGGCTTCAACAGCTCACGTCAGTTCGTACAACGTCAAGCGCGCGAGATAAAGCGCAATCAGGCCAAATAGGCAGGGAGCGCTGAATAAGCCGGCCATGGATACCATCACTATTCACACCGATATTTTCAAGGCGCTCTAATGCAACTGGTCATCGTCACCGGTCTTTCCGGCTCCGGCAAAAGCATTGTGTTGAAAGCACTGGAAGACAGTGGCTATTACTGTATAGATAACCTGCCGGCACCCATGTTGGGTGACACCGTGAAACATCTGGAAACGGCACATATGCAGCGTGCGGCGGTAAGCATAGATACGCGTAGCGCGCAGTTGCAAGATCTGCCGCAATATATCCAGCATCTCAGATCCGGAGATACTGAAGTGCGCGTACTTTTTCTGGAATCCGACACCGAAACCCTGGTAAAGCGCTACAGTGAGACACGCCGTCGTCACCCCCTGTCCAACGACATCCGCACGCTGGCGGAGAGCATTCATGCCGAGCGCGAAATGCTCAATGAGCTGGCAAATCTGGGACACCGCATGGATACCAGTGAATTATCTGCGAATACTTTGCGCTCCTGGGTCAAGGATTTTATCAATCTGGATAAAAGCGGTTTAGCCTTACTGGTCGAGTCTTTCGGCTTCAAGCACGGCATTCCATTGGATGCCGATTTTGTCTATGATGTGCGTTGCCTGCCCAACCCGCATTACGATCCCAAGCTGCGCCCACTGACCGGTCACGATGCCGAAGTGATCGCGTTTTTAGAAAACCAGCCGGCTGCTGTAGAAATGTTGGCGGATATTCAGCTTTACATTGAAAAATGGTTGCCTTGCTTTGTGCGCGATAACCGCAGCTATTTGACGGTAGCGATAGGCTGCACCGGCGGGCAACATCGATCCGTGTATTTTGTGGACTGTCTGGCGGCACATTTTCGCGCAATCGGATATCCGGTTTTAGTCAGGCATAGAGAATTGGCATAGAGGAGTTAACATGATAGGTGTAATCATCATCGCGCATGGCAAACTGGGCGAAAGCCTGATTCAGTGCGCGCACCACGTACTGGGCACCAAGCCTCCACTATTGATGCACCTGGAGGTAACGACCAACGACAAACCGGAAAAGCTGATCCCCAAGGCCCAGCAATTGGTAGTGGAGTTGAATCAGGGTGCCGGTGTATTGGTGCTCTCTGATATCTACGGTGCGACGCCATGCAACATCGCCTGCAGAGTGTTGCAAGCGGGGCGCGTGGAAGGTATAGCCGGAGTCAATCTTCCCATGCTGGTGAGAGTATTGAGCTACCGCAATGAGCCCTTGCATGTAGTGGTGGCCAAGGCCACCGAGGGCGGCATCGCAGGCGTGATGCACTTTACCAAAGAAGCTTGTGAAGGTAATACATGACCAAACAGGAAGTAGAAATCATCAACAAACTAGGGCTGCATGCGCGCGCCTCAACCAAACTTACTCATGTCGCGGCGCAATTTTCTTCGCAGATATGGATAGAACGCAATGCAAGACGCGTCAATGCCAAAAGTATCATGGGAGTGATGATGCTGGCTGCCGGTAAGGGTAGCAAGGTACTGCTGGAAGCCGATGGGCCTGACGAACAACAAGCGATCGCAGCCATGGTTGAGCTCATCAATAACCGTTTTGGGGAAGACGAATGAGCTTTGAAAGTTCCGCTTCATGAGCGTCACCTATAAGAGTTCCGCTTTATGAGCTTCACTATACACGGTGTCGGCGTTTCGGCAGGGATAGCCATCGGCCATTCGCGCCTGATTTCCCACGCCTTGCTGGAGGTGGCGCATTACCAGATCGTTCCTGACCTGGTCGCTGAAGAAGTCTTACGCTTTGAGGACGCAGTGCAATCTGTCAAGCAAGACCTGGTCGATATACGTCGCGGTTTGTCAAAAACTGCACCAGCGGAAATGGGCGCATTTATCGATACCCATTTGATGATACTGGCCGACAGCTCGCTATCGGAAACACCGAAGAAAATCATCCGTAGCGAAAGCTGCAACGCTGAATGGGCGCTTAAACAACAGCTGGACTCTATCGTTGCCCAGTTTGAAGAAATCGAAGACGACTATCTGCGTGAACGCAAATCTGATGTAGTGCAGGTAGTGGAACGGGTGATCAAGGCGTTGCTGGGCCATCCCAATCAACCTGCTCTGGCAGAACAGGAAAGCGGCATGATATTGGTGGCCCATGATCTTTCACCGGCCGATGCCATTCAGTTCAAGCAGCATCAATTTGCCGCATTCATTACCGATGTCGGTGGCGCCACATCTCACACTGCCATTCTGGCGCGTAGCCTGAATATACCATCCATCGTGGCGTTACAGCATGCGCGCAACCTGATACGCGACGGCGAGCTGATCATTGTTGATGGCCAGCAGGGTGTGGTGATCGTTGATCCCGATAAAGACACGTTGGCCGAATACCGTTTGCGACAGGAGCAATGGGAGTTAGAGCAACAAAAGCTGAAACGCATCAAGCAAACGCCCGCAGTGACGTTGGATGGTGCTGCGGTTGAGTTGCATGCGAATATCGAAATTCCGTCCGACGTAGCGCAAACCTGGGCATCCGGAGCTACAGGCATCGGTCTATATCGCACTGAATTTCTGTTCATGAATCGTCGCGACTGGCCTTCCGAAGAAGAACAATTCGATGCCTATCGCCGCGTGGTAGAGGCCATGAAAGGGCTACCGGTCACCATACGTACGCTGGATATAGGTGCAGATAAACAGTTCGATACCAACACTATTCGTACCTCGACCAACCCCGCGCTTGGGTTACGTGCCATCCGTTTCTGCCTTTCCGAACCGCAGATATTTCACGCACAGTTACGTGCAATTTACCGTGCTTCGCATTATGGACAAATAAAATTACTGATTCCCATGCTATGCACTCTGTCCGAGTTGAGACAAACCCTGCTGGCGATTGAACGCGTCAAGGACAGCTTACGTGCCGATAACATTCCATTTGATGCTACCCTGCCCATAGGCGGCATGATAGAGATCCCAGCTGCCGCCATTGGCGCAGAAGCCTTTGCCAAACATCTGGATTTCCTGTCGATAGGCACCAATGACTTGATCCAGTACACTCTCGCCATAGACCGCACCGATGATACGGTAGCCTATCTGCACAACCCCCTGCATCCCGCAGTATTGCAACTGGTGGAGCTCACCATACGCGCCGCGAACAAAGCCGGAAAGCCGGTTTCAGTATGCGGGGAAATGGCTGGCGACATTAAGCTGACTCGGATGTTGCTCGGTTTCGGTTTGCGTCAATTTTCCATGCATCCAGCGCACATTCTCGCGGTTAAAAGACAGGTATTGAATACCGATCTACCAAAGCTGGAAAAGCAGATACGCAGTATTCTGGCCAGCCAGGAACCGGATAAAACTGAAAAGCTGTTAGCTAAACTTAACGCCTGATCCATGTCGCAATTCGCCACCCATATCATTCAGTGGCAACGTCAACAAGGACGACACCACCTGCCTTGGCAAAATACGCGCGATGCCTATGCGATCTGGGTATCCGAGATCATGCTGCAGCAAACTCAGGTGGCTGCGGTCATTCCCTATTACCAGAAATTCATGGCAAGTTTCCCTGATATCACCACTCTGGCCAACGCCAGCGAAGACGATGTGCTGCGTCACTGGAGCGGTTTGGGTTACTACTCAAGAGCGCGCAATTTGCATCAGGCGGCACAAGATATTTCGCAATGTCACCAAGGTCAATTTCCGCGCGCTCACCATGCAATAAACGCTTTACCCGGCATAGGCCGTTCAACAGCATCTGCCATTGCCGTATTCAGTTTTGGACAACGCCATGCCATTCTGGATGGCAATGTCAAACGTGTGCTGGCACGATGCTTCGGCATCACAGGTTATACAGCGCAACCCGCAATTGAAAAACAGCTGTGGCAACTTGCGGAAGAGCTATTGCCGGACTCTGATGTCGAGACTTATACCCAAGGCCTGATGGATCTGGGTGCCACTTTATGCACACGCAGCAAACCCAAATGCATCATTTGCCCGGTCCAAGAAAACTGTGTCGCGCGACTTGAAATTCGTATTCATGAATTACCGACTCCCAAACCACGCAAACAGATCCCTGAAAAAAGTACCCAGATGCTACTACTGATCAATAACAATGAGATTCTGCTGGAAAAGCGCCCGCCTGCAGGTATTTGGGGTGGGTTATGGAGTCTGCCCGAGGCTGCTGTAGACGCAGACGTACAACAACTTGCCACCGCGCGTTACGGGCTGGAAACCGAATTGTTACCGGCTATGGCAAAACTGTCGCATAGCTTTACTCACTTTCGACTCCACATTACGCCGCAACCGCTGCGCATTATCCGACGTCAGCATGTTGCACAACAAGCTGGTTCACTCTGGATAGACCTGGAAGATGCGCTTGAAGCAGCATTGCCCACACCCGTCAGAAAATTGCTGAAGAAGCATCTTGACCAAAGCCAGGCTTTGCGCACATGATGTTCCGAGAACTCCCCTTTATGATTGGCAAAAAAAATGAATGAGCATGTCAATAAAGAGCATTTGCTACGTGAGAGCGATGATTTATTTCGCCTCATTCTGGAAAATGTGGATGATCTGATCGCGGTGCTCGACACGGAGGGGGAACGTGTCTATAACAGCCCCGGCTATTATCGGATACTTAAAGACAACACTGCCGGTGACTCGTTTGCGCATGTCCATCCGGAAGATCGCACGCGCATCAAGGCCCTATTTCGTCAAGTAGTGCAGACCGGTACAGGCGGACGCGCGGAATACCGCTACCTCACCGGTGATGGCAGCGTACGTTACATCGAATCCCAATCCAGCGTAGTCAAAAACGATGGCGGACACGTCGTTAACGTATTAGTAGTTTCGCGCGACATTACTGAACGCAAACAGGCCGAGCAAGCGATGCAAGCCGCCAAGGAAGCCGCAGAAGCCGCTCTGGAACGTGCCACGATGGCCGAACGCAAGATTATTAACATCAGCGAAGAAACCCGCGAACGGATCGGCCAGGAGTTACACGATGACCTGGGACAGCATTTGACTGGTGTCGCGTTCTTGTCTGAAGTCCTTAATAAACAATTAAGTGCCAAGAACTGGCCTGAGATGCATTCGGTGACAAGAATCACGGCTTTAATCAATGAAGCAGTGGTTAGAACCCGACAACTGGCTCAAGGCTTATATCCGGTAGAGTTAAAGGAGGCTGGCTTACAGGCCATGTTAGGGCAACTCGCCAATCAGTTGAAGTCGATTTACGGCGTAGACTGCGAAGTACAATATGACGATAATTTTGTGGCCGGAAGCACCAGCCTGGCGATCAATATGTTCCGCATCGCTCAGGAGGCCGCCAACAATGCCATCAAACACGGCGCTGCGACCAAGATCAGCATCACCATCAACTTATCGCCGGATACCTGTATATTTGAAATAATAGACAATGGGTCGGGTATAGATATCGCCAAACAGGGAGGGCTGGGCATGCATACCATGCGCTATCGTGCAACACTGATTGGCGCGTCATTTACCTGTGAACCTGTGACTAGCGGTGGCACCAAAGTAAGTGTTAAATTTCCGGCTTAAAGCATGACATTGGATAAACCATTATTTTCGAACCATGATATTTAACGAACAAAGGAAAGCCAGAATTCTTGTAGTAGACGATCATCCCATCGTGCGGCAGGGTGTATCCATGCTTATCAATCAAGAGCCGGAGATCCATGCCTGCTCTGAAGCAGGTGACATCACGCAAGCGCTGGCTGCACTGCAAGCATCGCCGCATGATATGGCCATTGTGGATTTATCGTTGCTGGGTATTTCCGGTCTGGAGCTGGTCAAGCAATTGCGCAACAAATATCCGCAATTGTTTATTCTGGTCATGTCCATGCATGATGAAACCATCTATGCCGAAAGAGTACTCAAAGCCGGTGCACATGGCTACTTGATGAAGCAGGAAGGCACCGATACCGTACTGATGGCGATACGGCAGATTTTGAAGGGGGAGCGCTATATCAGCGACCGTATGCGCTCTCGCATGATTAATCAGATGTTGGGAGGTGAAAGCGAGAAATCGCCAATCGCCGGCCTAACCGCAACCGAGTTTGAAGTATTACACCTGATAGGTATGGGCCTGGAAACCGGGGCGATTGCCGAAAAACTGGCGCGTAGCGTCAAAACCATAGAATCGCATCGCGCCAATATCCGCAAAAAACTTGATCTTAACAGTGGCAGCGAGTTGAATTTCTACGCCATCAACTGGGTGCGCGAGCACGGTGATCACTCAGGCTGAGATTACTTCTGATCCCAGCTATCTTCCCACATACAGTGTTTGATGGTGTGACGATTCTTGATCAACTCATCAATACTAGGCTCGTCATTCAGCGCACGCTTGATCGCCAGCTTGGTCGCTTCGTAGTTGTTCTTGTACATATCCGCTTTGTCCAGATTAGGGTCTTTGGCACAACGCGGATCTATCCAAACCAGACTGATAATGCATAGATCATTGGCTTGATCGCGTGGAATGATGCCTTCGATCACGCAATCCAGAACCGCGTCTGCCGTAGCAGCCTGCACCAAGCCGCCAAACAGATCAATGTTGGCGGAATCCTTAAGGGTGACTTTCGGCACCATCATGGTGGCCGGGCGCACCATCTGATTGATGTCGCGTACCGCGAACATGGCCGTGTGACCCTTGCTTTGCGCCATCATATTGGCGAAGGCCTGACCAACAGGACCGTCCACAGCGCCGATAAGGATTTCCGGCATGGCTGCGGTGTGGTCTATGTCACCGTAAACGGTAGCTTCACCGGCTTTAAATATGATTTTCTTCGACATGGTGTTGAGCGCTTTCTAAAGGACTTGAAACCGCGCATTTTAACGGATGCCCAGTGTGCGGGCAAATATGATTCCCTCTTGCGGGATATAGGATGTGTCAGGCATTATGTGGCGACTTTGGTAATTTAAGGATAAACCCATGAACAAATATATTCCCGTTGTTTCACGCCTGTTGCTGGCTCAGATTTTTTTAATATCCGGTATTTTCAAAGTGATCCTGGCATCCAAGAATCCAGATTACTACGCACAATTCGGTATGTATCTGGGTTCTCATGGCATCCCTTATCTGGTCGTGCCACTCACCTTTATTATCGAGATTGGTGCAGGAGCTGCCTTGTTCCTGGGTTACAAGACCAGCGTTGCCGCCTGGATACTTGCAGTTTATAGCTTGTTTCTGGCAGTAACCCTGCACCTGCAAGAACCCATATTTTTAATGCTATACACCGCATTGGCAGGCGGTTTGCTGGCAATGACAACGTTGGCGCCGACTTCCTATAGCCTGGATAATCTGAAAAAGAAGTAAGTGTAGCCTGAACCAATCTGAATTGCGCACCTGTGAATTACAGACCGCGCAGTTCAGAGAAGCCTAAATAACTGCGGTTTGTTTCTTCAGCACCAAATTCTTCGGTAACGGGAACATAACGGTTTCGGTCACACCGTCGAGGTTTTTGACGTTGGCTGCCCCCAACTGCCTAAGGCGATTTATCACTTCCTGCACCAGCACTTCCGGCGCAGAGGCTCCGGCCGTTACACCGATGTTGTGCTTGCCTACCACCCAGTCCGGGTCTAGTTGCGACGCGTTATCCACCATGTATGAAGTGATGCCTTGATTGACCGCCACTTCGCGCAAGCGGTTGGAATTAGAGCTGTTGGGCGAGCCGACCACGATGACCAGATCACATTGTTTGGCCAAAGCTTTCACTGCGTCCTGACGGTTTTGCGTGGCATAGCAGATATCATCACTTTTCGGTGCAGCGATACTGGGAAAGCGCTTTTTCAGTGCTGCAATCACAGTTGCCGCGTCGTCCATGGAAAGCGTGGTTTGCGTCACATAGGCCAGTTGCTCGGGCTTGTTTACCACTAGCCTAGCCACATCTTCAGGCGTTTCCACCAGATACATGCCACCTTCACTTTGCCCCATCGTGCCTTCTACTTCGGGATGGCCTTTGTGACCTATCATGATGATCTCGCAACCGGAAGCGCGCATCTTGCTTACTTCCATATGTACCTTGGTGACCAGCGGGCAAGTTGCGTCAAACACCGTTAACCCGCGAGATTCGGCTTCAAGACGAACCGCCTGCGATACGCCGTGTGCACTAAAAATTACCGTGTTACCTGCAGGGACTTCGCCCAGTTCTTCAACAAATATCGCGCCTTTCGCCCTCAGTTGCTCGACAACGAATTTGTTGTGCACAACTTCATGACGCACGTAAATAGGGGCACCGAATCTTTCCAGCGCCTGCTCAACGATGACAATGGCACGATCAACTCCAGCACAAAAACCTCGTGGATTAGCCAGTAACACCTGCATAAATGTTCCCTATTTTCCTAGCCAGTTAGCAAAAGTCATCAACAATACCATGGTCAACATTAACACCAATGCCCGCCAAACGAGACCAACCGCACTCATCACATAGTCTGCATCGGCGGCATCGCCCAGACCTAATTCAGGGCGATATTCCAAAACGCCATTGGCAAACAGGGGTTCACCCAGCTTCACCCCCAGCGCACCGGCACCACATGCCAGCATGATTCCATGCGTACGATTTTTCAAGGTATCCCCCTGAGTTCGCCAGCAATACATGGCATCTTCAAAATTCCCAACCACTGCAAAGCTGATGGCAGTGACATGAGCCGGTAACCAATCCAGCAAGTAATATAAACGTTGGGCAGCACGATTAAAGCTCTCTTCTTCAAATTGCCATGTCTGCTGCGCCAATCGTGCCAGGCGGTAGAGCACCGCACCGGCGGGACCTAACAACACGAACCAGAAAATCGGGGCGAGCAGGCCCTCATGTGCCCGTAACAAGGCTGTTTCAATGGTGACACGTGCGATTTCCGGTGCGCCATATTCAGCCGTATTGTGACCACTCCACTGTGCAAGCCTTTCGCGCGCAAAGGAGATGTTGTTATCTCGCAGATCACTGCTGATCGCTTCGGCCGTGACACTGAAATCAACTGAGCCCAGCATGCAGTAAAGCGTTGCTACTGCCAGTATAAAATACAGCGGCGATGAAAAATGCTTGAGTATCAACCCTAGTGTGAGCATCAGTAAAACTGGCAACAGCACTGCCAGTAGCCAAGCAATCAAACCATGCTTGAATTGCCCATCATTGAATTTACGTTCAAAGAAGCGAATTACACTCACATATCCATCTGACACGGAACTTGAACGATAATGTGCAAGTAACAAAGCGAAGATGATAATGAACAAGCTCATAGCAGTGCGAATACTCCTGTAGCAACACCCAGAATGAAGCTATTATAATGCGCAACTCAGTTAAAACATGCTGTAATACTCAATGAAAAACACTGCTACCTTGTTGATCAATTGTCCAGACCGTAAAGGTTTGGTCGCTGCAATTGCCGAATTCCTATATCGGCATAATGCAAATATTTTGCACGCCGATCAGCATCAGGACGCTGAACAGAATCTGTTCTTGATGCGTGTGGAATGGGATTTGGCGGATTTCAATCTTTCGCCGGATGGATTCAAGACTGAATTTGCTGAAACTGCCAAAAAATTCAGCATGGACTGGCAACTCAATCTTTCCAGCCGCAAACCTCGGATCGCTATTTTCGTTTCAAAATACGACCATTGCCTTACCGATCTTCTCTACCGCTTTCACAGCGGGGAGCTTGACTGTGAAATACCTCTTATTATCAGCAATCACCCGGATACCAAACGGCTTGCAGATTTCTACGGCGTACCGTTCCACGTCATAGAGGTAAACAAGGATAACAAGGCTGAGGCTGAAGCCCGGCAGTTTGCATTGCTCGATGAACACGACATCGACCTCATTGTACTCGCACGTTACATGCAGGTACTGTCACCGACTTTCGTGACGCGTTATCCGCAACGTATCATTAATATCCACCACTCCTTCCTTCCGGCTTTTGTCGGCGCCAGACCATATCACCGTGCTTTCGAGCGCGGCGTGAAACTGATCGGTGCGACAAGTCATTATGTGACTGAAGTACTGGATGAAGGCCCCATTATCGAGCAGGACATCATGCGCGTCTCGCATCGTGACCAGTTGGAAGATCTGATTCAGAAAGGTCGCGATCTGGAAAAAGTTGTGCTATCTCGTGCTGTGCGTTGGCATGTGGAGAATCGAATTCTGCTTTATTCCAACAAAACCGTTATCTTTGACTAACATCTTCAAGCTACAAATAAAAACGGAGCCATGAGCTCCGTTTTTATTTGAGTGTTGAATTACCAATCTCTGGAATTCCCAAACTGATAATTCCTCAATAAACTCAGGAACCACTCCCGTCCGCTGTTGCTCCTGGCAGTTCTTCAATCAGTGGTGGCAATGGCTCATCCTGTGCAGCAGTCGCAGCGGTATCTTCAGCCATTGTATCGTCAGCATAAGCAAGTGGTACGACAACCAAACCAAACAGTACGCAAAGCATTGCCAAAAGAGACTTCTTCATTTGCATTCCTCCGTAATTTATAAATGGTTATGTGGTAACTGCTAATCACAGAATCTACGCGAAACAATGAGGGTTGACAATACTCTGAAATACTTTAAAACAGTTATTTAATTAGCTCTTGTGCAAATAGATCGGCGATGGTTTCGCGCTTGCGAATCAATTGCGTCTGACTGCCATCCACCATCACTTCGGCTGCACGTGGCCTGCTGTTGTAGTTAGAGCTCATACTCATACCGTAAGCACCGGCCGACATCACTGCCAACAAATCTCCCGGCTCGATGCACAGTTCGCGGTTGTGACCGAGAAAGTCACCGCTCTCGCAAACAGGACCGACAATCTCGAAACTCTCCTGCGCGCCTATGCGCGGTTCAACCGGCACGATGTCATGCCATGCATCGTAAAGCGCGGGTCGCATCAGGTCATTCATAGCGGCATCGACGATGGCGAAATTCTTGCTCTCGCCGGATTTTATGTATTCAATACGTGTAAGTAAAACACCCGCATTACCTACCAAAGCACGACCTGGCTCCAGCAGCAATTTGAACTTGCGTCCAACCAGACGTGCAAGCAAAGCCTGGGCGTAACGAGCGATATCCGGCGGAGTCTCGTCGCGGTAGCGAATGCCGACACCCCCTCCCAAATCAAGATGACGAATGTGGATCCCTGCTGCTTCAAGTTTATCCACCAGCAATAACACACGATCCAGTGCAGCTAAAAAAGGTTCGATCTCTGTGAGTTGGGAACCAATATGGCAATCTATGCCATGGATGTTGATGTGCGGCATGGCTGTAGCTTTCAGGTACAGGTGATA
>CAILHX010000029.1 GCA_903834185.1 uncultured Methylophilaceae bacterium
ATGGCTGATGCGCTGATCGCCCAGATTCAACGCTCATTACCGCAGAATAAAGACAGTGTTACGGTTAGTCCGGTTAATTATGACTTGCCTGCAGTTGGTAAAACCCAGCCGGTGGTATTGCCAAGTGCTGCTGATCAATCCGCAGCCAGCAATTTTGTCAGCCAGTTCGCTCCTTACGCAACACAAGCTGCTCAAGCGTTAGGTGTTCCACCGCAAACCATTCTTGCCCAGGCTGCGCTTGAAAGCGGTTGGGGCAAAAAATCTCTGACCACTGCCGATGGCAGCAACAGCTACAACCTGTTCAATCTGAAGGCGGGTAGTGACTGGACCGGGAAAACAGTTACTCAGGATGTCAGCGAATATAAAAATGGTCACGTGGTGAAATCTACCGAGAAATTCCGCGCCTACGATTCATATACCGATGCTTTTGCCGACTACGCCAAGCTGATCGGCAATAATCCTCGCTATGCTTCTGCGTTAAACCAGGATTCGAGCGGTTATGCAGCGGGTCTGCAACAAGGTGGATTTGCCACTGATCCTAACTATTCTTCCAAGATCATGAACGTCATTAACAGTGACTCTTTCCGCGATATGTTGAAGAGTAATACTTTGTTACAAAATGTGGGATAAAAAGTCGGCCTGAATTTATTTTTAAGCCATTGATTATTTGAATGTTTTATAGGCTACTACGAAAGTTGATTTTTTATCAAAAAAATCGCTAATTTTTGCTCAAGTTTTTACCTTTTTTGCCGTTAAGAGAAGGTACATGTTTACAGGTGATTTAATATGAGTATGTTCAGTACAGGTGTAAGTGCTCTGAATGCAGCCCAGCAAGGGATAGCAACTGCCGGGCATAACATTGCAAACGCCAGTACCCCTGGTTACCACCGCCAGCAGATTATACAAACCGCCGCTACAGCGCTTGATACCGGTTCCGGCTTTATCGGCCAAGGCGTTCAAGTCACGACCGTATCGCGCCAGATCAGTCAGTACCTTGAAACCCAACTGCTTCAAGTACAAGCGCAAAGCGCTTCAGTGAATTCATATTTGCAGCAGTTACAACCGCTTGATGATGCTTTAGGCGGTACCAGTAGCGCCACCAACGGTAATTACAACCTGTCTACCGCCATACAGGGTTTCTTCGCTGGAGTTTCCGCCGCTGCGAATAACCCGACGGATGTGCCTTCGCGTCAGTCGCTCATTAGCTCGGCAAATTCCATGGTGACCGAGTTCCAGACGCTTAATACCACCTTTGAACAAGCGCGGGTCGGCGTGAATACGCAGATTCAGGATAGCGTCAGCCAAATCAATTCTTATGCTACCCAGCTTGCGAATTTGAATCAGCAGATCATTCTGGCTCAAGCCGGGGCGCCCCCGGGACAAGTGCCTAACGATTTGCTGGATCAGCGCGAACAGCTTACTTCTGAATTGAATCAACAGGTTGGGACGAGTACCGTCATTCAAAGCGATGGTACTGCCAGTGTGTTCTTCGGTAGCGGGCAAACCCTGGTGATAGGCAACCAGGCATTCTCGTTGCAGACCGCAGTGGATGCCACTGACCCGCAGACTCTGGATGTGAATTACATCTTGGGAAATACCAAAGTGCCGATCGGAGCCAACAACATCACCGGTGGTTCATTGGGCGGTTTGCTGGCATTCCGCGATCAGACTCTGGATCCAGCGCAAAGTGCTCTGGGTCGAGTTGCAGCGGGCCTCGCATCAGCATTCAATACCCAACACGAACTTGGGCAGGATATCCAAGGCAATGCCGGTGGCCAGTTCTTCAATATTCCTGCTGCCGTCGCGCAGGGTAGTACCAAGAATGTGGGCAATGCCACGATTACGACCACAGTCAACAATCCACAGAGTTTGACCACCAGTGATTATCGCATTGATTTTAATGGTACTTATACCATTACCCGTTTGTCTGATAATACCGTCCAGGCTTCTGGAGTCTCAGCTGCCACATTAGCAGGCGCTGGGGTGGATATAGACGGTTTGCATTTTCAGCTTGCCTCAGGCACAGCTACAGCGGGTGATACTTTCGAAGCACAGCCCATGCGTGAGATTGCTGGCAGTTTATCCGTTGCACCTAACATCAATACCTCCACCATTGCTGTCGCAGCACCTATCACTACCGCGGCTACATTAGGTAATCTGGGAACAGGAGCAATCAGCGCGGGTTCAGTGAACTCGCCGAACGATACTGTTGCAATTACCTTTACCGGGGCAGCTACTTATAATGTAGTGGATACTACGACGGGTGCCACTCTGGCAACTGCACAGGCATATACTTCGGGAGCTGCTATCAGCTTCAATGGCTGGAGCACCAGTATTTCCGGCGTGCCGGCTGTGGGCGACGCTTTTCAGGTCAGTAATGGCGCAACCACTAAAACCAATGGTGGATCGGCAGCAGTTATTGCCCCCGCGACGATTTCGGTACTGCCGCTAAATGCCAATCTGCAGGATAAGGTCAAAGTAACCTTCACCTCAGCCACAACCTTTGATGTACTGGATACGACCACAGCAACTCCTCTGGCTGTAGGTGTTGCATATAACCCTGCGGTTGGCGCTGCCATCACATTCAATGGCTGGTCCGCCAAGATTACCGGCAACCCGGTAACAAACGATACTTTTAACGTAGGGCCTACTGTCAGCGGTACAGCAGATAACCGTAACGGCCTGTTACTTGCTCAGCTTGAAGCGACCAATACCATGGCGGGTAACACCACTTCATTCGAAGGCGCGTATTCGCAATTATTGAGCCAGGTCAGCAATAAGGGCAATGAATTGAATGTCAGTTCAGCGACACAGACGCAATTGGTGACTCAGACACAAGCTGCCGAACAATCGATTTCAGGTGTTAATCTGGATGAAGAAGCGGCGAAATTGATGCAGTATCAACAAGCATATCAGGCCGCCGGGAAATATCTTGAGACGGTGAATTCGTTATTCGCTTCGATATTGGCGATCAATCCATAAAATGCTGAATGCAAGGAATTAAGGAGGCAGTATGCGTATTAGTACAAACATGATTTATAGTCAGGGCAATGCGACTGTGCAAAACCAGTTACAGGGTCTGGTCAAGGTTCAGCAGCAGATATCAAGCGGCATACGTATCACCGAACCATCTGATGACCCTTTGGCCGCGACGCAAGTGGTCGAAAATGGTCAGTCACTTGCCGCAACACAGCAATTCAGCAAGAATGGCGACGTAGCTACATCTGCATTAAAAGCTCAAGAAACCGCCTTGAATAACGTGAGTACGACCTTGGCCAACCTGCGGTCTCTAACCGTGCAGGCTGGCGATCCGTCCCTGACGCCAGAAGCGCGTAGTGCTCTTGCCACAGAAATTCAAGGGGATTACAACTACGTATTGGGTTTGGCCAATACCTCCAACAATGGGCAGTATTTATTTGCGGGTGCCAAGGGCAACACCAAGCCCTTTACCGAAAGCACACCGGGAGTCGTGGCTTACAATGGCGATCAGGGTCAGCAGCTGGCTCAGATCAGCGCCTCGCGTCAGGTGCCCATCAGTAGTGCCGGTGTTGAGATATTCCAGCGTATACCGAATGGCAATGGTACTTTCTACACCAGTGCAGATCCTGCCGTGACCGGTACCACGAATCTGGGTAGCGGAGTGGTTGGGCCGGGTTCAGTGACGGATGCGACGTTATGGAATGCGGCGGGTAATACGCAGAAGTATGCCATCAAATTTGTCCAGGACACCGTGACGCAACCTCCGGTGACCACATACGATATCGTTGCCACGGCGGCAACTACAATCAACGGTGTTCCCTATGTTGCTGGCGAATCACTGATCACCGGTGCGGCATCTGTCGTGGGGACTTCGGCAGCGGGTGGTCCGGCTTATCCACGAGTTTATACGGAAGGACAGAGCATCCCCATGCAAAAAGTTGCTGGGGACGCCAATGCTTCAAACTGGAATCTGGGTATTGAAGTCACAATGAGCGGTAAGCCGACCAGTACCTCTACGACTAATCCGGCCACTGCTGTTCCCGATGTCTTTACCATACAGCCCAGTGTCAATAATCAGGACATTTTTTCCACCGTACATGCGCTGATCGCTGCGTTGCAAACTGGTTCCAGTACGACTTTGAGTAACACGGTTACCACAACCCTGTCGAATCTGGATCAAGCCGAAGTCAGTATATCGAAAGCGATCACCAATGTAGGCGTTACGCAAAATGAGATTGACGCGCAGCAAACGACGAACTCCAGCCTGACGTTGCAATATCAAACCGCGATCAGCAATCTGCAGAGCACGGATATTGCTGCGGCCACGACGCAACTCACGCAGCTGCAGGCTAATCTTAGTGCGGCGCAGAAATCATTTATCCTTATCTCGGGTCTGTCATTATTTAATTACGTTAACCCATCTGCAGCGTAATTATTCGATTTGCGGTAAAATCCGCGCTCGAGTAATATGCTCAAAAAAAGAGCGCTTCGGCGCTCTTTTTTTATTGATTGCCTGAGAATTTCTTACTAAGAATGCCTTTCTGAGTATCAGCCTACACCTGTGAACAATATTCGCAATTTCTCCATTATCGCCCACATTGACCACGGCAAGTCCACGCTTGCTGACCGTATCATCCATCTGTGCGGAGGCCTGTCAGACCGCGAAATGGAAGCGCAAGTACTGGATTCCATGGATCTGGAACGCGAACGCGGCATTACCATCAAGGCGCAGACTGCAGCGCTTACCTATAAAGCGCGCGATGGGCAGGTCTACCAGCTTAATCTGATTGATACCCCAGGGCATGTGGATTTTTCCTATGAGGTATCGCGCTCGCTGGCGGCATGTGAAGGCGCACTATTGGTGGTCGATGCCTCACAGGGCGTGGAAGCGCAAAGCGTCGCCAACTGTTACACCGCGATAGAACAGGGGGTTGAAGTATTTCCCGTGCTCAACAAGATAGATCTGCCTTCAGCGGATCCTGAACGCGTGATCGAAGAGATCGAAGAAGTGATAGGCATAGAAGCCAAGGATGCCGTGCGCTGTTCCGCAAAGACCGGCGAAGGCGTGCAGGATGTACTGGAAGTGGTCGTCGCACGCGTGTCGCCGCCCAAGGGCGATCCGGACGCACCGCTGAAGGCGCTGATCATAGATTCCTGGTTCGATAATTATGTAGGCGTCATCATGCTGGTGCGGGTGTTCGATGGCAGACTCAAGGCTAAAGACAAGATCAGGCTCATGGCAACCGGTGCACAGCATTTATGTGAGCAGGTGGGCGTGTTCACGCCCAAGTCTCGGCAGAAAGAATCGCTGTCGGCAGGGGAAGTCGGTTTTATCATCGCCGGTATCAAGGAGCTGCAGGATGCCAAGGTAGGCGATACCGTCACTCTCGTTGACAGACGCGCCGAGGCCCCATTAGCCGGGTTCAAGGAAATCAAGCCGCAAGTGTTCGCCGGCTTGTATCCGGTGGAGTCGAATCAATATGAGGCGTTGCGTGACGCGCTGGAAAAACTGCATCTGAACGATGCCAGTTTGCAGTACGAGCCTGAAGTTTCTCAGGCACTGGGTTTCGGCTTCCGTTGCGGTTTCCTGGGGTTATTGCATATGGAGATTGTGCAAGAGCGCCTGGAACGTGAATACGATATGGATTTGATCACCACAGCACCGACGGTGGTCTATGAAGTGGTCACCAGGGCTGGAGAAACGTTGCTGGTAGAGAATCCTGCCAAGTTGCCGGAACCTTCCCGTATCGAGGAGATCCGCGAGCCGATGATTACCACCACCATCCTGATGCCGCACGAATATGTGGGACCGGTGATGACCTTATGCAACAATAAGCGCGGGGTACAACGCAATATGCAGTACATGGGACGGCAAGTGATGCTGACCTATGAAATGCCGTTGAATGAAGTGGTGATGGATTTTTTCGACAAGCTGAAATCGGTCAGCCGCGGCTATGCATCGCTGGACTACGAATTCCTGGAATTCCGTACTGCCGATCTGGTCAAACTGGACATCATGGTGAACGGTGAACGGGTGGATGCATTATCGCTGATCGTGCATAGAGCGAACAGCATTTATCGTGGCCGTGAGCTGGCCTCCAAGATGCGCGAACTGATTCCGCGACAAATGTTCGATGTGGCAATACAGGCCTCCATCGGTGCTAACATCATCGCGCGCGAAACAGTGAAAGCCATGCGTAAGAATGTGCTGGCAAAATGCTATGGCGGTGATATCAGCCGCAAGAAAAAACTGCTGGAAAAACAAAAAGAAGGCAAGAAGCGCATGAAGCAGGTGGGAAATGTAGAAATTCCGCAGGAAGCCTTTTTGGCAATTTTACGAGTTGAGGATAAATAATGACATTCGCTTTATTCATGCTGGCTATTCTGCTGTTAACGGGGTTCATCTGGCTGTTGGACATCCTGCTGCTGAAAAAGAAACGCACTCCGGGCGCGGCCGAGCCAACCATGGTCGAATATGCAAAAAGCTTTTTCCCTGTGATCCTGGCGGTATTCCTGATCCGCTCTTTCGTGGTCGAACCCTTCAAAATCCCTTCTGGTTCCATGATGCCGACACTGCTGGTGGGTGATTTTATTCTGGTCAATAAATTCACCTACGGTTTGCGTGTGCCTATCCTGAACAATACTTTTATCGAAGTCAGCCACCCCAAGCGCGGCGAGGTGATGGTGTTCCACTTTCCCAAGGATCCCTCTCTGGACTACATCAAACGTGTAGTCGGCTTGCCGGGGGATAAGATCGAATACCGCAACAAGCAGATTTTCGTGAATGGCGTGCCCATGGCGCAGCAGGAAAATGGTAGCTACGATTACGTGGGACCCGGACTCAATCAGATCAGCACGCGCAGACTGTTGGAAAATCTGGGTACACATAACCATGACATCCTGATCGACGATAGCAATCCGGTCCGGGATGTGCAGGTGACTGTACCGCAAGGCAGTTATTTCATGATGGGCGATAATCGCGACAACAGTAACGACAGTCGTTTCTGGGGCTTTGTGCCTGAGCAGAATGTAGTGGGCAAGGCATTCTTTATCTGGATGAGCTTCGACCATTTGGGTCGTATCGGTACGAAGATACAGTGACCGACGCAATGGCCGTTAAAAACAGCCCGTCTCCTGTATTCCAAACATTACTTACCCGGCTGGATTACCAGTTCAGCCAACCCCAGTTGCTGCGGCAGGCACTCACCCATCGCAGCTATGGCACGCCGAATTACGAGCGGCTGGAGTTTCTGGGCGACAGCGTATTGAATTGCGTGATCGCCACACAACTCTACCGGCGTTTTCCCGATATCCCAGAGGGTGATTTGAGTCGAGTGCGCTCGCATCTGGTGAAAGAGTCCACTTTGTGTGAACTGGCGATCTCGCTTCATCTGGGTGACATATTAAAGCTGGGTGATGGAGAAATGAAAAGCGGCGGTCAGCATCGGCCTTCGGTATTGGCCGATGCCGTAGAAGCACTGATAGGTGCTGTCTATCTGGATGGCGGTTTTGCCGCTGCGGAAAGCGTTGTTGACGGGCTGTACTCAGCGTTGCTGACAGGGCTGGAACCCGACAATCTGGGCAAAGACGCCAAGACCTTGTTACAGGAGTACCTGCAAGGCCGCAAGATGGCATTGCCACAATACACCGTGGTGTCAACTTCGGGAGAGGCGCATCGGCAGACGTTTCGTGTAGAGTGCACTATCGAAGCGTTGCAAATTCGTAGCGAAGCTGAAGGCAGCAGCCGGAGAGTCGCTGAACAGTTGGCAGCAGAGGCAGCGTACAAGCTGATAGATCATGACTGAAAAAAATGCTGAAGAGTTGACTGTAGAAAATGCCGACGACTTCAGATGCGGAACGATCGCTATTACCGGTCGCCCCAATGTAGGCAAATCCACCATACTCAACCACATACTGGGCATGAAGCTTAGTATCACTTCGCGCAAGGCGCAAACCACGCGCCATCGTTTGCTGGGCATACATACCACAGCCGATACCCAGTTCCTGTTTGTGGACACCCCGGGATTCCAGTTGCGTCATCTGAACGCATTGAATAGCGCCATGAATCGTACCGTGAAGCAGGTGCTATCCGAGGTGGATGTCGTGATGTGTGTGATGGAAGCCATGCGTTTTGGCGAAGGCGAGGAAAAGGTGCTGGAAATCCTGCCGCGAAATTGCCCGGTATTGCTGGTGCTGAACAAGGTGGATATGGTGGAGGATAAATACAAGCTCTTGCCATTTATCGAGGAAATGGCGAGCAAGTTTCCTTTTGCCCATATCGTTCCTGTCAGTGCCAAAAAAAATCTGCAGCTGGATGAACTGCTGGCGACCCTGCGCCGTTATCTACCGCAACAACCTGCCATCTATGGCGCAGATGAGCTCACGGACCGTAACGAGCGCTTTCTGGCAGCAGAGCTGATACGTGAAAAACTGTTTCGTCTGCTGGGCGAGGAAATCCCTTATTCCATCAGTGTAGAGATAGAGAAGTTCGAGCAGGAGGGCGGTTTGCGTCGTATCCATGCTGCCATCATCGTGGATAAGGAAAGTCAGAAACCCATGGTGATAGGCAAGGGCGGTGAAAAGCTCAAGCGTATTTCCACTGAAGCCAGACAGGATATGGAAAAGCTGTTTGATGCCAAAGTCTGGCTGGAAACCTGGGTCAAGGTGCGCGGTGGGTGGGCGGACGATGAGCGGGCAGTGAAGAGTCTGGGATACTAATGATTAAAAGTTTTCTTGCTGGTGCCGCTGTTGTGTTGCTGCTGACATCCTGCGCAACGACACCGAAACCGATCGCAGTTCCAACGACGGCATCGACAGTTCAGGCTCCTCTACAGCCAGGCACTCAAACGCAACCGGCAATTGTCAGAAAACCGAAAATCGCACTGGTGTTAGGTGGTGGAGCAGTGCGCGGGTTTGCTCATATCGGTGTGATCAAAGTATTGGAAGCGCAAGGGATTTCGCCTGACATGGTGGTAGGAACCAGTGCAGGTAGCGTGGTCGGTTCGCTTTATGCCGCTGGTTACTCCGGTTTTGATTTGCAACAGATTGCATTTACTCTGGATAGAGAAAGTGTGGGCGAATGGATCATTCCCGACCGTGGGTTTATTAATGGTGACGCTTTACAGGACTTCGTCAATAAAGCTGTGCAGAACCGACCTTTGGAAAAGCTGCATAAACAATTTGCTGCGGTTGCGACTGATCTGCAAAGCGGCGAGATGGTGGTGTTTCAACGCGGAAACACGGGCCAGGCGGTGCGTGCTTCCAGCTCTGTGCCTGGGGTATTTCAGCCGGTCAGAATCAATGGGCATGATTATGTAGATGGAGGCCTAACCAGTCCGGTCCCGGTGAAGGTAGCGCGCTCACTTGGAGCTGACGTGATCATTGCCGTGGCTATTTCGGGAAAGCCGAAGTATCGCAAAGTCGAAGGCATGACGGACATCATGCTACAGACTTTTGGCATCATGGAGCAGGCCATCAGTGCACCTGAACTTGCACAAGCCGACGTGCTCATCAGTCCGAGCACCGGCACCATAGGACCTTCGGACTTTGCCAAGAAGCACGAAGCGATACTGGAAGGCGAAAAAGCGGCACAAGCCGCGTTACCGCTTATTCGGCAGAAACTACGGGCGGCGACTGAGCGTCTGGCTGAGCCGTCACCGTCACCGAGCTCTTATCAATCCGGCGAGCCCCATTAAAGCGTTTGGCCCAGTATTCATCCTGCATATTCACGATATGTACGCCTCCTCCTGCGCTGGGGGCATGAATGAAACGATTATCGCCAATATAGATGCCTACATGAGAGAACGAGGATTTCAGGGTGTTATAAAACACCAGATCCCCAGGCTGTAACTGATCCATGGGAATCACTTTGCCAATCTGGCTGATGGCGCGTGCGCCGTGAGGCAGGGTGAGGTTTGCTGCTTGCTGGAACACATAGCGTACGAAACCGCTACAATCGAATCCTGTGTCGGGCGATGTTCCGCCGAATCTATACGGGGTGCCGGTGAGTGCCAATGCGCTCATCATCACCTCCTGTACACTCTCACTTGCCTGGTCCAGCAGGCTAGGTTGCATGCTCGTTTGCTTAGTGTCTTCGGCTAGGCAAGGCCCGCATGAAAATACCAAAAATACAGCAAGAATCAATACATTAACATGTGTATTTAAACGCATGGCGTGGATTCTAATGCAAAAACTACATTCATAGCAACAGTGCGTCATTATTGAATTGGGCTTGGTGTAGAATTCCAGACATCCCCCAACGACTGGTCTTATCATGATTCGCCAAACCATTTCTGTCATGCGTGATTTTGGACGGCTGCGCGAAATTGCTCGCATCTTGTTCCGTTACGGCTGGGGCGATGCCATCAACCGTATGGGATTGTCCGGCATGATGGGACGGGCCGGTACCTGGCTACAGCCTAAAAGTTCGCTGGAAGTGATGCATCTTGAACCTGCAGTGCGCATCAGGCTGGCGATTGAAGAGCTAGGCCCCACCTTTGTCAAACTTGGGCAGGTACTGGCAACGCGTACCGATCTTTTCCCTCCCAAATGGGTGAATGAGTTCTCCAAACTGCAGGATAAGGTACCACCTGTCCCTTTTGACGAATTGCTGCCAGGTTTGGAGCAAGCGCTGGGTCGCTCGCCGTTTGAGGTGTTCAATCATCTGCAAACCGAGCCCGTCGCGGCTGCATCCATTGCCCAGGTGCACCTTGCCGAATTGCAGGATGGTACACCGGTGGTACTCAAGATACGCCGTCCCAACATCCGCCCGCGCATTGAGGCGGATTTACGCCTGCTTTCGCATTTAGGGCGGTTGGTCGAAGCGGAAATGCCGGAGACACGACGCTTCCAGATAGGAAAGATTATCGGTCAGTTCGCCAAATCATTGAGAAAAGAACTGGATCTGAGTGCGGAAGGTAAAAATACCGAACGTTTTCGCGATAACTTCGCCGCCGATTCTGATATAACGTTTGCCAGAATTTACTGGGAGCACACATCAGAACAGTTATTGGTGATGGAACGCATTATCGGCATACCCGGTAACGAGATGGCGCGTGCGGCTTCATCCGGTCTTGATCGCAGTGCTTTGGCCAGGCTGGGGGCGAATGCGATCCTGAAAATGGTGTTGATAGACGGCTTTTTTCATGCCGACCCGCATCCCGGTAATGTGTTCTACCTGCCCGGGAATCGTCTGGCGATTATCGATTGCGGCATGGTGGGGCGTATCACTGTGCAACGTCGAAACGAAATCGCAGACATACTGGCGGCTCTGGTTTCCAGGGATTACGAGACGCTACTGGGCATACTCATCTCCTGGTCCGGCGATGTGCAAGTCAATGAAGCCAAGCTGGAGGCAGATATAGACGAGTTCCTGTTTAATTACGAGCATGCTGCTTTAGGTCAGATCCGTTTCGGCGATATGTTGAATGACCTCAGCAGCGTCATGCGTGAGAACAATCTGTCAGTTCCGCCGGACCTTGCCATGCTGTTCAAGGCGTTGGTCACGCTTGAGGGGTTGGGGCGTGAACTGGACCCGGACTTTCACATCGTCGAGCACCTCACGCCATTCGTGAAACAAGTGATCTTCGGACGTTATAAACCCGGAGCCATGTTCAAGCGCGGACAGCGTAATGTGTTGAAAGTGCTCGATCTGCTGGTGAGCGTGCCGCGCGATGTAGGCAATCTATTGAAAGATCTGCGGCGAGGAAGAGTAAAAATAGAACTTGATTTGAAGAGGTTGGATCATTTTGGTCATCAACTGGATCATAGTACTAATCGACTGACGTTGGCGCTGGTGACGTCTGCGCTTATCATAGGTTCGTCCATCGTGATGACAGTCAAAGGCGGGCCCACCATATTCGGGCTTCCCGCCTTTGGTTTTGTCGGTTTTTTTCTGGCTTCCTTATTCGGCGTATGGCTGATGCTCTCGATTTGGGACTCTAACCGCGAAGATTGATCATAGCTGATATGGGGATGTTCGCCTAAACCAGCTTGCGTCCGAATAACTGTAAAGCCAGCTGGTAACCCGTCAGTGCTATCTGCGCATCATAACGCTCACCTTCGTCCCGCATGAAAGCATGCTGACCGTTGAATTCATGCCAGGTCATGGTCAAGCCAGCGTCACTTAGTTTTTTATATACCTCGGCACGACCGGCAGCAGGGATATGCGGGTCCTGTTTGCCCCAGATCATGAGCAGTTCGCCTTTGATCTCATCCAATCTATCCATGCTGTGTTGTCCCGGCTTGTTGGGAATGATATTGGTATGCAGGTCAGTCGCATAAAAGCACGCGGTGGCTTTTACTTCGGGCTGTAGCGCGACACGGAAAGCCAGATGTCCGCCTATGCAAAACCCCATCGCACCTACCGCACCCGTGCACCATGGTTGCTTCTGCACGTACTCTATCATCGCCGCGTTATCGGTATCGTAGGCTTGCACATCTTTAGCAGCCTTGTCGGCATTACCTTTATCACGCCCGGCATCGTCATAGCCAAGCACCGTGCCGATAGGGTTTAGTTCGTGAAAAACCTCAGGTACCAACACGGCATAGCCGTGTCCGGCCATCAGTCGCGCAGCACGCTCTATCGGTCCGGTCTGCTGAAAGATCTCCGAATAGAACAGGATGGCAGGATAACGCCCATCATCTGCCGGACGGTGCACGTAAGTGCGCATAACGCCGGTGGGGGTTGGTAAATCAACAACATGGCTTTTAATAATCATTACTTAACTCCTGAAAATAAATAGTTGTAGCCGCTTGGCTGACCGATTTTCCTGACTGAGTCCGTTAGCTGATGAGTTGATCGATCAGCAATGTCACGTCGTATCTTTCCTTGGCGATCTTCAGCATGCTTTCTGCAAAGCGAGGAGATTCGCGCAGGATGCGGTGAAAATCCGCTTTATCCAATACGAACATATCGGTGAGCATTTTAGCGCGTATGGTGGCGGTACGCGGACTGGAAATAAGCAGACCGATCTCGCCAAAGAAGTCGCCGTCTTTCAGGGATTTTATCTCTTCTCCGGCGCTATCCAGCACTTCTACCTCGCCTGAACAGATGAGATACATTTCATTGGCAATATCGCCTTTCTGGATGATGATTTCACCAATCTCTGCGGCTTCAGAACGCAGTGCCATGATGATGGACTTGAGTAATGCCGGATCGCTTCCCTTGAATAATGGAGTGCGTTGCAGTACATCCGGTGTTACCACTTCGAACCAGCGTCGGCCATCTTTGGCGATGAGTTCGTTAGCCGATTTAGGCCCCCAGGTGCCACGGGCATAATTGGGAAAGTCATCAGCGGGCGTGGCCTTCCAGTAGTCCAGTATGGGCTGGGCGATCTTCCATGCCTCTTCCACCAGGTCGCCACGTGAAAACAGGGTGCTATCCCCGCGGGTGCATGAATAGATCATGACCTCGTAGCCGGTATAACGTGATGCTTTGAATGCGTCGCTATAACTGAAATGCATGTCCACCTTCTGCAGTGTGAGGGCAGGCCCCGGCACTTTGGCCTGGAATAACAGTTCTATGCCCTGATAAGGCTGGATATGAAATACCAGACGATTAGGGGCGAGACTTTTGACTGAAGTACCGCGGAATATGGCTTCCGGCGCTTTTTTGAATTCCACCACGATTTCCGTGCCACGTTTCCATAATGCTTTACCGGAACGAAGATAGATCGGCACACCTTCCCAGCGCCAGTTATCAATGTGTAGTTTTCCTGCGGCAAATGTCTCGGTATTGGAAAGCGGATTCACATCCTGTGCGTAGCGGTAACCTGGTTGCAACATTTCACCCTCGTCATCGAACGAGGCGCCGTATTGGCCGCGTACAAAATAATTAGGTACTTCTTCAGGCTTATAGATTCGTACCGAGCTCAGCAGTTTAGATTTCTCATTGCGAATCGCATCCGGTTCAAATGAGGATGGAGGCTCCATGCACAGGTAAGCCAGCATCTGGAACATGTGGTTCTGCATCATGTCGCGCAATACACCGGACTTGTCGTAATAGCCACCGCGTGCGCCTACATCAACCTCTTCGCATACATTGAACTGGATGTTATCAATATTGTTCTTGTTCCATAGTGGTTCAAACATGCCATTGGCAAAGCGGAATGCCAGCAGGTTCTGTACAGTTTCCTTGCCCAGATAATGGTCTACACGGTAGATTTGGTTTTCATCCCAGCGTTTGAGTACTGCAGCATTGAGGTCTCTTGCCGACTGTGTGTCGTGGCCGAAAGGCTTTTCCGCGATGATGCGTCGCCAGCCTTGGCCTTCTTTGAATCCAGCCTGAAACAGGTTTTCGCAGATCATCCCGAAAAAACTTGGCGCAGTAGCAAAATAAATCAGAATGTTATGGGTCTGGTAATCCACTTCCAGCTCAGCGACTTTGCGCCGTAACGCCTTGAAATCATCCACTGAATCGAAGCTGCATTTTTGATAGTGGAAGCGACTCACCAGCTTTTCCCATACTTCTTCATCGAATTTACTGCGTGTATGGAATTTACGTATACCGTCTTCTCCACTACTCATAGTGGCTCGAAACTGTTCAGTATTCAGTTCGCTTATGGCGCTACCCAGAATTGCAAAATTGTCCGATAGCAGGTTATCGCAAGCCAGATTGTATATTGCCGGGATCAATAAACGTTTGGTCAGGTCTCCGGATGCCCCGAAGATCAGCATCACACATGGTTCGCTGGGTAGTGCGCTAGCCTGATTGATTGCCGCGTCACCAAATATCTGGGAAGAATCGGTCATTTTGCGTGTCTCCTCAAGGTTTATTCATTATGGTTTTCTTGAAAATCAAGGATTTCGTAAAAACAAGGCTCTTACCAGTTCCAGATCATGCTCTGTGTCCACTCCCGGAGCAGAGGCAGAATCTGTGATCGCTACGCTTATTTTGTACCCATGCCATAAAGTACGCAATTGTTCCAGTGCTTCGAAGTTTTCCACCATCGCAGGCTGCAGATGCGCATAGTTTTTTAAAAATGCGGTGCGATACGCGTAAATTCCAATATGCCTATAAACAGTCAAGCCATCGGGGATCCGATTTGCGCCTGCGGCAAAAGCGTCACGCGGATAAGGGATGGGGGCACGGCTGAAATATAACGCAGAGCCCGCATGGTCGCATACCACTTTGACCACATTGGGATTGGTCATCTCGTTGAGGTCGGTGATAGGGTGGCAGGCAGTCGCCATGGCTGCTTCAGGATGCTCTGCCAGTTGTTCGGCAACCCTGATAATCAGTTCAGGCGCAATCAAAGGCTCATCTCCCTGCACATTGACCACGATCACATCGTCAGTCCATTCCAGCTTGGTAGCGACTTCTGCAATGCGGTCGGTGCCGGAGACGTGATGTTCGCCGGTCATGATGGCATCCAGCCCATGTGCCAGCACTACGTCGTATATCTCTCTATGGTCGGTTGCTACATATATCTGCGTGGCACCGCTTTTCATAGCCTGCTCGGCTACCCGAATCACCATGGGCTTGCCTGCAATATCTAGCAACGGTTTGCCCGGTAGGCGGCTGGATGCATGCCGCGCGGGAATGACGACATTGAAAGCAGGTGAGCTCAAGTTACAGCCCTAGATCTCTTCTAATGCCTTGATCTTGCGTGCTTCATCTTCCAGCATCACCGGAATATCATCCTTGATCGCATATGCCAGACGACATGGTTTGCAAACCAGTTCCTGCTCCGGCTTTTTGTATACCAAAGGGCTTTTGCATACCGGACAAACAAGGATTTCAAGCAGTTTTGCGTCCATTTTCAATTGCTTTCAATAGTTGCAGAATTTTGTCGCCGAACGCCACCGCCAGTTGACCAGTAACGGGCAGGAACCAAGCACTTCGGATATTAAAGCCAGTGCATTTTACCGCATCTTTTTCGGACATCAGTATCGCCTCTGCATCTTCGAAATGCAAATCTTGGGGCTGATAAGGATGGTGGTCAGGAAATGCATGTTCCACAACCTCCAAACCCAGGCTGCGTAAATGATTAAAGAAGCGGGCAGGGTGGCCGATCGCTGCAACTGCATGAATCTTTTTGCCAAAGAAATGACTGGCCTGTGCACTTGTATCGGGGTCTTGCAGGCTATGAAATTCGCTGCCGGCCAACTGCATTGCGTATTCATCTGCTTGTAACTGTTGCGTCGAATATTCTTGGCCGACATTGACTACTACTGCATCCACGCAACGCAGACGGGCTCGCGGTTCCCGCATCGGCCCTGCCGGCAGCAGCAGCCCATTACCGAAGCGTCTTTGTCCGTCCACTACAGCGATCTCTATATCGCGCTGCAAACGGTAATGCTGCATGCCATCATCACTTAGTATGATATTGCAGTCCGGACGCACTGAAAGCAGCGCACGGGCTACAGCGACGCGGTCTGCACCCACCCATACAGGGCAGCGCAAACGGCGGGCCAGCAATACGGCTTCATCCCCCACCAGAGAGGAGTCTGTTGCGCTGGTCACTGATTGCGGTTGTGTGGCTGTGCCACCGTATCCTCGGCTGATCACGCAGGGGGTGTAGCCTTGTTCGCGCAGGAATTGCGCCAGCCAGATCACTAATGGTGTTTTTCCGTTACCGCCGACAGTGAGATTGCCAACTACGATGACAGGAACAGGTAAGCGTGTGGCTTTGAATAACCTCAGGCGATAACACCAGCGCCTGATAACAACAAGCAAGCCGAATAACAGGCTTATAGGCCAAAGAAAAATGTGCCAGATCGAGATGCGAAACCACTGATGTTGCAGCCATTTATCCATAGTTTCCCAGACTTACCGGAATCAGCAGTTCATGAAGACTGAAATTGTTTTTGATAGAGTTTTGCGTAATGGCCATTGAGCGCAAGCAACTCGCTGTGGCTGCCGCTTTCCACGATTTCGCCTTGTTCCATGACCAGAATGCGATCCGCATTCTCGATAGTGGAAAGACGGTGCGCAATAATGAGCGTAGTGCGGTTTTGCATCAGTCCATCCAGTGCAGCCTGTACGTGCTTTTCCGACTCCGTATCCAATGCCGAGGTGGCTTCATCCAATAGCAGGATGGGCGCATCCTTGAGGATGGCGCGGGCGATGGCGATGCGTTGACGCTGGCCGCCTGAGAGCCGGACGCCGCGATCACCGATCTCGCTTTGCAGTCCCTGTGGTAATTGCTGAATGAATTCCCAGGCATAGGCCGCTTTTGCCGCAGCAATCACATCTTCTTCACTGACGCCTCTTAGAGCTCCATAAGCGATGTTATTGCGCACCGAATCGTTAAACAGCACCACGTCCTGACTTACCAGCGCGAATTGAGCGCGCAGGCTTGCCAGTGTGAGTTCGCGCGTGCTCTGCCCATCCAGCATGATCTCGCCATGTTGCTGCTCGTAAAAGCGCGGTAACAGGCTGACCAGAGAGCTTTTTCCGCCGCCAGACCGCCCCACAAGCGCGATCTTTTCCCCAGGCCGAACGCTGATACTCACTTCGCGAAGCGCATCGCGTTTGGCGCTTGCATAGCGCAAGGTCACCTGGCGGAATTCGATGGCACCTCGCGCTTTGGCGAGAGCAAGTTTACCTGCATCCGGCTCCGGAGTTTCGTCCATCAGGCCGAAGATGCTTTGCGAGGCTGCAACACCCACTTGAATGTCTTCGTTCATCCGTGTCAGCGTTTTGACCGGGCTGATCAACATCATGACTGCGCCTATGAACGCGGCAAACTCGCCGGCACTGAATTTGCCGACTGCGTAATACACCACCCAGGATAAAGCGGCAGCAGCGATCAACTCTACCACCATGCTGTTGATACCAGATATCCTGCCCAGCCGAATCTGCATCCGGCGGTTGGTTGCGACCACTTGGGAAAACCGCCTGTTCTCATAGGCTTGACCGCCAAAAATTTTCACCACGCGTTGACCACTTACTGATTCCTCCAGTATGCGCGTCATGTCACCTACCGACTCTTGCACTGCACTCCCTGCGGCACGTATGCGTGGTGTCATCTTGCGCAGATAATAGACGATGAGCGGTGCCATCACGGCAAACACCATGGTCAAATGCCAATTGATATAAAGCATGTAGGCGATCATGCCGACTATGGTCAAGCTGTCTCGAACCGCACTGGTGATCACCTTGGTAGAGGCGACAGACATCTGCTCGGTGTTGTAAGTAAGTTTGGACGTGGTCACCCCTGCCGAATTGGCATCAAAATAACTGACCGGCATTGCCATCAGTCGCTGAAATGTATCCAGCCTGATATCTTCCACCACGCGACGCGACACCCAGCGCATGCAGAAATCAGACAGGAAACCGGTCAACGCCCTGATCGCCAGCAAGCCAAACAGCAATACCGGCAGGATGTGCAACTTATGCTGGTTCTGATGCACGAATCCTTGATCGGTAATGACCTTGATCGCGGCAAGAAATCCGGTATTGGTAGTGGAGTAGATTGCCAGGGCGACCAGGCTGAGCAGAGACATTAGCCAATAGCGCCAGGCATAGCGTAATAACCGCAAGTAGCAGGTTTTCGCGTCGAGCATGATAGGGGAGGAAGGTCTCAAATGACAGGCAAGACAGACTTCGCCTTGTTATACCCGGAAGTTATGTGCCTGAATGTTGCGTGGCAAAAGTGATGCGTGATAGTCCGGCTTCCCGAGCTGCTTCCATCACGTTGATCACTGATTGATGCGTGGTCTTTGCATCGGCCGCAATCACAATAGTGGGCTCTTTTCCTTCTGTGGTCGCTTTGCGCAGTGCCGTCGTCAATGAGGCGATATTGGCAACCGGAACGTCAATTTTATTGACTTGGGTATGCCCGCTGGCATCGATCGCGACATCAATCACTACTGGTTTTTCCTGCTGTGGATTTGCCACAGCAGTCGGCAGATTTATCTTGAGCTCACTGATGCGCGAGAAGGTGGCACTGACCACCAGAAAAATAATGATGACCAGTAACACGTCTATCAGCGGGACCAGATTGATCTCCAGGTCTTCGTTGAGTTGTCCGCGACGGAAATTCATTATTTGCGCTCGCCGTGTATCAGTTCTACCAGCTTGAGGGCTTCCAGTTCCATTTCTACCACCAGACTGTTCACCTTGGCACGGAAGTGACGATAGAAAATCATGCTGGGAACAGCGACGACGATACCCATCGCCGTGTTGTACAAGGCCACGGAGATGCCGCGAGCAAACTGAGCTACATCATGGCCGGTGCTGGTGAATGCGCCAAACAGTTCCACCATGCCGATGACGGTGCCCAGCAGACCCAGCAAAGGACTGACCGTGGCAATGGTGCCTAAAGTGGTGAGGTAACGTTCGAGCTGGTGCGCCACTGCACGACCGGTTTCCTCAATGGATTCCTTCGTCACCTCGCGCGAGGCGTTCATATTCATCAAGGCGCTGGCAAAAATCTCACCCAGAGGTGAGTGTTGTTCCAGTTTTTCGCAGACTTCTTTGGTTGCGCCGCCCTTTTTCAGCAACTCACGAACTTCCGGCAGCAGGGTTTTAGGGGCAACCAGATCAACGCGCAAAGACCAGAAGCGTTCGCCTATAATTGCCAGAGTGATAATAGAAGCAACCAGCAGCGGCCAGATCGGCCAGCCTGCAGCTTCAACAATATTCCACATGAGCTTTACTTTCCTAGTTGAAAAAAACTGCGCTACTTTAACCTGCCGGCAGCCTTTCGGCAAGGCGCGAGGTGTATCATTTCGTCTCAATGAAAATACCTATTTCACGTCAAGACCAGCAACCGGTTTACGTGCTACATACCTATCCCTATCTTGAGACCAGCCTGGTGGTGGAACTGTTCACGCGTAATTTCGGCCGCGTAGCGACCATCGCTAAGGGCGCGCGCAGGCCGCGTTCCGCCATGCGCGGCATGTTGCAGTCGTTTCAACCTCTGGTTGCAACCTGGTCGGGGAAGTCCGAATTACGTACCCTGCACGAAATTGAATGGCAGGGTGGTCTGCATGTGTTAAAAGGGCAGGCGCTGATCTGCGGGTTCTATCTGAATGAGTTGATGTTACGTCTGTTGCCGCGCGAAGATCCGCACGAAGCGTTGTTTGAACATTACCAGCAGGCTTTGCAAGCCTTGACCGGGGAGGAAGCTCAGAGCATCGTATTGCGCCGCTATGAGATTCGACTGTTACAGGAACTGGGCTATGCTTTATCGCTGACGCAAGAAGCAGGGAGTGGCGATGACATTGATGCCGGCGCACTATATTCGTTCGTTCCCGAATACGGAGCAGTTAAAGCCTCTCCGCAAAGCGCCAATGGGTCAGCATCTAATGGGTCAGGCCTGCAAAATAAAAGTGGGATACAATTACGCGGCAAGACCTTGCTGGATATGGCGCAAGACGACTACACCGACACGCAAACCCTGCAACAAAGCAAACAGCTGATGCGCACTCTGATCAACCATCATCTGGGCGATAAACCGCTGCATACCAGACAGTTACTAATAGACTTACAGCAATTATGATAAAACTAGGTGTCAATATAGATCACGTAGCTACCATTCGTCAGGCGCGCGGTACGCGCTATCCCAGCGTAGTTCAGGCCGCACTCCGCGCCGAACAATCGGGAGCTGATTCCATCACGCTGCATCTGCGTGAAGACCGCAGGCACATTCAGGATGCCGACGTGACGGCCTTGCGTAACACCCTGCAGACGCGGATGAATCTGGAAATGGCGGTGACCGACGAAATGGTGAATTTTGCCTTGCAAGTCAAGCCGCAGGATGTCTGTCTGGTGCCGGAGCGGCGCGAAGAACTGACCACCGAAGGCGGGCTGGACGTCGTGCGTTATTTCGATAAGGTCCGATCCGCCACCGAGCGTCTGAGCAATGCCGGGATCCGCGTATCCCTGTTCATAGATCCGGATGCTGCGCAGCTGGATGCAGCAAGGAAAATGAATGCGCCTGTGGTTGAATTGCATACCGGCGCTTTTGCCGATGCCCCTAATGACCTGCAGCAGCAGCGTGAGTTGGTGCGTATTCAGCAAGCCGTTGTGCATGGTATTGGACTTGGGTTGGCAGTCAATGCAGGTCATGGTTTGCACTACCATAACGTGCAACACATAGCGCGCATCCCTGGCGTGGAAGAACTCAATATCGGCCATGCCATCGTGGCACATGCCCTGTTTGTTGGCTGGGATAGTGCCGTGCGGGAAATGAAATCGCTGATGGTTGCCGCTGCACGCAGTGTTAGATCATAGCTTCAGATCAAAGCTAATGATTTTCGGTATAGGAACTGACATCGTCGAAGTCTCCAGAATAGAGCAAGCGCTGGAGCGTCATGGTGATGCATTCGCTCGGCGCGTCCTGACTGAAGACGAGTGGGCCAGCTTCCGGCAAAGTCAGACCAAAGCACGTTTCCTCGCCAAACGCTTCGCTGCCAAAGAAGCTTTTGCCAAGGCACTCGGTACTGGCTTGCGCGCTCCGGCTACCTTCCAGAATATCGGGATTGCGCATGACGAACTAGGCAAGCCCACACTTGCCCTGCATCCGGAATTGCAAGCAGCCCTGGACGCAAAAGGCATCTTGCGGCGTCACCTTTCTATCAGCGATGAAAAGGCTTTGGCAGTTGCATTCGTGGTGCTGGAGAATGCGATTTAATCTGCAGAAACGAGGCTCCAGTTGCCTTGAGCCATCATTTTTGTGTTCATAAATAAGAATCTAGGCCATAATTTGCATCGCTCGCTTAGCCATGCGTCGATCTCTGTACCATGGCTTAACTTTTGAGAGTCGCGTAAGGAATGTGATGTCAGATCAGCAATCAACGATTTTAGGCTTGGTGTTCCGCATAGACGGAGGAGCTCTGCTTGCAGAATTTACGCCTGTCGACAATTGGCATCCTATCGACGCCGCTGAAATCCGTAGTGCGCTGACCCAACAGGACCTGGGCGCAGTGCCGCTGGACAGCGATGCATTGGATGAGCTGATAGAAAAATACGGAGTATCCAAACAGCCTTTTCACATCGTCCTCGGAAGCGCTATCGATGCCGTGGTCGAGGTCAGTGTAGATGCAGATCATATGTCTGCCTTCCTCACCGTAATTCCTGCACAGGGTGGTCGCAAGGTTGATCGTGAGCAGGTGTTGGGCGCTTTAAAAAAGGCTGGAGTCGTCCACGGGATACTGGTCTCCAAAATAGACGCGGCTTTGGTTTTGGACAGAATAGAGAATAAACTGGTTGCGCAAGGCACAGAGGCGCAGAACGGCTCGGACTCGATCTTCGAAAGTCTGGTCCCAGAGATCGGGGCCGGTGCGCTCAAGGTCGATGAACATGGTAGGGTAGATTACCGGGAGCTTGAGCTATTTATCACAGTAAAGGCGGGCGATCCCCTGATGCAGCGTATCCCCGCCACAGTCGGCGTGTCAGGTAAAAACCTGCTGGGTGAGATCATTCAGGCAAAGCCGGGTAAGAACTACGCCTTCGCCAAAGGACTGCATGGCGTAAAATTTGATCCGAGAAATTATGAGCGCCTGCTTGCAGATATCCCGGGGCAACCACTTCTGGTAACGCGCGGCGTTAATGTTGAGCCCACCTTGACTGTGAAAGGCATAGATCTTTCAACGGGAAATCTGAATTTTGAAGGATCGGTCAACATTTCAACCGATGTGAAATCAGGCATGAAGATCAGGGTTACCGGGGACTTGATCATAGGCGGTACGGTAGAAGCTGCGGAAATTCATGCAGGAGGCAACATTACCATCAGAGGCGGCATTATCGGTCACGGTGATAAAGTGCAGGATGGAAATTCGCGTCATGATGTGGCGCACATTTCCTGCGGCGGGACCATTTCGGCGCGCTTCGTCGAGAATGCACGCATCGAGGCGGGAGATAGTATTATCGTGGCAGAAGTCGTCCAGCATAGCGAATTGACGGCTACCAACCATATCATCGTAGGCAAAGATGGAGCGAGAAAAGGTCATATCGTTGGTGGTACTACACGTGCCACACAATTTATCAAAGCTGTGGTGTTGGGGTCGCCTGCCGGAGTACGTACCGAAATTGAAACCGGACTCAATCCACAGTTGCATAGCAGTGTGACTGCTCTTGAAATCAAACTGGAAAAGCTGCATAAGGAAAAGGAAGAGTTGGAGCGTGCGCTTGTCTTTTCTCGGGAAACCCCCGGTCGGGTCAATGCGGAAACACAGCAAAAAATCATCAATACTCAGGAAAAGCTGCAATCGGATATAGACACTAATGAACTGGAAAAGACCGAGCTGGAAACGCGGTTAAGCCTGACCGCAAATGCACGCGTGGTCGTGAGCAAGCAGGTCTTTGGCGGGGTGGTTGTGCACATCGGCCATCAGTTCTGGCAGGTCAAGGAAGATCGGGATGGCGGCACATTCCGCATTAAAGATGGCGAGATCACCATTGAAGACTGCTGAAGTGGTCGCTATTTAGTGCTTCAGTCGGGCAGCATCACCCCTATCCCAGCAAGCCAGGAAATAAACTTCCCAAGCCGTGCGCCATGAATTCTATGGACATTGCCGCAAGTATCAGCCCCATCAGCCGTGTCACAATATTAATCCCGATATTCCCCATGTGATCGGTGATTACAAAAGATAGCATCAGTATCCCCCATAACAGTGCTGCTACCAGGGCTATCGGTAGCGCCAGCCATACATGCCACCAGAATCCGTTATTTTGTTGCGCTGCGATAATCATGCTGCTTATCGCCCCGGGCCCTGCCAGCAATGGAATGCTGAGTGGAACGATAGCCACGGCATCCTTGTCAATGGCGATGTGATCGGAGTCCGTGATGTGAGGGCTGCTATGCCCTTGCATCATCGAAACTGCCATCAGCAGTAACAGGATGCCGCCGCCGACCTGAAACGACGGGATGCTGATGCCGAAGAAATCCAGTATCTTGTCCCCCAGAAATGCCGACGAAAGCAGTACGCTGAATACAGTGAGGCTGATGATTTTAATTGCCCGCGTTCGTTGCGGTTTGGACCACCCTTCAGTGGCGCTGACGAAAATAGGTACGCCGCCGACAGGATTTACAATTGCAAACAGGGCGATACTGATTTTTAACAGATAAGCCCACTCACTCATTTGGTACTCCCTGTTTTATGCTTTAGACTCGCCCATTATGCCAAAAATTTACCTTGCCTCCCGGTCTCCGCGCCGTGGAGAAATATTGCGTCAGATCGGTGTGGATTTTGAAGTTTTGCCATCAGACATTGATGAAGCCGTGTTGCCAGACGAAGCGCCAGAACATTATGTACAGCGACTGGCACAAGAGAAAGCAATTGCCTGTATTCAAGCCATATCGCGACGGGGGATGCACGTGATGCCGTTGCTGGCGGCAGATACTACCGTATGTGTAGATGGTGAAATTTTGGGTAAACCGGAAAATAATCAGCATGCTGCAGAGATGCTGCGCAAGATGTCCGGTCGTTGGCACACTACCCATACTGGAGTGGCAGTGGCAGATGGCGACAGGATAGAGGTGTTGTTGTCCAGCACACAGGTGGAAATGAAACTTTTGACCGAAGCCGAGATCAACGCCTATGTTACCAGCGGCGAGTCTGAAGGCAAGGCGGGGGCTTATGCCATACAAGGCCTGGCAGGCAGTTTCATCAGCCGTATCGAGGGAAGTTATTCCGGCGTGATGGGGTTGCCCGTATTTGAGACAGTGCAATTACTGAATAAATTTGGGATTAAGGTATTGTGAATCGGAATGAGTGAAGAGATTTTAATCAATGTGACGCCGCAAGAGACACGGGTTGCGATCGTACAAGAGGCCGTGGTGCAGGAATTGCATATTGAACGTACCAGCCATCTCGGGCTGGTCGGTAATATTTACAAAGGCGAAGTTTGCCGCGTACTGCCGGGAATGCAATCTGCTTTTGTCGAGATCGGACTGCAGCGTGCTGCTTTTTTGCACATAGCAGACCTCGTCGTGCATGGCGGAGAACAACCCCCCATACAGGATATCCTGCGTGAAGGTCAATCCATCGTGGTTCAGGTGATCAAGGACCCGCTGGGCAGTAAAGGGGCAAGGCTGACTACCCAAATCAGTATCGCCGGGCGTTTTCTCGTATATTTGCCGGAGCAGGAACACATCGGAGTTTCGCAACGCATTGAGAATGAAGACGAGCGTGAAATATTGCGCAATCGGTTACTGGAATTGATTCCTGAAAATCATCAGGGCGGTTTCATCATCCGTACGCAGGCGGAAGCAGCTACGGATGATGAGTTGCTTGCTGATGTGGATTACTTGCATAAGAAGTGGCAGAACGTACTTGCCGATTGCCTGAACATCTCCCCGAAGTCATTGATCCATCAGGATCTAAGCCTGCCTTTGCGTGTGCTAAGGGACTTTGAACGGGAAGACATTTCCAGTATCGCGGTGGATTCGCGCGAGACTTTTCTCAAAATGCAGGAGTTTGCGACCCGCTATGCTGTTTCTGCATTGAGCAAATTGCAGCATTACGCAGGTGATCGACCTCTGTTTGACTTGCGTGGAGTGGAAGACGAAATAGAAAAGGCCCTTTCCAGAAAAGTAATGCTTAAATCCGGTGGGTATCTGATATTCGATCAGACCGAGGCGTTGACGACTGTGGATGTGAATACCGGTGGTTTTGTGGGAGGCCGCAGCCTGGAAGATACGATCTTCAGAACCAATCTGGAGGCAGCACAAACCATTGCCAGACAGTTGCGATTGCGTAATCTCGGCGGCATTATCATTATCGACTTCATTGATATGAAGGATGAGGGGCATCAGGCAAGTGTGTTGCAAGAATTGCAAAAGGCTTTGAGCACCGACAAAGCGCGTATCAACATCCACGGTTTCTCCGGTCTCGGGCTGGTAGAGATGACACGGAAACGCACTCGCGAAAGTCTCGCGCATATTCTGTGTGAGCCTTGCCCATCTTGTCAGGGCAGGGGCGAGCTCAAAACCGCACAGAGTGTGTGCTACGAGATTTTACGAGCAGTGCTGAGAGAGCATAAGCAATTCAATGCCCGTGAATATCGGATTCTGGCTGCACCTAAAGTGATTGAACTATTTCTGGATGAAGAGTCCCAAACTCTTGCCATGCTAAGCGAATTTATAGGCAAGCCTGTTTCATTGCAGGCCGACCCGCTGTATGGACAGGAATCTTTTGACATAGTCCTGATGTAACAAGGTTGATGTTACAACGCTTTGAGAAAAGCACGTTCTGACGAGGCCGATGTGTAGTGCGCAAGCCATGTTCGGAAGTTACAATTTAATACTTGCTTTTGTAAATGAGAATTATTATCATACAACTTCACCTTGAATAAGGAAGTCTTAATGAAAGCATTTCTGTTATTGATATTCATGTTGCCGGCATTTGCATGGGCAGATGGCGATGAAATCCTTATTACGCTCAAAAACCACCGTTTCGAGCCAACACAGGTCACAGCTCCAGCAGGCCAGAAGCTCAAGCTACGTATCGAAAACAAGGATGCCACACCGGAAGAGTTTGAGAGTGATTCTATGGGCCGCGAAAAAGTGGTGCCGGGTAACGGGAGCGCCATTCTATTCGTCGGCCCGCTGACTGCCGGGAAATATTCGTTCTATGGCGATTACCACGAGAAGACCGCACAGGGCGTTCTGATCGCCAAGTAACGGACGGAGAAATCATTTTATGTTTGGAACCGCCGTCATTGTATTTCGTGAGATGCTTGAAGCTGCACTTATCGTGGGCATTGTTGCGGCTGCAACGCGTGATGTGCCTAAGCGTGCGCGCTGGATCGTGGCTGGTGTGTTGTGTGGGTTGCTGGGGGCCGCCATTGTCGCCGGATTTACCGACCGTATTTCGCAATTTGCCAGTGGTGTAGGTCAGGAGATTTTCAATGCCAGCATACTTGGCATCGCGGTAGTGATGCTGGGCTGGCATAGCATCTGGATGTCGTCGCATGGCGCAAAACTTGCCGCGAACGCACGCAACATCGGTAACGCCATTCGTGACGGCAGCAAAGAACGCCAGATACTGCTCATCGTGATCGGTGTGGCGGTGTTACGCGAAGGTTCCGAAACAGTTCTGTTTCTTTATGGTATAGCTGCATCGGAAACGACAGGCGCAACAGGCATGCTGATGGGCGGACTGGTTGGAGCCCTTGCTGGCGTAGTGGTGGGGTATGCATTGTATGCAGGCCTGCTCAAGATACCAATGCGCTGGTTCTTTAGCGCGACCAATACGCTGGTACTACTGCTGGCAGCCGGAATGGCGTCGCAAGCGGCACGTTTTCTGATACAGGCCAATCTGTTGCCGAGCCTTGCTTCGCCAATGTGGGATAGTTCAGCGCTGATCGCGGATAAATCCGTCGTTGGTCGCTTGTTGCATGGCCTGATCGGCTATGACTCACGTCCGGCAGGTATGCAACTGGTTTTTTATATGATAGCGCTCATCGCCATACTCATCGGCACGAGATGGGTCAAACGTAATCATACACATGTTGCAGCCAAGCCTGCTGCGGAGCGCGGCAATATCCCGGCTGTTGATTCCCGCACAGTCTAACCCGGCACGGTCTATGTTGCTGTGCTTGATGAAAATTCGGGTTTAACACCACATTTATCTTTACCCTGCACGAATTCTTTACTTGGCAATTCAGCCATAAATAGAAGAAAATAGGAAAATATAAACCTTATTTGAACGGTGCTGTCATACCGCTCTCCTCTATCCCACCGAAAGAACTTGCTAATGCGCGCAAAATTTGAAAAGACCGGCCTGATCATTTTAGGTACTGTGCTGGGCATTCTGCTCAGTCTCAATTTTTCAGCGATTGCTGACAAAGATACCAAAAACACGCTTCCTATTGATGATTTGCGCGCGTTTGCCGAAGTGTTCGGCAAGATTAAAAGTGATTATGTAGATCCGGTTGAAGACAAGAAGCTGTTGACTGAAGCCATTAATGGCATGCTGACGGGGCTGGATCCGCATTCCACCTATCTGGATGCGGATGCTTTCAAAGAGTTGCAAGATACCACCCAGGGAGCATTCGGCGGTTTAGGGATTGAAGTCGGAATGGAAGACGGGCTGGTGAAAGTGGTTTCACCAATAGAAGATACCCCGGCATTTAAAGCGGGCTTGAAATCCGGCGACCTGATCATGAAGCTGGACGATACCCTGGTCAAAGGCCTGAGCCTGAACGATGCCGTCAAATTGATGCGCGGTGCTCCTGATACCAATATCGTACTCACCATCATCAGGAAGGGTGAGCCGGCACCCTTCACAGTGACTCTCACGCGTGCCGTGATCAAGGTGCAGAGCGTGAAATACAAAGTGCCTGAGCCGGGTTATGGCTATGCACGAGTGACGCAATTCCAGGAAAAGAGCAGTGAAGATCTGGCCAAGGCCATCAAGGATATGCACGATCAGAACAAGGGGCCGTTCAAGGGGTTCATCCTGGATCTGCGCAACAACCCGGGCGGCTTGCTGAACAGCGCGGTGGGTATTTCTGCCACGTTCTTGCCTAAGGATGCCTTGGTGGTTTATACCGAAGGCCGTAGCAAGGATTCACAAATGCACCTGACTGCAAGTCCCGAGAATTACGCCAGAGGTGCTGATTACCTGAAAAGCTTGCCTGCTGACGTAAAGACCATGCCTATGGTGGTATTGGTCAATGGCGGTTCTGCTTCTGCTTCGGAAATCGTATCCGGCGCATTGCAAGATCACAAACGTGCGGTCATCATGGGCACACAAACTTTCGGCAAGGGCTCGGTGCAGACAATATTGCCGATGAATAATGGAGCAGGTATCAAGCTGACGACTGCACGTTACTTCACCCCCAACGGGCGCTCTATCCAGGCCAAGGGCATCGTTCCGGATATTGTCGTTGAAGATCCTGCAGATCAAGGCATGACCTTGCATGAAGCGGATTTGAGCCACCATCTGGCTAATCCCAAGGGCGGAGAGGAAGTGACCTCTGCAAAAACTGCGGCAGAGAACAAGGATAAGGAAGCCGCTAAAGATAAAGATACTGCAAAAGCTGAGCGTCAGGCACCCTTTGAACCTGCGTCGAAGAATGATTACCAGTTCAATCAGGCAATGAACCTGCTCAAAGGTTTGCAGATATTGCAAAGTAACAAGTAGTGCCTGATATGGCAGGATGATCCAAGTTAATTTTCTCCTGTTATCTCTGTGCTATGAATGCGACCATTGATTTAAGCGCCGAAACCGGACGTTGTGTAGCGTGCGGGCTATGTTTGCCGCATTGCCCGACTTACCGCAAAACCCTGTCGGAAGCAGATTCTCCGAGGGGCCGCATTATGCTCACGCAGGGCGTGGTTCAAGGGGTGTTGCCGATCAACGAAAAGTATATGGCGCACATGGACTTATGCCTTACTTGCCGTTCCTGTGAACGCGCTTGTCCCAACCATGTGCAATATGGCGTGATCGCCGATGCGGCGCGGCGTTTGATACGTCAGCAACGCCCAGCCTCGTGGCCGCAACGTGCTGCCGAATATCTGGTCGCCAGCCAAAAGCTGTTAAAGCTTGCCGGGCTTGTGTTGCGGCTGACGACGCTGCTACGACTCAATGTTTTAATGCCATCGGTTTTACCAAAGACTCCCAGGCAACATAACTGGCAGACCAGATACCCGGTACAAAACGCGCGAGGCGCGGTTTATCTGTTCCTCGGTTGTGCCAGCAGTATATTCGAGTCCGATGTACTTGCCGCGAGCGTGTTCGTGCTCAACCAACTACGTTACACGGTACATATTCCAAATAGCCAGACTTGTTGCGGCGGCTTGCATCAGCAGGCAGGTGATAGTGCGGCTGATCTGAATAGACGTAATCTTGATGCCTTCGCCGAATTCGCCGATTTACCAGTACTCTGTATTGCCAGCGGTTGTGGAGCACGATTGCTGGATCTGATGCCGGAGCGCTTTCTGGACATCAATGCCTTCCTGAATGGTGTCGATTGGCAAGGGATCTCATTACACTCGCTCCCGGCAAAAGTCGCAGTGCAGGATGCTTGTTCTCTGCGCAATATATTGCGCGTCGAATCTGCTCCCTACCAATTACTGAAACGTATTCCGCAACTGGAAGTAATTCCATTGCCGGGAAATAGCCAGTGCTGTGGAGGAGCGGGATCATACATGCTGACGCAGCCGGAAATGGCATCGCAACTGCGCGATGACAAAGTAACGGCCATCGAGAACATGCAGCCGGATTATGTGGCTACCGCGAATATTGGTTGTGCGCTACATCTGGCGAAAGGAACTAGGACTAGAATAGTGCATCCGGTCACGCTCATCGCTAAACAGATGGGATACAGGGAATAACTTGAGATTCAAGTCGAGGTTGAAACAATGATAGATACATTGATTAAAGAATTCGACAAAGGACTGCGCACTGTGTTTACCAGAGCGCAGTCGGTACGAGCACACCCTGATGCTCAACTAGCCGAGAACGAGCTTTCTGTTGCACAGAAGCGCCATGCGGCAGCGTTGATGCGTATTAACCACACTGGTGAAGTCTGTGCGCAGGCGCTTTACAACGGCCAGGCGCTTACTGCGCATAATGTGAAGACGGCTGCTGCTCTCAAGCAGGCATCAGAGGAAGAGACTGAGCATTTGGCATGGTGCGAGAAACGTATCAGGGAATTGGGTGGACGCACCAGCGTACTTAACCCATTGTGGTATGCCGGCTCGTTTGCGTTAGGCGCATTGGCGGGTGCGATAGGGGACAAATGGAGCTTGGGTTTTTTGGCTGAAACCGAGCATCAGGTTGGGCGTCACTTGCAAAGCCATCTGGGGAAATTGGCACCAACCGACGAAAAAAGCCGTGCGATTATTCAGCAGATGCAGTTGGATGAAGCACAGCATGCCGCCAGCGCCACTGCCCAGGGTGGAGCGATTCTGCCGGTACCGGTGCAGAAGGCGATGCAGATCAGCTCCAAAATAATGACTCAAACCACCTATTACCTTTAATGAAAAAATTTATTGAAATGCTTGCCACGCTGGAAAGCGCAGATCACCTGCAACGGTTAGAACTTGCTGACGTGAATGGCAACATTGAGCGTATCGAAAACAAGCCCGGCATGCAGGGGTCGCTCAAGGTCTATCATCATTTGTGGAAGAAATACGGGGCTATCAATGCGGCAGCAGCCAAGGAAGGTCTGTCGTTATATGCGGAGCACACCGAAGACGCGCAGAATAATCCCGGCAAACACCCCAATATTGATCGCTTGTTCGAAGTGCTGGAAAACGGGCTGAAATACGTAGTGACGGTTTTTTAAAACAGCTATTTAAAACGCACTTTAAACAGTCGTCGCCCTGATTTCGAAATCGTGGGTAATCTGTGCCGTCTTCTCCAGCATCACTGTTGCAGAACAATACTTCTCCGCCGATAGCTTGATTGCCCGCTCCACCTGTGCCGGATTAAGACTATCGCCGGTGACGACATAGTGTACATGTATCCTGGTGAAAACCTTGGGGATGGTGTCGGCGCGCTCGGCTTCGATCTCTGCCACGCAATCGGTGATCGGCTGCCGTGCTTTCTTGAGAATGGTCACGACGTCGAATGACGAACATCCGCCCATCCCTATCAGCAACACTTCCATCGGGCGCATGCCTATATTGCGGCCTCCTGCATCGGGCGCGCCATCCATCACCACGGTATGACCGGTTTCCGACTCACCCAGAAAACTTACATCCTCTATCCACTTGATTCTAGCTTTCACGCGCACGATCTCCAATATAACGCCCATTCAAGGCTGCACAATTCAAGAGCAAAGAGTGTAGCGCAGCCGGCAAGGTCTGCATAGTCGTCGCGCTTGCTGTTAAAATGAGTTCTGATTAGGTTTTCAGGAGTTTGTTCGGATTTTTCTATGAGTCACGATCACCACCACACCCACGCTCACACTCATGACCACGGTCATCATAGCCCGCATCACCATCATACCCCGACGCATTTGAGTTTGCTCTGGCCGGTGATATTGACGCTGGGGTTCGCTATTGTTGAAGCCTTAGGCGGCTGGCTCACCCATTCTCTGGCATTGCTGGGCGATGCCGGGCATATGTTTTCCGATTCCGCCGCCCTAGCCTTGAGCTGGTTCGCCGCCTGGGTAGCACTCAAGCCGCCTTCTAAAAGTCACACCTATGGGTTGGCTCGGGTAGAGGTGCTGGTGGCATTGTTCAATGGCGCACTGATGCTGGCGGTGATTATCGGTATTGCATACGAAGCTATTCAACGCCTGTCTGTACCGCAACCTGTTGCCGGCGGACAGGTCATGCTGATCGCATTCGGCGGAATGCTGGTCAATCTGTTGGTGGCCTGGATTCTGCATAAAGGCGAAAAGAACATCAACCAGCAAGCGGCGATGTTGCATGTGCTGGGAGATCTGCTGGGGTCGGTGGCTGCACTGGCTGCAGGTGCGGTGGTGTACTACACCGGCTGGTTGCCGATAGATCCCATATTATCCTTGTTCATCTGCGCTTTGTTGCTGATGTCTACCGTCAATCTGTTGCGTGAGGCACTGCTGGTATTGATGGAGGGAGTTCCCCGGCATATCGAAGCGAGCGAGGTGGAACAGGCGATGAGAGTGACTGAAGGTGTGGATTCCGTGCATGATATCCATATTTGGACGCCGACTTCAGGCATGGTCGCTTTGTCGGCGCATGTGGTGATGCAGGATATGGGTGTCTGGATACAGGTATTGTCGAAATTGCGTGAGCTGCTGGACCAGCGATTTGGCATTAAGCACGTGACCCTGCAGCCGGAAACGCGGGATTTTACCGACACGCATGACTGCCACCACTAGGCCTGTCAACACTAGAAGGTGGGACATATTCTGCAGAGTCATAGATAACTACGGCGATATTGCCGTCTGCTGGCGTCTGGCAAAACAGTTGGTTGCTGAATATGGTTTTCAGGTCCGCTTATGGGTGGATGACATGGCACCGCTAGCGGCACTGTGCCCTGAGTATGAGCAATATGCGGTAGAGGTAGAGCCATGGAAGACAGACTTCCCTCAGCTCAGCCCCGCCGATGTCGTGATCGAAGCATTTGCCTGTGAATTACCGGCCAGCTATCTCTCCGCCATGCAGCAGTCCCCGCCAGTATGGATCAATCTGGAATACCTGAGCGCAGAAACATGGACTGCTGATTTTCACGCTCAGCCTTCTGTTCTGCCACCGTTAACCAAATATTTTTTCTTTCCCGGTTTTACTTCACAAACAGGCGGCCTGATACGCGAAGCTGAAGCTTTCGTGCATTCTCCAGCAACAACAGGCGAAATACGCATATCGCTTTTCGGTTACGAGAATAGCAGTGTGGGAAATTTGCTTGATGCCTGGTCGCAAAGCGACATGCCGGTCACTTGTATGGTGCCACAGGGAAAACTGCTCCCGCAGATCCATGCATGGCGAGCAAGTCGCGCAGTAGAGCCGGCAGAGCGGGGCGCACTGCAAGTCCAGTATTTGCCCTTTCTGCCTCAGCATGAGTATGACCATCTACTGGCTTCATGCAATCTTAATTTTGTGCGCGGTGAGGATTCCTTTATCCGTGCGCAACTGGCGGGCAGACCACTGGTCTGGCATATCTACCCGCAGGCCGGCAATGCACATTTACCCAAGCTGCAAGCATTTCTCGAGCTTTACTGCGCCCAATTGCCCACTGAAGTCGCTCTGGATGTTAAGAGCTTTCATCTGGCTTGGAATCAGGGGCAGCTGGATATGGCGGCATGGAACAGCTTCTGGCGGCATCAGAATATATTGCAAATGCATGCAGTGCGTTGGCGTGAACAGTTGCTGGCACAGCCTGACCTGACCGGGAATCTGGTTAAATTTTGTGAGGATGTGTTTGAAAAACAACAAAATAAGCTATAATCCCGCGCTTTGTAATTTAGAGATTGTATGTAAATGAAAACCGCACAAGAACTCCGCGTTGGTAATGTCGTGATGATAGGCAGCGATGCCATGGTGGTACAAAAAGCTGAATACAACAAATCGGGTCGTAATTCTGCTGTCGTGAAGCTGAAGTTCAAGAACCTGCTGACGGATTCCCCTGCCGAATCTGTATATAAAGCAGACGATAAGTTCGAGATCGTGCTGCTGGAAAAGAAGGAATGTACTTTTTCCTATTTTGCCGATCCTATGTATGTATTCATGGATTTAGAATATAACCAGTATGAAGTTGAAAAAGAGAACCTGGGAGACGTGCTGAATTACGTTGAAGAGGGTATGGAATGTGAAGTCGTGTTCTACAACGACAAGGCCATCTCTGTCGATATGCCTAATTCCGTGGTGCGCGAAGTAACTTACACCGAACCAGCGGTCAAGGGTGATACCTCCGGTAAGGTCATGAAACCAGCCAAGATTTCTACCGGTTTTGAATTGCCTGTGCCTTTGTTTGTGGCCACCGGCGACAAAATCGAGATCGATACCCGCACCGGCGAATATCGTAATAGAGTTAAATAAAACATTCCGAAATCGCATTCATACTGCGTTGATGTCGCTCGCCGTGCAAATTGCACTGCCTTCGCTCCATCGCCTTGTCTGAATCCGATTTGGGAATGTTAGCCGTAACGTACGCAAGTGAATAAAAAAGGCAGCTAGGCTGCCTTTTTTATTGTCATAATATCCGTATGAATGCCTGTTTCGATCTTGAATGCCGCCGTTGCCAGCGTCTCGCCACTTTTTTGGATGATGTCAAAGCGCAATACCCTGAATACCATGCGCGCCCGGTAGCGCAATTCGGGGTACAGAATCCCAAGCTGTTGATTGTTGGTCTGGCGCCGGGCATGCATGGGGCGAATCGCACTGGCAGACCTTTCACCGGCGATCATGCCGGGATTCTGCTGTATCAGACCTTGCACAAGTTCGGCTTTGCCACAGCGCCAGAATCGGTATCAAGAGAAGACGGGCTGCAACTTGTCGACTGCCGTATCACCAATGCGGTGAAATGTTTGCCGCCGGACAACAAGCCGGAAAGCGCTGAAATAGTCATGTGTAACGGGTTTCTTGCGGCGGAATTATCCGGGTTGGCTAAAGGTACGGCATTACTGGCTTTGGGTAACGTGGCACATGGCGCGGTACTGCAGGCGCTGAAACTGAAAGCCAAGGATTTTCCATTCGCCCATGCTGCGCGATATCAGCTCCCAGGCGGGCTGCGTTTGCATGACAGCTATCATTGCAGTCGTTACAATACCAATACCCGCCGCCTCACTCAGTCCATGTTTGAAGCCGTTTTTTCGAATATCAAGGAGGATCTGTCATGCCCTATGTGAATGTCAAATTAGCCGGCACTATCAGTCGCGAACAGAAGCAGAAGATCGCGCAGGAAATCACCGCGACCTTGGAGCGCCATGCCCACAAGCCGCCTGCATATACTTATATCACGTTCGATGAGGTGGCCGAGGAGGATTGGGCGATTGCCGGACAGCTCCTCGACGAATAAGCCCGGATCCAATAACCCCGGCTTCGATGCTAAGCCTATCCTGAAGGGGTTGCCGAATCTGCCTGGCATCTACCGCATGTTTAATGCCGCGGGAGAGGTGATTTACGTCGGCAAGGCCAAGGATATCAAGAAGCGGGTGTCTTCTTATTTTCAGAAGAATTTGCCCAGTCCCCGCACGCGCATGATGGTGTCGCAGATCGTGCAAATTGAAACCACGGTGACGCGCTCTGAAGCTGAAGCACTACTGCTGGAAAATAACCTGATCAAGAGTCTGATGCCGCGTTACAACGTATTGTTTCGCGACGATAAATCATATCCATACATCCTCATCAGTGGTGACCAGTTCCCGCGGCTGGCATTCCATCGCGGATCGCAACACAAGAGTAATCTGTATTTCGGGCCATTTGCAGCTTCAAGCGCGGTGCGCGAGAGTATCCAGTTGTTGCAAAAAGTGTTTCGCTTACGCACATGCGAAAACAGCGTATTCAGCAATCGTTCGCGCCCGTGCCTGCAATACCAGATCGCACGCTGTACAGCGCCATGTGTGGGATTCATAGACAAAGAGGATTATCAGCGCGACGTACAACATGCCGTGATGTTTTTGCAGGGGAAAGAGCAGCAAGTGATGCATGAACTTTCAACCCGCATGACAGGGTTGGCAGATAGGCAAGAGTATGAATTGGCAGGGGTTTATCGTGACCGTATGCAGAGTCTGCGTACCGTTCAGACGCGGCAGTTTGTAAGCGATTTCCGCCATGACGATGCCGACGTCGTGGTATGTATCAGCGAAAGGGGCAGCTTATGCGTGAATCTGGTGATGGTACGTGGCGGACGCCATGTCGGTGATCGCAGCTTCTTTCCCAAGAATGCGGAAGGATGCGACCCAGCGTCTGCATTGCAATCTTTTCTTGAGCAGCATTATCTTTCACGTCCGACCCCGCCTTTGATCATTGTCGGTGAGGTGCTGGAACATGAAGCCTTGCAGCAGTTATTGACTGAACAGTCTGGGCATAAGGTTCAGATCAGTGCTTATACAGGCGGCGATAGGCGGGTGTGGCTGAAGATGGCGCAGACCAATGCCAAATTGGCATTGAGTCAGCATCTGGCAAAAAAGGCATCTCAGGAACTGCGTCTGGACGCGCTGCGTGAAGCACTGAATCTGTCGGAGACTGCCAATCGTATCGAATGTTTTGACATCAGCCACACCATGGGCGAAGCGACGGTGGCGAGTTGCGTCGTGTTCGATAAGGGCAATATGCAGAATTCCGAATACCGGCGTTATAACATCACAGGCATCACACCGGGAGATGACTACGCGGCGATGCGTTCTGCACTCACACGACGTTATACCAAGATCGCGGCGGGGGAAGGTAAAGTGCCAGACGTGATTTTTATTGATGGAGGCAAAGGGCAGCTTGGTGTGGCAGTAGAGGTGATGCACGAGGTAGGTCTGGCTGATGTTGTGCTGATGGGGATAGCCAAGGGGGAGGAGCGCAAGCCGGGATTGGAGCAATTGATTTTTCCGGATCGCGAACATGCTTTGCAGTTGCCCAAAGATCATGCAGGATTGCATTTGTTACAACAGATCCGCGATGAAGCGCATCGGTTTGCTATTACCGGCCATAGGGGCAGACGTGATAAAGCGCGTATTCAATCATCCTTGCAGGAGATATCCGGTGTGGGCGCCAAACGCCGTCAGAAATTGTTGACCCGTTTTGGTGGTCTTTCCGGTGTGGTCCAGGCCAGTGCGGAAGAGCTTGCGCAAGTGGAAGGAATCAGCAAGACTCTTGCTGAGAAGATTTATCAGGAGCTGCATTGATGACCTTGAATATCCCCAACATGCTCACGCTGTTCCGCATTGCCATGATCCCGCTTTTCGTGTGGGTTTTTTATCTGCCGCACCACATGTTGACGCCATTCTGGGTGAGTCTTGATGCTACCCTTATCTTCACCTTGGCTGCCATTACCGATTGGCTGGACGGTTATCTGGCGCGGCGGCTTAATCAGACTTCTGCGTTTGGTGCTTTTCTCGATCCGGTCGCTGATAAGCTGATGGTGGTAGCGGCATTGGTGGTACTGGTGGAACTGGGGCGTGTGGGTGCTGTGGTCGCATTGATCATCATCGGCCGTGAGATCGCTATCTCCGCGCTACGCGAATGGATGTCCGGCGTTGGGGCAGGCGGAAGTGTCGCTGTGGCGACCATAGGTAAAGTCAAAACTGCTGCACAAATGATCGCGATACCCTTCCTGCTTTACTATCAACCACTGAGCCTGATTGGGATGAGGCTGGATGTTGCGGGGATAGGTACGATATTGATTTATATCGCAGCCATCCTGACTCTTGTGTCCATGGCGTACTATCTGCAGGCCGCACGCAAGCAATTACGGCCTTAAACTGCAGCTTTCGCGCTTGACACCCATGACCTGACTCTCTACAATCGCGCCTTCTTTAAATGCGGGAATAGCTCAGTTGGTAGAGCGCAACCTTGCCAAGGTTGAGGTCGCGAGTTCGAGACTCGTTTCCCGCTCCAATTTCGGCAGTATTTCATTTCGGGGAAGGCACTCGCTTTCCCCGTTTTGGTTTTTAAGATTGTCGTTTCTCAAGGCGGAATGGCAGAGTGGTTATGCAGCGGCCTGCAAAGCCGTCCACGCCGGTTCGATTCCGACTTCCGCCTCCATTCAAAATTCTTCGCTTTTCATGTATATTTTTGCAATTTTGCTTTTGGCACAGACGCGAATTGATGTGCGTTTTCGCTTAATTCACACTTTGCGGTGATCCACGGAAATTTGCAATTAATGGTTTTGCTATCAGTATTTTTATCATATAGTTACTCAGCTATTAACACAAAATGCATCTGTATTTTTTGTGATAGACCGATGAGTTGAAAAAGTAGGAATAAAAACTAGCAACAAATTGTTCAAAAGTGTAAACTTTTCAAAAGCAAACAAGAAGTTAAATCTATGAAAATGCCTATGGCTCGGATGGTCTCTAAAAAGCTGTTTCAATGCATTGATTTTTCTGGTTTTTTGTTCGCCAGAGGCGTTTTTTCCATGGTTGCTTGTGTTTTTCTTCTGTTTAATCCTGGTTTTTCTTCTGCCGACGACGCGGCAGAATCCCTTACCTTTGCCATTAACCATTTCGAAATAGAAGGCAATAACCTTCTCAATCCTGACGAAATCAAAACTGTGCTTGCCCCATTCGAGGGTGAAAACAAGAGTTTTGCGACGGTGCAGCAGGCGCTTGAGGCGTTGGAGGATGCGTATGCAGCCATCGGCTTCAGTACGGTGCTGGTGACATTGCCTGAACAAAAACTGGAAAACGGTACCGTGCATTTCAAGGTGGTAGAAGGCAAGGTATCAAAAATAATTGCGGATCAGAGAAAATACTTTGATGAAAAGAACCAGATCAATTCGCTGCCCACGATCAAGATAGGTGAAACGCCGAATATTGATGATCTTGCCGACAATCTCTCCATGATCGGCGATAACCCGGCGAAACGTACCAATGTGATTTTCAAGCCGGGTGAGAATGAGGGTGATGTCGTGGCGAATGTCAAAACCACCGAGCAAAACCCGGTCAGATATGTCACTACGCTTGATAACACGGGTACCTGGAAAACGGGTATCTTGCGCTTGGGGTTTGCCGTACAGAACGCCAATATGTTTGATCGTGATGAGGTTCTGACGGTGCAGGCGATCACCTCTCCCATGCTTCATCACGCAGACGATGTTCAGATATTTGCAGCCAGTTACCATATACCGTTCTATGAGCAGAATTCAAGCTTGGATGCCATTTTCGGCTATTCATCGGTGGACACCGGTACCGTCAATACCTCAGTAGGCGATTTCTCTATTAACGGTTCTGGGTTGGTATACGAATTACATTACAACCACTATTTGCCAAAATGGGGCGAATGGGAGCAGAAGATCTCAACTGGATTCAGTTATCGCGTATTTAAAACCAATGTAAGTCTGGTTAACACCACTCAAAATCTGGTTCCTTCACTTGATGTTCATCCTGTCGATCTGACTTACTCAGGTTCTAGAAGAAGTGACCGATTCGACTTAAGTAGTTACTTCAGTCTGGTTCAGAACATTCCATTTGGACCTAACGGCAGAACCAGCGATTTTGATCAGATTGGTGCGCGTCCGGGATCCCGGGCATCGTATATGTTGGCACGCTACGGAGTCGATTATAGTTATTTGTTCAAGAGTGGTTGGCAGGCGCGAGTTAAATTTAATGGGCAATTTAGTAGGGATCAACTGATACCAGGGGAGCAATTCGGGTTTGGCGGTCAGGATTCTGTGCGTGGGCTGAATGAGCGCGCCTTTTCCAATGATAGAGGAGAGCAGATCTCGCTTGAGGCATATACCCCTGAATTCGGAGAGCATATTAATTCCCAGACCAGAATGCGTGCGTTGGCTTTTTACGACTCGGGAAAAGTGATACGAAATCATCCTGACGTTTTTGAGCGTCGCGGAGATTCCATTTCCAGCTTGGGTGTCGGTATCCGAGGCGCATATGCTGAATACATCACCTACCGTCTGGATGCAGCATATATCCCCAACACGCATAATCTTGTTGCAGGCCACACCAGGCTAAACGGCCAAATCGCCTGGAGTTTCTAAGGAAGGCCATGATGTACAACGCAAACAAGTCAAAAATCAATCATAAGCTGAAATTGATTGGATTATTAAAGTTTGAGGTTTTTCTAGGAATTTCCCCTAGTGATAACCTGGATAAACCCTCACCTGACTATCAGGAAATCCCTGATAGTCTTGGAAATGTAAAGTCATTATTGTGAAACTAAGGCTTAGTGGGCTATTTTTTTTGAGTAGGAAATTTGATATTGATTCCGCTCTGTTGCTTGTTTGCAAGTTTACAGAACATATCGATGAATCAGGAGAACCGGTACGATGAACCATTGGAAAGCCACCCCTGCCTTTAAATGGGTCGCACGCACCCTGATTGGGTTGATGTGCTTTCCGCAAGCGCTGCTTGCCAATCCGGTTGGTGGTCAGGTTGTTGCCGGTCCGGCCGCGGTGTTTCAGAACGTCGGTAATACCTTAAACGTCACTACTTTCGGCAACACCGTTATCAACTGGCAGTCATTTTCCAATGGCACCGGCGAAGTCACGCGTTTCATCCAGCCATCTGCGGTTAACACCGTATTGAATCGTGATGTAGGCAACCTGCCTTCATTGTTGAATGGTTCTGTTTTATCCAATGGCCGTCTCATCATCATCAACGGAAATGGCGTTGCATTCGGCCCCAATTCACAAGTTAATGTCGCTGGGCTGGCAGTTTCCACCCTTGGCATGACAGACGACAACTTCCTCAAAGGAAAGTTGAACTTTGATGCCACGACCGGTGCCGGTAGTGTCGTCAATCAAGGTTACATCAAAGTTCTTCCCGGTGGTCTGGTAGCGCTGGTAGCCCCTAATGTTATCAATAGTGGCGTTATTGAAGCGCCAGGTGGAACCATTGTTCTGGCCGCAGGCAGAAGCGCAAATCTGGTAGATCTTACGCGTCCGGACTTGCAGGTCGAAATCAATGCCGCTGATAATCAGGCGCTTAACGTAGGCAGCCTGATCGGGCGAAATATCGGCATCTACGGTGGGGCAGTGCAACAGAGCGGCATTGTAAGTGCCAATTCGGCTTCGCGTGATGCTGACGGTAGCATTATATTCAAGGCGGTGGGCAATACTACCCTTGATGCGGGCTCCAGTACCACAGCGACAGGTGCCAACGGTGGCAATATCACTATTCAATCTGGCGATACCACACTGGTTTCTGGCGTTGTTGAAGCCAAGGGTACACAAAACAAAGGCGGTACCATCAAGGTGCTGGGCAATCAGGTTGGGCTGATGAATGGTGCCAGGGTTGATGCATCAGGCGAATCCGGCGGCGGAACGGTTCTCGTTGGCGGCAATTATCAGGGCTCAGGCACCGAGCAACAGGCAAAATCAACCTATATTGACGCTGGCGCCACGGTGAAAGCCGACGCGCTCAATCAAGGCGATGGTGGAAAAGTGGTGGCCTGGTCGGATGGCGGTACGAGTGTTTACGGCAGTCTTTCCGCTCGTGGCGGCGCCAAGGGAGGAAACGGTGGTCTCATAGAAACTTCCGGCCATGGCTTGGATGTATACGGTATCCATATCGATACCTCAGCGGCTGCGGGTAAGGCCGGCATGTGGCTGTTGGATCCAACTGACGTCACCATCAACGCCACAGGTACTGCCAACATGGCTGGTTCCTCTCCGTTCGATCCTACGGCGGCTGGTGCCATCATCGGTTGGGATACTCTGAATGCGGCAGCGGGTAATGTCACTGTGCAAACCACCACCGGGTTTAATTTTTCACAGCCAGGTAATATCACGGTTGCCCAAGCGGGCGGATTAACCACTGGAGGTGCCAGCCTGACATTGACTACTGCTTCTGCAGGGGCAGTGATTGTTAACGCCAACATCAATAATACAGGCGGCGGTGACATTATCCTTTCGGGCGGAACTGGCCTTACTAACAGCGGCGTGGGTATCAGCCTAGGCGCCAACGTCACTACAACTGGCAATCTGAGCCTTATCAACGGAACCGGCGTTAACCAAACGGCAGGTGTTCTGACCGTAGGAGGCACGACTCTCGTGAATGCCGGTGCTGGCGCAATCGTGCTAGGTTCTTCTAATGCATTGACAGGAGCTGTTTCACTTAACAACAGTGGTCTGCATAATGTAACGCTCAACAACAATATCGCTACCGTGCTGGATACCAGCAGTGTCGGCACCGGTACATTGGCAGTGACATCTAACGGTGCCATCACCCAGACTGGCACCGGTATCGTTCAAGCAGGCGGAGCGGGTACCGCCACCTTTAATGCAGGTGCTAACACCATCAACCTGACCGACGCAGCCAACAACTTTACCGGTACGGTATCTACAAGCAATACCGGCACGAATGCCATCCAAATTACCGATGTTAATGCAATTGACTTGGGTACCATTACCGCTGGCTCGAATCTAACGGTCAATGCAGGCGGTTCAATTACTACCAGCGGCGCATCCAGCACTAGCAATAACGGAAATATCAGCCTAGCCAATACCGCCGGCAACATTACTATTAGCAATACGATGACGGCCAATGGTAGTGGTAATGTTACATTCAATGCCGCAGGTCTGCTTACTGTGAATCAGCTTGCTTCCAGTACTTCCGGCAATCTGAGCTTAACGGGTGGCGCAGGCATTACACACGGTATCAACGGAGGTTTGACGACCGGTACTACCGGTACCATCACAGAAACTGCAACTGCCGGCAACATTACGATGGCGGACGGGACGGTATTTACTACAGGTAGTGGAACGGTTGGCCTGACTGCAGCCAATAACATCGTATTGGGGCAGATCAATACCACCAGCAGTGCCGTTAATCTGACGGCCACTGCAGGAGCGATCAGCGATACCACAGCTGCCGAGACTGCGAACATCACTACAACGGGTATTGCTACTCTTAACGCTGCGACCGGCATTGGTACAGGTGGCGGCGCGGCAGATATCAATACAGCAATCGGAACATTGGTTGCGACTAACAGCACTAGCGGTGATATCAATGTGACCAATAATACCAACCTCACCATAGGTAATGGCGTTACAGGGGTAAGTACTGGAGGAGGCAACGGCAATATCAAGATCAAGGTAACTACCGGGAATATGACCGTCAATAATGCCGTGACCGCCAACGGTAGCGGTGATGCGGAGTTGGACGGAGACCTCGCCATCAATGTACAGGCACCAGTCAGTAGTACCAGTGGCGATGTCATTCTTGACAGCGATAGTATCGTGCATACCGCCGCCGGGGATCTGACGACGGGTGGTGCAGGTGTCATTGACGTTAACGCGGGCAGCGGCAGTATCACCATGGCAGATGGCACGGTCTATACCGCTGGTGGTGGCACAGTGACGCTGACGGCGTCCAATAGCGTTGCGCTGGGCCAAATTGTTAATCCCGCCGGCCTGGTAAATATAACTGCCACTGCCGGCAATATTACAGATATCACTGCCGGAGAAGGTGCAGGCAATGAGAATATCTCTGCGACCACTGCTACCCTGCATGCGGCGACCGGCATAGGTGCAGTGGGTGCGCCAAACGATATCGATACCGTGGTCACCGCGCTTAACGCCAGTACAACTACCGGCGGTATTTATATCGCGCAGACCGGAGCCCTGGCTCTTGGCACAACTACCAGCAGCAACGATATTGTCATTAGCACAACCGGGGCTCTTACCACCACCGGCAATATCAGCACCACAAGCAACGGCAACATCAGCCTGACTGCGTCGGGTGCTCCCATGACATTGAGCAACGCAGTGACAGCAAACGGTACGGGTACTGTGGCATTAACTACAACAGGCGCGGCGAACGACATCCTGATCAATGCCAACGTGGGTAGCACTTCGGGTGCCATTACCGCCAATGCGGGACGTAGCGTGATCCTGAACGCAGGCAACATCAGTACCAGTGGCAACATCAACCTGACCGGTACCGCA
>CAILHX010000030.1 GCA_903834185.1 uncultured Methylophilaceae bacterium
ATTAAGAGTCCGCTGCTCTACCAGCTGAGCTATTCCCCCCCTAACTGCACATCAAGGGGCGAGATTATAGCTTTTTTGCAGGTGTTTATGTCAACCGCATGTGAACAATATTATCGTTTTTACAGAGGTCACCATGAGTATTTTAAAAGTCGCCACCAAACCTTTTAACGACCAGAAACCCGGCACATCCGGCCTGCGTAAGAAAGTGCCGGTGTTTCAGCAAGCGCATTATCTGGCGAATTTCGTACAATCCATTTTCGATAGTATAGAAGACCGCATGTCGCAGACTTTGGTGTTGGGTGGGGATGGGCGTTATTTCAATCTTGAAGCGATCCAGATCATTTTGAAAATGGCTGCGGCCAATGGTTTCAAACGCGTCCTGGTGGGTAAAAGCGGTATTCTTTCCACGCCGGCTGCGTCGTGTGTGATACGCAAATACCAGACCGATGGCGGCATTATTCTCTCAGCCAGCCACAACCCTGCAGGCAAGGATGGCGATTTCGGTATCAAGTACAACATCGGCGCGGGCGGCCCGGCACCGGAAAAAATCACCGAGGCCATTTTCGCCAGAAGCAAGGCGATCAACGAATACCTCATCCTGCAAGCCGCCGATGTGGCGATAGACCAGATCGGTGAATACCGGCTTGGCAATATGGTGGTGCAGGTGATAGACCCGGTGGTGGATTACGCCGACCTGATGGAGACGCTATTCGACTTTGCGGCTATTCGTACTTTGCTGGCGCGCGGCTTTCGCATGCAGTTCGACGCCATGCACGCGGTCACCGGGCCTTATGCACAGGAGATTTTCGGCAACCGGCTGAATGCCCCTGCGGGCAGTCTGACCAACTGCACTCCTCTGGACGATTTCGGTGGCGGCCACCCAGACCCCAACCTGACTTATGCGCATGATCTGGTGGAAAGCCTGTATGGCGAAGACGGACCGGACTTCGGCGCAGCATCCGATGGCGACGGCGACCGCAACATGATCCTGGGCAAACGTTTTTTCGTTACGCCATCCGACAGTCTGGCAGTGCTCGCCGCCAATGCCACATTAGTACCAGGCTATAAGCAAGGTATTGCCGGTATCGCCCGCTCCATGCCCACCAGCGCCGCGGCTGACCGCGTTGCCGCCAAGCTTGGTATCCCCTGCTTCGAGACGCCTACCGGCTGGAAGTTCTTCGGCAATCTGATGGATGCAGGCATGGTGACGCTGTGTGGTGAAGAAAGCTTCGGTACCGGCTCCAACCATGTACGCGAAAAAGACGGGTTGTGGGCAGTGCTGTTCTGGCTCAATGTGATCGCGGTGCGCAAGCAATCGGTGGAAGATATTGTGCGCAGCCACTGGCAGCAATTCGGGCGCAACATCTATTCGCGCCATGATTACGAGGCAGTGCCTGCCGATGCCGCCAACGGGGTGATGCAACATTTGCACCAGAGCTTTACCGCGCTGACCGGCAAGACGTTCGGCAGCTACACGGTAAATATCTGCGACGATTTCAGCTATACCGACCCCATAGACGGCAGCATCAGTAGCGGTCAGGGAATACGCATCATCTTCACCGACGGTTCGCGCATCGTATTCCGGCTATCGGGTACCGGTACCGAGGGCGCGACTCTGCGCCTGTATCTGGAGGCTTATGAACCCGACGTATCCAAACAGAATGTGGATGCACAGGTTGCGCTGGCGGAGTTGATCGCCATCGCGCAACAGATATCGGAACTGCATGCACGCACTGGACGCGATAAACCCACAGTGATAACATGATTTATTAAAATGCGTGGCCTAAAACGCATTTATGTATAGCCCGCAGCCCAGAACAAAACTACCCTTGGAGAAAGCAAAACATG
>CAILHX010000031.1 GCA_903834185.1 uncultured Methylophilaceae bacterium
AGTTAGCCGGTGCTTATTCTTCAGGTACCGTCATTATCTTCCCTGACAAAAGAGCTTTACAACCCTAAGGCCTTCATCACTCACGCGGCATGGCTGGATCAGGCTTGCGCCCATTGTCCAAAATTCCCCACTGCTGCCTCCCGTAGGAGTCTGGACCGTGTCTCAGTTCCAGTGTGGCTGGTCGTCCTCTCAGACCAGCTACTGATCGTCGCCTTGGTGAGCCTTTACCTCACCAACTAGCTAATCAGATATCAGCCGCTCCATTAACGCAAGGTCCGAAGATCCCCTGCTTTCCCCCTCAGGGCGTATGCGGTATTAGCCAACATTTCTATTGGTTATCCCCCATTATTGGATACGTTCCGATATATTACTCACCCGTTCGCCACTCGCCACCAGGAGCAAGCTCCCGTGCTGCCGTTCGACTTGCATGTGTAAAGCATGCCGCCAGCGTTCAATCTGAGCCAGGATCAAACTCTTCAGTTTAATTCCTTGCTATATTTACTATTTTGATGACCATTACTGGCCATCCAATCGCTTGGCTTAAATCTCATTCGAATCGAACTGTATTACTACAGTAGATTCTATTTTTTGATGTAAGCACTTGTTGCTTGAGTTTGGCATTGCGATGAGGACAAAACAGCATTTCACTTTGACATGAAACCCTATCCAAATCCCACCACAATCAGCCTACCCACCAACAAATACCCACACCTGTCAGTTGTCTGTTTTGTTAAAGAGCGTTGCTGCCGAAACAGCGAAGGTGCGCATTATACCGACCAATTTTTCCCGGTCAAGAGAATGTTGCAACTTTATTTCTAAATCTTCATTTCTGGTTGCGGGGGAAGGATTTGAACCTTCGACCTTCGGGTTATGAGCCCGACGAGCTGCCAGACTGCTCCACCCCGCGTCCGATTCGGCATATGTGTCGCCGAGAGGTGAGACTATAGCAGCTTTTGAAGTTTCGCGTCAACTAAGAATGCGGATTCTGGCAAACTTTCGCTTGCCGACTTGCGCTACCACAACCACGCCTGCAGCCAATTTCAGTGTTTTATCAATGACTTTCTCGCCATCCAGTTTGACGCCACCCTGCTCGATCATGCGCAGTGCATCCGAGGTGCTGGCGACCAGACCAGCCAGTTTCAATGCATTGGCGATCGCCAGACTGCCGTCCTGCGCCTGCAGACTGAACTCTTTCATCTCATCGGGGATACCGCCCTGATGACGAGATTCGAAATCAGCCAGCGCCGCCTCTGCTGCTGCTTTGTTATGAAAGCGCGTCACGATCTCCTGTGCGAACGCCACCTTTATATCCCTGGGGTTACGTCCGTCCGCTACTTCTTTCTTCCAACTATTAATAGTAGAGAGTGATTCAAATGATAGTAGCGTGATGTAGCGCCACATCAATTCATCCGATACTGACATCAGCTTGCCGAATATCTCCTGCGGTGGTTCATTGATGCCCACATAGTTGCCCAGCGACTTGGACATCTTATTAACGCCATCCAATCCTTCTAATAATGGCATGGTCAGAATGCACTGCGGCGACTGACCGAAATGCTTTTGCAATTCACGCCCCATTAATAGGTTGAATTTCTGGTCGGTGCCACCCAGTTCCAGATCGGCCTTTAATTCGACCGAATCGTAACCTTGCAATAAAGGATAGAGGAACTCATGGATGGCGATGGGCTGGTTACCTTTATAACGCTTATTGAAATCGTCACGTTCCAGCATGCGCGCTACGGTATGGGTGGAAGCCAGACGTATCATGTCGGCGGCATCCAGTTTATTCATCCAGGCAGAATTGAAAACCACCTCGGTCTGTTCCGGCTTGAGTATCTTGAATACCTGCTCGGTATAGGATTTGGCGTTTTCCTTGACCTGCTCTTTGGTCAGCGGCGGCCGTGTGGCGCTTTTGCCGGTGGGATCGCCTATCATGCCGGTGAAGTCGCCGATCAGAAAGTAGATCTGGTGCCCCAGGTCCTGGAGTTGGCGCAGTTTGTTGATCAGTACCGCATGCCCGAGATGCAGGTCCGGCGCAGTTGGGTCGAAGCCCGCCTTGACCCGCAGCGGTTTGCCTGTCTTGAGTTTGTCTACCAGCTCGTGCTCGACCAGTATCTCGTCAGAGCCGCGCTTGATGATTTCCAGCATTTCGGGGGCTTGCATCATATGCAACTTACACTCTATTAAATAATTCTGTTAGCATTCTGCGCTGGCATATACATATATATAGATGGGCTTCGCCAGTGCTGAAAAAGATTCGCATTCTAACGCAAAAATATACCCCGCAGAAATACACCCTAGGCACGCACAAGCAGCGCATACGCTGGTTATTGGCGGCTTCTACCATTCCGTTGCTGGGGATATTGACTGCATTCGGTATCGCACCTTACACGTTACCGGAAAACGTACCGGTGATCGCGATCTCCCAGGAGATTCCCATGCCGGAGACCGGCGAGGCGTTGCCTGCAGATGCCGATACCGCGTCGTTATGGCGTCTGGATGAGACTCAGCGCGGCGACACTCTGGCTTCGGTGTTATCCCGTCTCAATATACGCAACTCCGAAGCTGTCGCCTACTTAAGACAGGCTCCTGAAGCCAGCGCACTGGCAACCCAGTTGGTACCTGGGCGTACCCTGCTGGTCAAGACTACTGACCAGGGTGATTTAATCGAATTGCAGTTCCAACTGGATGGGGGAAATGCACTGGTCATAAAAAAATCCTCTACTGCAGCCGGATATTCTGCGCAAACTCAGGCCATGGCACTGGAAAAACGCGTGATCGTGAAATCCGCCGAGATTCGCAGTTCATTGTTCGCGGCGACCGATGAAGCAGATATCCCCGACGCCATCGCCACCAAGATCGCAGATATTTTCTCTTCAGAGATAGACTTCAATCAGGACTTGCGTAGAGGTGACCACCTCACCGTGATCTATGAAGCGGCCTACAACAATGGCGAACTGATCAGAACCGGAAAAGTGCTGGCTGCCGAATTCGTGAATAAAGGCAAGGTACTGCGCGGCATCGCCTACGGTGATAATGGCTATTATTCACCCAACGGCATGAATCTGCATAAATCCTTCCTCAGATCGCCGCTGGAATTCACCCGCATCAGTTCAGGGTTCAGTCTGGCGCGATGGCATCCGATATTGAACACCATGCGCGCTCACAAAGGAGTTGATTACGCTGCCCCTATCGGCACCAAGGTAAAAGCGGTTGCGGATGCCACGGTGAGTTTTGTCGGTCAACAAGGGGGCTACGGCAACATGATCATTCTGGATCACCATAATGGCATTACCACCGTATATGGCCACCTGTCGCGTTTTGCTGCTGAAACCGTGCGCGGGCATGCCGTTCATCAAGGCGACGTCATCGGCTTTGTGGGCATGACCGGTCTGGCTACCGGCCCGCATCTGCATTATGAATACCGCATCAATGGCGTTTTTCACGACCCGGTGACGGTGGCGTTACCTGCGTCCATCCCTCTTGCGGATTCCCAGCGCATCAGCTTTATTGGTCACGCGAAACCGCTGCTGTCGCAACTGGACCTGTTGCATGACACAGACCTCGCTGCACTCGAGTAATGCAAAGCTAACAATGCAATACTATGCGGGACTCATGTCAGGCACCAGCCTGGATGGGGTGGATGCCGCATTGGTATGTTTTGCAGACAATACCTGCAGCGTCACCCACACACAGTATGTGCCCTACCCGCCTGAATTGAAGCAGACGCTGCTGCAACTGCATACACCCAGCCATAACGAACTCGAACACAGTCAACTGGTCGCCATTTTATTGGCACACCTTTATGCAGAAGCCGTACAGGGACTAAAGAACAGTTTAGCGGAAGGGGCTTCAATCACCGCTATCGGCTGCCATGGCCAGACCATACGCCACCGCCCCGAACTCGGCTTTACCCTGCAACTGAATAACCCCGCGTATCTAGCCGAACTGACCGGCATTACCGTGGTGGCCGATTTTCGTAGCCGTGACATCGCAGCCGGCGGCCAGGGAGCTCCGCTGGTTCCGGCATTTCATGCCAATGTCTTTGCTCATTCCACCATACACCGCACCATCCTGAATATCGGCGGCATCAGCAATCTGACAGATCTGCCTCTTAATGGTGCGATTTCCGGTTTCGATTGCGGCTTGGGCAACTTGCTGATGGATGCCTGGTGTCAACGCCACACAGGCGCGGACTATGATAATGATGGTGCATGGGCAGCTGGTGGAACAGTTATTGCTCCATTGCTTTCCGAGTTGCTGGCGCATCCATTTTTCGATCAGGCGCCACCTAAAAGCACGGGGCGCGATATGTTCAATATGAGTTGGCTGGAAAAACAATTACAACCCGGGTATGCGCCCCAGAATGTTCAAGCCACTTTGCTGGAATTCAGTGCCCGCGGCATCGCAGATGCGGTGCAACGATATTGCCCGGACACGCAGGAGTTATACCTGTGCGGCGGCGGCGCGCATAACGGCGCATTGATAGCACGCCTGAAACAGTTATTACCAATCGTCATCGCAGCCACAGATAAGCTTGGTATCGGTGCCGATTGGGTAGAAGCAGCGGCTTTTGCATGGCTTGCCAAGCAGACGCTGGAAAACAAACCCGGCAACCTGCCATCGGTGACAGGCGCTTCCGGATACCGCGTACTCGGTGCGATTTACCCGGGCGCTTGATACAATGAAGCGTAGATTTCATTCCCAATAAATTACCTGGACAAATATAGTCAAGACAAAATTATATGAAACCGACCAAAGCCACCATTACCTTTGACAACGGCAGCAAAACCATAGAGTTGCCTATACTATCCGGCACGCTGGGAGAAGACGTCATTGATATTCGTGCCCTGGGGAAGCATGGTTATTTCACTTATGACCCGGGCTTCCTGTCTACCGCCAGCTGCAGTTCAGACATCACCTTTATCGATGGTGAAAAAGGACTGTTATATTATCGCGGTTACCCGATAGAACAACTGGCGGAACAGTGCGACTTCATGGAAGTCTCCTACCTGCTGATGAACGGCGAATTGCCGAATGCAGAGCAGAAGCAGAGCTTTACCAACACCATACGCAGCCACACCATGCTGCACGACCAGCTCACTAATGTATTTCGCGGTTTCAGGCGCGACGCCCACCCCATGGCTGTCATGGTCGGCGTGGTCGGCTCGATGTCGGCTTTCTACCACGACGCGCTTGACGTGCATGACCCGCAGCACCGGGAGGTCTCATCCTACCGTCTGCTGGCCAAGGTGCCGACCATCGCAGCATGGAGCTACAAATACAATCTGGGACAGCCATTCATCTATCCGCAGAACCGCTTTAACTATGCGCAGAATTTCCTGCACATGATGTTCGCAACACCTTGCGAGACCACCGAACCTAATTCAATATTGGCCGACGCTTTTGAAAAGATACTCATTCTGCATGCTGACCATGAACAGAACGCGTCCACCTCCACCGTGAGGCTGGTAGGCTCCAGCGGCGCCAATCCGTTCGCCTGTGTCTCCGCAGGTATCGCTTCGCTATGGGGTCCGGCGCACGGAGGTGCCAACGAAGCCACGCTCAAGATGCTGGAAGAGATAGGCGACGTCAGCCGTATTGATACCTATATCAAAAGAGCCAAGGATAAATCGGATACTTTCCGCTTGATGGGTTTCGGGCATCGCGTATATCGCAATATGGATCCGCGTGCCGCCATCATGCGTCAAACCTGCCATCAGGTACTGGACGAACTGGGGCTGCACGACGACCCGATCTTCAAGCTGGCTCTGAAGCTGGAGCAAATCGCACTGGAAGATGAGTACTTTGTGAGTAAAAAACTGTACCCGAATGTGGATTTCTATTCAGGGATCGTGATGCGCGCGATGGGCATCCCCGATTCCATGTTCACCGCTATTTTCGCCATGGCACGCACTGCCGGCTGGATCGCGCAATGGAGCGAAATGATCGCGCACCCTGAAGCCCGCATAGGTCGTCCGCGCCAACTCTATACCGGGGAAAATCGCAGAGACGTGATTCCTGTGGCAAAACGCTGAAGCAAAGGCCTGGAATCAGAATATCCAGGCTTTTGCCTCAGATCTTGAATTCGCCTTTCAGTTTTTTCGCAACAGACGCATTCTTCAGCCTGACGTACGCAGGCAGCCCATCCTTGTACGGCGGGTAATCTTCTCCGGCGATCAATGGCTGCAGATAGGTGCGGCATTGCGGGGTGATGCCGAAACCATCGCGTGAGATGAAGCTTCTCGGCATTTTCTTCTCCACGTTGGCGACATCCTTGAGCTTGGCTACCCCTAGCCTCCATTTATACGGACTGTCCGACTTGCGCACGATCGTCGGCATCACTGCAGTGCGTCCATCAAGCGCCAACTCTACGGCAGCTTTGCCCAGCGCATAGGCCTGCTCAACATCCGTTCTGGAAGCGATATGGCGCGCAGCACGCTGCAGATAGTCTGCCACCGCCCAGTGATATTTGTAGCCCAGCGCATCCTTGACCATATTTGCAACCACCGGAGCCGCGCCGCCCAGCTGGGCATGACCGAAAGCATCCTTAAGGCCGGATTCAGCCAGAAATTTACCGTCGGCGTCCTTGACGCCTTCAGACACGATAACGGAACAGTACCCGTGCTTTTTCACCATGTGATCCACCTTCGCCAGGAATTTCTCCTGATTGAATTCGATCTCGGGGAACAGGATCACTATAGGCAATTCGCAATCGGCAGAAGATGCCATGCCACCTGCCGCAGCGATCCAGCCTGCATGACGCCCCATTACTTCCATCACAAACACCTTGGTCGAAGTTTTGCACATGGAGGCCACATCAAAACTGGCTTCGCGCGCAGATACGGCAATATACTTGGCGACAGAGCCGAACCCGGGGCAGCAATCGGTGATCGGCAGATCGTTATCTACCGTCTTTGGCACATGGATGGCCTGTAGTGGATAACCCATCGTCTGGGCGATTTGCGAAACCTTGAGGCAAGTGTCGGCAGAGTCTCCGCCACCGTTGTAAAAGAAGTAGCCTATGTTATGTGCTTTGAACACTTCGACCAGACGCTCGTATTCCGCCTTGTTTTGATCCAGCCCCTTCAACTTGTAGCGGCACGAACCGAATGCGCCGGAAGGGGTGTAACGTAACGCAGCGATATCCTTTTTCGATTCTTTGCCGGTATCTATCAGATCCTCGGTCAGCGCGCCTATGATGCCGTTGCGCCCGGCATACAGCTTGCCGATCTTGTCTTTATGCTTGCGCGCAGTTTCAATGACCCCGCAGGCAGAGGCGTTGATGACGGAAGTCACACCACCGGACTGGGCGTAAAACGCATTTTTTGGTTTAGCCATATTCACTCTCCTTTTTGAAGATGTTGCCTGGTGTTGTCATCCTAGGTTTCACTACTCAGCATTCTATCCAATTCGGCCAATCGTTGCGGGGTTCCGATATCCATCCATCGCCCGGCAAAAAACTCTCCGCCTACTTGCTGCGTCGCCATCGCTGCTCGTAATAAAGGCGCGAGCCTGGCTTTACTGCCATTCACAATACCTATAAACAGACGGGGATGATAAACGCCTATGCCGCTGAACGTGAGCATATGCTCGCCCGTCCCCGCTACGCGATCCTTACTCAGCGCAAAATCACCCTGTGCATTGTGCTCTGGATTATTCACCAGCACTAACCATGCCAGCATGCCAGGCGGAAACTCCCGATTTAGCTGTGCATAATCAAAATCGCAAAAGATATCGCCATTGATTACCAGGAATGGTTCATTTCCCTGCTCGCCACCCAACAAATGCAAAGCATGCGCGATACCGCCTGCGGTTTCCAGTGCTTCTGCTTCGGGTGAATACCTAATCTGCACGCCATATTGGCTGCCGTCACCCAATACAGCTTCAATCTGATGCCCAAGATATGCGTGATTTATTACCAACTGATGAAAGCCCGCCTGTGCCAGCTTTTCTATATGCCAGACAATGAGCGGTTTCCCGCCTGCCGGCAATAAAGGTTTAGGCGCATGGTCGGTAAGTGGCCGCATGCGTTCTCCACGACCGGCAGCGAGAATCATTGCTCTCAATTCATGGCTCTCAACTGGCTGGTCTCATTTAAAAGGTCATCCCGATCTGCGGTTGCTTGCCTTCCAGTTCATCCAGCAGATACAGCATAGGCTTCAACTCAATGTAACGCTCGCAGGTCTTGCGCAGATACGCCATTACCAACGGCATATCTTTAAGGTAACCGTCCTTGCCATCGCGGTGATAGAGCCGTGCAAAAATACCAAGCACTTTGATATGGCGCTGCGCGCCCATCCATTCAAAATCGCGATAGAACTCGCCAAAATCCAGTGCGACAGGCAAACCGACTTTGCGCGCCTGCTCCCAATAACGTATCGTCCAATCCAATATTTTCTCTTCTTCCCAGCTGATGTAAGCATCCTTGAGCAGCGAGACCAGATCATAGGTGATCGCACCATACACGGCATCCTGAAAATCCAGAATACCTGGATTGTTCTCGCATAACATCAGGTTGCGCGAGTGGTAATCTCTATGCACATAAACCCGTCCCTGCGCCAGAATATTGCGATTTAGCAAATCAAATGTCTGCTTTAGCACGACCTGCTGAGCCGGACTGACTTCAGTACCAAGATGTTTGGCGATGTACCATTCCGGAAATAGCTGTAGCTCGCGTGCGAGCAGTGCTTCGTCATAATCCGGCAGTACACCGGGTTGACTTGCACGTTGAATAGTAACAAGCGCACTTGCGGCATCACGATAGAGCTGGTCGGCATATTGCTTGCCATTTTGTGCATTAAGCGCATCAAGGTAGGTTCTGGCGCCCAGATCCGTCAGCAACAAAAACCCTTGCTCCAGATCCTGCGCCAAAACTTCCGGCACATTGGCACCCGCGTTGGCAAATAACTGCGATACGCGTATGAATGGCTTGCAGTCTTCATGTTCAGGGGGCGCATCCATGACGATCAAGGTTTTATGATCGATGAAGCTCACGCGAAAATAACGTCGAAAACTCGCATCTGCCGAAGCCGGCGCCAACGTAAACGCTTTGTCGGGATAAATCCCGGTTAGCCAGTCATGAATTTTAGCCAATCGTTGCAAAATTTAACCTTTATGCCTATTTCTAAAGTAGAAAATCAACTTAATATGCTAAGGTACTGCCAATCATGAAAATTTTAATAAGAAACTACGGACATATCGCCCGGAAGTCAAGATTGGTGCGGCTTTAGCGTTCTTTAGGCGTTTCTTTATAGTAGAATCAAAACGATTTTATCATTACAAAAAGCAAATCAGACCCCCTTATTTTCTGTACATGAAAGCCACCTGCCAACTTACACTCACCGTTATTACTTTTGCTGGCACGCTTGCTTCCATAAGTGCGCCTGCCTATGCACAAGAAATAACGCCGGAAAACAAACAGGTAGCTCCTGCATCAAGCGATAAGGCTTCTACTCCCGCTGCCTCGGATATCGCCAATAAGAATACTGGTTACGATGCCGCCGTCACCGCTCCGAACACAGCACCTGTTGCCAAAACAGCCAAGGACACTTCGGGAGTGACTACCGTAGATGGTCAGCGCATAGAGCTATATCTTGGGCGAGAAATGCGCGTGTTCGGCGATGCGGAATTGCACCGCGGCGAGGATTATGTCAAAGGTGATCGTATTGATCTGAATACCCAGAATGACGAACTGCACGCAACCGGCAATGTGCAGGTCAAACAGGGGACAACCGTCGCCGACGGGGATGAGCTGAAACTGAAACTGCAAGACCATGTGGGCACAATGGAGAATCCCATTTTTCACATGACACCGAGCAAAGGGCCAAAAACACGTGGCAGTGCTCAAACCATGTTCTTTGAGGGCCCGAATAAAGAACATTTATCCAGTGCGATGTATACCAGTTGCGGCGAAGGTATAGACGACTGGTATTTGCGCGCCAAGGATCTGGAAATAGATCACTACACTGAAACAGTCACCGCCAGAAATGCCAGCATTGAATTCAAAGGTGTGCCTTTCATCTATACGCCGTGGATAGACATCCCCTTTAACTCTGAACGAAAATCTGGCTTTCTGATCCCGACTTTCGGCGTCAGCACGCTGAATGGCCTGGAAGCGTCTATCCCTTACTACTGGAATATCGCTCCGAATCAGGATGCGACTTTTTCACCGCGTTACTTGAGCAGCCGAGGCGCGCAACTACAGAGCGAATACCGCTATCTGGAGAACGATTTCTCCGGCACTGCCGCTGCCGAAGTTCTTCCCGATGACAACAAAGCCGGCATCACGCGCTACTACCTGAACCTTAAACATAATCATGATTTTGGGAGTGGCTGGTCGGGCAACATTGACTTTGAAAAAGTGTCTGATGGCCAGTACTTCACCGACATGTCGACCCAGATTGCCGCCACCAGTCAAGTCAACTTGCCACAGCAAGCGAGCGTTTCCTACACCGGGACCACCATGCATTTCTCGGCTTTGGTGCAACGCTATCAAACACTGGACAAAATATCCTACACCTATGAACGCTTGCCGCAACTGACACTCAACGACAGTGAAGATTTTGATGTGGTGACTACGAATCTTTATAGTGAGTTCGTCTATTTCGGCCGTAACGACAATGCACCGAAAGTGCTTAATGGCGTCGCCGTTCCCACTGGCAGCCGCTTTACGCTATACCCCAGTGTCAGCGTGCCGTTTACGGAATCATATGGTTACGTCACGCCGAAGCTAGGCTTGCACCTGACAAAATACGACCTGAGCGACACGGGCGGACAGTTTTCCAGCGAAACACGCGCATTACCTATATTCAGTGTGGACAGCGGGTTGTATTTTGACCGCGACCTGCGTGTAGTCAAGAATAGATACACGCAGACTATTGAACCGCGGCTGTTCTATGTTTATATCCCGCGCAAGAATCAGGATCGCATACCCAATTTTGACACGGGTCTAAGTGACTTGAATCTGTCTACCATCTTTTCCGAGAATCAATTCAGTGGAGGCGACCGTGTAAACGATGCCAATCAGGCAACATTTGCATTGACCTCGCGGATGATAGACAAAAAAACAGGGGAACAGCGCCTCTCCGCCACCATAGGCCAGCGCTACTATTTTAGCAATCCGGAAGTGTCATTGCCTGTAGTACCCGGTGTGATACCTACCCCCGGATCGAAGTCGGATATTCTGACTGCATTAACGGTAGAACTGCTTAACGGATGGTATGCCGATACTGCCTGGGAATATAACACCGGTAACAGCCGTACCATTAAATCCAACATCTCGGCGCGTTATCAACCTGAGCCAGGCAAAATTCTTAATATGGGCTATCGTTTTACCAAGGATAGCCTGGAGCAATTGGATGTTTCCGGAGAATGGCCACTGGGTAATAACTGGTATGGTGTAGGGCGCCTGAATTACTCCTTGCGTGACCATGTGGCAACCGCTGTTGCTCCTGCAGACGTAAGCGGCCCGATAGAATATTTAGCCGGGGTCGAATATAATGCCGGTTGCTGGCAGACTCGTGCGGTTCTGCAACGACTGCCAACGGCAACAGCAGCCTCAACTGCAAAAGCCAACTACGCATTCTTTGTTCAGCTTGAACTATCCGGATTCAGCAAAATAGGATCGAACCCGCTGGACGTTATCAATCGCAGTGTTTACGGCTATACAGACATCGCTAAACTCCCTCCATCGCCACAATGACAATGACACAACTGAATCAACGCATCACCCGCCTGCTGTTCGCATTACTTTTGATCATCCCGATTTTGGGGCATAGCGAAGATGGCAATACGGGGGCAAAGCCAAAACAGAAGATTGCAACGCTGGATCAAATCGTTGCGATTGTGGATAGTGATGTGATTACGCGGACCGAATTGGATGCACGGATAGAGATGGTCACCCAGCAAATAGAGAAGCAGGGCAACAAACTCCCCCCGCACGACATCCTTGAGAAACAGATTCTGGAACGTATCATCTCTGACCGGTTACAACTGGAATATGCGGCACAAACCGGTATCCGCGTGGATGATAATCAACTGGATAAAACACTGGACCGCATTGCCGACCAGAACAAATTAAGCCTTCCGGATTTCAAGCGTGCCCTGGATAAGGAAGGCATCAGTTTCGACAAATTCCGCGAGGATATCCGCAAGGAAATCATCATCGCCCGCCTGCGTGAGCGTGAAGTTGATAGCAAAGTAAGCGTCACCGAAGCAGAGATTGACAATGCGTTGATGACTCAGAATTCCGGCCAGGACTCGAATGATGAGTATGAGGTTGCCCATATCATGGTTCGAGTACCGGAACAGTCATCCCCGGAAGAGATACAAAAACTGCGAGCAAAGATTGACGGCGCCCTGATGAAACTGCAAGGTGGTGCAGATTTCGCTCAGGTTTCTGCCGCCATGTCCGACGCACCGAAAGCACTGGAAGGCGGTGATCTGGGATGGAAAAAGCCTACCGAATTGCCTGAACTGTTTCAGACTGCACTTAAGCCGCTTAAAAAAGGCGAGTTGACCGCCATTCTGCGCAGCCCGAACGGGTTTCACATCCTGAAGATGGTAGACCGCCGTGGCGATACGACTCCGCTGATCGTGCAGCAGACACATGCTCGCCATATCCTGATGAAAATCAGTGATGTATTGTCCGAAGACGAAGCCAAACAGCGTATGATCGGCCTCAAGGAGCGTTTGGATAATGGCGGCAAATTCGAAGAAATTGCAAGACAATATTCTGAGGACGGTAGCGCCAGCAATGGTGGCGATCTGGGTTGGGTCAATCCCGGCGATCTGGTGCCGGAATTTGAAAAGGTCATGGATGGTTTAGCCATCAACCAGATCAGCGAACCCATCAAATCCCGGTTTGGCTGGCACATCATTCAAGTGCTTGAGCGACGTAATCAGGACGTGAGTCAGCAAGCGGCTCGCTTGAAAATACGCGAGGAGATCAAGTCCCGCAAGTCAGAAGAAACGTTCCAGGACTGGTTGCACGGATTACGTGACCGAGCTTACGTTGAATACCGCACCGACGACAAAGACGAATAGAACGCTCTTGTCATAGCATAGATGCCGCGCCTGCCACGTATCGCCATCACCACCGGGGAGCCCGCAGGCATAGGCCCTGATCTGTGTGCGATACTGCAACAACAGCAATTCGCAGCAGACATCACCATCATCGCCGACAGCTCATTACTTGCATCTCGTGCAGAGCAAATCGGCCTTCCAGCATCCAATATAAAAGTCCGCCATGTTGCACTGAACTCGCCATGTATCGCGGGAAAACTTGACCCGGTCAATAGCCTCTATGTGCTGGAGACGCTGAAGATTGCAACACTAGGCTGCATGTCGGGCGAATTCGATGCGATGGTCACCGCACCGGTACACAAAGGAGTCATCAACGATGCAGGCGTTCCTTTCACCGGACATACTGAATTTCTGGCTGAACTGACCGAAACCAGACAAGTAGTGATGATGCTGGTCGGCGGCGGCATGCGTGTAGCACTTGCCAGCATACATCTGGCACTGAGTGCAGTGCCAGATGTAATCACCCGGGAAAGTCTGGAATCCACAATTAAAATACTGCATGCCGAGCTGGTGCATAAGTTCGGACTGTCACAACCGCATATCTTTGTCGCCGGGCTGAATCCGCACGCTGGTGAGGATGGTCATTTGGGAAAAGAAGAGATAGAAATCATTAACCCGGTACTGCAAAAGCTGCGGCAACAAGGAATGCGGTTAAGCGGTGCCCTGCCTGCCGATACCATGTTCTCCAAAATCAATCTGCAACAAGCCGATTGCTTTCTCGCCATGTATCACGACCAGGGCTTGCCCGTACTCAAATATGCCAGTTTCGGCCAGGGGGTTAATGTGACTCTGGGCTTACCCATCATCCGCACCTCGGTGGATCATGGCACCGCGCTGGATTTGGCTGGCAGCGGTAAAGCCAACCCCGGCAGCCTGATCGCAGCCATAGATCTGGCGATAGACCTGGTTCATAAGCGCGTCGCCTAAGCCTATGAAACATAGCCCTAAAAAAAGCCTGGGGCAGAACTTCCTGTCCGACCCCGACTTTGTCCGCGCCTGCATTGATGCCATACAACCGAAAGCGGACGACCTGACAGTCGAGATCGGTCCGGGATTGGGTGCGTTGACCAAACCACTGACAGCCATACTCAAACACCTTCATGCCGTCGAGCTGGATCGCGACATTATTGCTTGGATGCATACGCATTATGCAGCCGACAGGATCACCATCCATCATAGCGATGCGCTCAAGTTCGATTTTGCAGCGTTGAGTAAAGACAGCGATGCAAACTTGCGTGTGGTCGGCAACCTGCCTTACAACATCTCGACACCCATCCTGTTCCACCTGCTGGAACAATCGCGCAAAATCGTGGATATGCATTTCATGCTGCAAAAAGAAGTGGTGGAACGCATGGTAGCGCAACCTTCTACGCCTGAATACGGCAGGCTTTCCGTGATGTTGCAGTACCGGCTGCATATGGAATACCTGTTCACCGTACCTGCGGATGCGTTCGACCCAGCCCCCAAAGTCGAGTCGGCGTTTGTGCGTGCCATCCCGTACGCTACCCTGCCTTGCCCGGCACATGACGAACAACTATTCGCCAAAATCGTGGTCGCGGCCTTTGGTCAACGCCGCAAGACCCTTCGCAATACGTTGAAAACGTGGATGACCGACCCCGACTTCTCCACGCTGCAAATTGATCCTCAGCTGCGAGCAGAGAATCTGGGGGTAGCGGAATTTGTGGCTATCGCCAATCATCTAGCCTGATATAATTTAAGGAAATCATTTACGGAATCGACATGAGGGAATTGATATGCGTTTAATCCTTCTGGGCGCTCCTGGCGCCGGCAAAGGTACACAAGCCAACTACATCAAGATCAGATACGGTATCCCGCAGATATCCACGGGGGACATGCTACGTGCGGCAGTCAAGGCAGGCACTCCATTGGGCCTTGCAGCAAAACAGGTGATGGATGCGGGCGGCCTGGTTTCTGACGACATCATCATCGGCCTGGTAAAAGAACGCATCAAGGATGATGACTGCAAGAACGGTTTTCTATTTGATGGTTTTCCACGCACCATCCCCCAAGCCGAAGCCATGAAACAGGCAGGCGTAGTCATAGATTACGTGGTCGAAATCGACGTGGATGACAGTGAGATTGTGCAAAGGCTCAGTGGTCGCCGTGTGCATCTGAACTCCGGACGAACCTATCACATCACCTTCAATCCTCCCACCCATGAAGGCAGAGATGATATCAGCGGCGAACAATTGATCCAGCGCGATGACGATAAGGAAGAAACCGTCAAAAAACGTCTGGAGATATATCACAGCCAGACCAAACCGCTGGTGGATTATTATTCCGATTGGGCAGCTTCCGGTGTTGCAGGAGCACCAAAATATGTAAAAATCGCCGGAGTGGGCACGGTAGAACAGATACGCGACCACGTATTTGCAGCACTGCAGTAGAGCATCTTCAAATATCTTGCCAGTGCCGCAAAATCAATTGCGCGGTGCGCTGCCCGTTAAACTCATTCACTTCCAACTGATACACAGCTTCAACCGTTGCAGGCATGCTTTCCGTGTTGAAGAAGTAGATAGCGTCAAAGCTGTGGCCCTCACGCTCCAGTTTCATTTTGAGATGTTTCTCGCCAACGATGCGCTGAGATGTTACGCCGAACCTGCCTTTAAATAGCGGAGCGGCAAACCCCTGCCCCCAAATGCCCTGTTCCAGCATCTGCGCCAGCCGTAGATTGATATCCTCCGCAAGCAGTTCACCATCGGTCTCAATCAGGCGATCCAGATCAGCTGGAGTAAGCAGTTCGTGCATCACTTGCTCGAATATCCCGCTAAAGCGCTCCACATTTTTTTCTGCAATGGTCAAGCCAGCCGCCATCGCATGACCGCCAAACTGAACGATCAGATCCGGTTCACGTTTGGAAATGATATCAAGTGCGTCGCGTAGATGCAGTCCAGGGATGGAACGCCCGGAGCCTTTCACAAGTCCGTCACCGGCCGCGGCAAATGCGATCACAGGGCAGTGATATTTCTCCTTGATACGCGAGGCCAGAATGCCAATGATGCCCTGATGCCATCCAGAGTCGTACAGGCAAAAACCATAGCAATCCTGCGTCTCTATCTGCTGCAGCACAGATAGCGCGTCTTGTTGCATATCAGCTTCTATCTCACGTCGGCTGCGGTTCATCTCATCCAGCTTTGCAGCCATCTTCTGAGCCACTTGCGGGTCCGTAGCCAACAGACACTCTATGCCAAGAGACATATCCTGCATACGACCTGCCGCATTCAATCTAGGGCCCAGCATAAAGCCCAGATCGTAGGTGGTGACTTTTTTAGGATCGCGCGATGCCACCCGTAATAAGGCTGCGATGCCGGGGCAGGCCTTGCCTGCGCGGATGCGATTAAGCCCCTGTTCCACCAAAATCCGATTATTCTCGTCCAGTTTAACCACATCAGCCACAGTGCCCAGAGCGACGATATCCAGCAATTCCGCCAGATTCGGTTCTGTGCCTGACGTAAACATGCCACGCTGCCTGAGTTCGCTGCGAAGTGCCAGCATCACGTAAAAAATCACCCCTACCCCGGCCAGATGCTTACTGGGGAAAGTGCAACCACCGGCATTGGGATTAACAATACAGGTGGCATCCGGCAAGGCATCTCCGGGCAGATGGTGGTCGGTCACCAGCACCGAGATTCCCAGTTTATTCGCTTCAACCACCCCGGCCATGCTGGCGATACCGTTATCCACAGTGATAATAAAGTCCGGCTTGCGTTCTGCTGCCAAGCGCACGATCTCCGGGGTCAAACCATAACCATGCTCAAAACGATTGGGCACCAGATAATCCACTACTGCACCGAATCGTCTGAGCGCGGTGACACCGACCGCACAGGCCGTTGCCCCATCGGCATCGTAATCTGCCACGACCAACAAGCGTTTGCGCTGTATGATGGCATCCGCCAGATGGTTGGCCATTGCCCCGACATTCAACAATCTTTCAGGCGCGATCAATCTGGATAGTTTCGCCTGTAACTGCGCGGCCTCTGTCACACCACGCGAGGCATAAATACGTGCCAGTACCGGGTGCAGACCTTCCGCCGTCAGCACTTCGACAGTTTCAGCAGCATAGGGACGGGATATAATCGTAGGCATATGGTTACGCAATTGGAAATTGTTGGATTTTACTGTGAATGCGCTTATGATTTACTTAAGGCCGCACCCGGTTTTAATTAAAGCAGTTTAATTAGTGTATGTTCAAAAAATAGAGCGTATCCAAAAATACGTAGCGATCATTTCGAGGAGAAAGTATGGGCGACACCACTCTAGAAGAAGCCACAGACAAGATCATTGCTGGCATCAAGATTCCGCCACGCCCGGAAGTTCTGGCTGAGCTCATGATAGAAAGCCGTTTGGATAGTCCGGATATCCAGAAGATCGGGCAACTGATCGCAAAAGATGTCGCGCTGTCTGTATCCATGCTCAAACTGGTCAACTCCTCTTATTATGGCGTGAAACGCAAAGTAGAGTCACCCCAGCAAGCCGCCATCATTCTGGGCGTAAACAATGTTAAAAGCCTGGTCACCGGCCTGTCATTAAAACACGCTTATGGCCAGATAGAAGGTCTGGAGGCTTTCTGGAATCACGCTGAACTGGTCGCCAACGTATCCATGGTCATTGCCAGCCGCCTACCCGGCGTGCCGCGCGAAACTGCCTATATTTTCGGACTGTTCCAGAATTGCGGCATCCCGCTGATGATGCAACGCCTACCCGGCTATGCCGACACATACGCCATTGCAATGGCTGACAACACGGGCAGGTTTACCGACATAGAAATTGAAAGACACACCACCAGCCACGCCATTGTCGGACATATGATGGCAAAAAGCTGGGAACTGGCGGATGAGATATGCGAAGCCATCACCCACCACCATGAGACCAAGGTATTTGATGACGATTATCAGCTGTCAGCGGCAGCTTCGGCGCTCATCGCCGTATCGCGCCTGGCAGAATATGTGATCGAGCCGGAACGTGTTCCAGAAGGTTATACATCGGAAGGTTATGGACTAACCCTGGGTGACCACCTCGGTTTTGACGACGATGACATCAAGGAATTTATGGAGAGTGCTCTAGGTGGTGGGACTTAATCAGCATGGCGGCAGTTAATTCAACCATCGCCGCCAGAATTTCCATAGATCGTAACGCTTTAATGCTACGCTCACTACAGCCTGTTCTTGCTCAAGGTGCAAAACCAGCTTTTGCACCTTGTTGCTTTTTAGCATATCTAATAACGGCATAGCCCAGTTCTGCCGGATTTGCGGTTCATCTTTCACATCCAGTACCACCAGACAGTTACCCTGTTGCGGCAGGTATTCAGCAGAATCAGGCAGCGGCTGGCAAAGCATACCCGCCAACCCTTTTACCAAGGGCTCATCTGCCAAAACAACGGTGTAAGGCTGTAAAGCAGGTAGATCATAACTGCCGGCTCCCCACAACCACACACTATTCAGCGGCAACAAGCCGGCCTCTTCACGTGTCATATTGGCCGCATGCTGATGCAATAGCATCTGTATCTCGTTGAGCATGGTCGCATACTGCGCAGAATTCACGTCATCGCTGATCTTGTTGCTGATTTTTTTACCTATCGCCAGCTTTTTGCTGATGGTTGATATTGGTAGTGGTTGATCCAGCCGCAGATACCAACGTTCGGGATGAGGCGAGAACCATTGCATGCCATCACCCGAAAAGTGCTGGTTCAGGGTTGCAACCATCTGCTGCGCATGTTGCGGGTTCAGATCGTGCGGCGTACCGTGCAGTATAAAAAAATCACGCATCAGCGCCAGATGCACCGGATCGGCATGCAGCCAGTACCCTTGCGTAGCATCCAACCCATCGCCCATCGCGCTGAATGGGGCGGTTGCCTGTTGCATGACACCGAACAAACGGCACAACCAGGCATCTGCGTCTCCAGCAAAACGGGCGGTGCTTTTGCCATAAGCGAGCAAGCGGGAACCATGCAAACTCTGTGTTGCCTGACCGCGCAGCAGGATGTCACATTGCACCATGAAAATGTTCTCGCAATTCTGAAAGTAAGCGATTCTGCACTTTTAATTCAGCTCCCGCAAAACAAAAACCGCCGGGATCGCCAGCGGTTCTCTTTAGGCGTGCCTTTTGGGCATGGTTACATTCTTATTGCCGCCGTTGTACCTTCAACGACACAAAAAGCAATTTGTTGACCCGGTTGGTAAAACTTTTTTCGCGGCAGCCGGTCTGATTGCAACAAAACCAAAAACACGACCGTCTTATATGCCACTCTCCTAATTCCGATTATGCTACTTCGTTATGCTAAAGTGCCATCCATCCTGATAAACTGTTCATACATCCAGCAAAGGTTAACCATATGAAAATTTTAAATTTATTTGTAGCTTTGATGTTATCAGCCATGGCAACACTGACCGTGGCCGCAGAGTTAGGCGGCAACTGTACCAATAGCCTGGCTGCAGGAATGGTGGTCAAAAGCGATTGCTCGAACAAATCCTTGTTCGATGGTAAAACCTACTGTTTTAGCAATGCCGCCTCGAAGATGGCATTTGACAACGCACCCGACAAGTCTGAAATCGTGATGAAGGCAACCGCGTTCTACACCAAATCTCTGGAAACCTTGCGCGAGAAGATCACCCAGGAACAGGCTCTGGCGCAGATCAACAGTGCGAGTTGTGATTTGAGCAATAAAGATGCAGGGTATCTGGAATTCGATAATCTGAAACTGTCGCATTGCAAAATGGTGAATACCAGCTTTTTCGGTGCTTATCTGCGCGGAGCTGATTTAAGCGGTGCCAATATGCAAGGGGCTTACCTGAATCTGGCTCGACTTGAAGGCACGAACCTGAGCGGTGCCAACTTGACCGACGCCATCATTTTTCAGGCCATTTTCAGCAAGACCAATTTCAAAGGCGCCAATCTCACTAACGCGCGAATGATAGGCACGTTGGGCAATGTGGACATGAGTGAAGCCAACGTGACTAAAGGGCGTTTAGGTCTGGACGTCGGTAACCAACCCATGGGGCAGATGAAATTTGATTCGGTGAGCGGCAATTTCACCAACACCAACTTTGCCGGTGCCGACCTCAATATCGCTAATTTCAGCTTTGGCAACTTGCAAGGCGCCAATTTGAGCAACACCAATCTGCATCGCGCAGACCTGAGTCAGGCTGATCTCACTGGTGCCGATCTGACCGGCGCCGATTTGACCGATGCCGATGTGGACGGAGCGATCTTCACAAATGCAAAAGGCCTGGATTCCGCCAAAGGCTTCAATACCGTAAAAGGCAAGTGCAAAGACTGTGGTCGCTAGTTAATCACCGCTTTTTAGCTGCTTGAGGCGTTGCTTCAATTCGCGCGCCGCCAAGGCATAGCCGCCGTCGCTGCCATCCACAAAATGCAGATGATTGCCGTTATAGGATTGCACGATGCAGGTCACCAGCGCCTCGCGCGATTTATGCATGCCGTAGACCAGTGCTCCCTTGCGATACTGCTTTTCCAGGTAGGACTGCAAGCGTTCGAATTGCTGCTCGCTACCATCCATCACCATGCGCAACATGCCGTCGAACTTGCGGAAGTCGGAATTCTCCACCAGTTCCTGACGGTAATGGCTCCATTGCACCGACTTGGTATCCAGTTTGCGCGAGAATAAATATACCCCCGCCACATTCATCCATAACATCTTGAGGAAATAGGCGATGCGCTTGACTGCCGCCAATCCCGCAGTGCGCACCCGCCATTCGTGACTGAGCAGTCTGGGGTCGAATGCCATTTGCATTTTTTCCGCCTGCAGCGGGTGATAACTGGCGACATCGCCATAAATGGTTTGGATTTGGTCGAATACCTCCTGGTAAGAAGCGAGATTCTCACCGGCATCACGCGATATTGCAGCCACCAGCAAGGACAACTTATGCCCGTGAAAACTTGGAACGCCTTGCCAACGACACTCGAAGCCTTCGAAGCTGCCTTCCATTTCACCATCGTCCTCTTGCACCCGTAAAACCTGCGCCGCTTCCGGCATTTTCACCAACCTTTCCGCCTCTTCCCAACCGCGACCTGAAAAAGTGGGTTGCGTCATATGCGGCGACAAACGTACTTTGGCAAGCTTTACCCAGTAGCCGGCCTTCACCATGCCCTCGACACGTACCAGACCGACACGCAGGCCCAGACCGAAACTTTCGCGTGATAGCCATTGCGCCTGACGCAAAGCCTTCATCACCCGCTCGCGTATAGCCTCAGGCACTGCAAAAGTGGCACCATCGCCACCAAACACAAACGGCAGGCTGATGGCGCGATCAACATTCATTACCGCTGCGATACAGGCCACGCCTACCGTGTTAACGCTTTTGTAGGCACCGGCTTCTATGGCTTTGGTGGAACCGATCACATCGGCGATCACGATCCACCAGTCGTTAGGGACATCCGTATGCAGATTGCCGTCCGTGGCTTCGGCAAAAGACTCTAGTGCAGGGAGATGGTGATAGAAGTTAATGGTTTTGGCCATCCACTCTAGACTGGATTTCCACAGTTTCGTTCTCGGCGGGGACGTTGGCATCCCAGCCCAACCGTTGTTGGACCAGTCCGCAGAATAGTTGCGCTGTGGATAATTCACCATGCACCACATAAGCATGTTGCGGCGGTTTGCTGAATTGGCCGAGCCAGTGCAGCAAGCCATCCTGGTCGGCATGGGCGGAGAGCCCGCCTATGGTATGTATGCTGGCACGTACAGCAATCTCCTGACCAAACAGGGTAGCCACCCTGGCGCCGTCAACCAGACGTCTGCCTAAAGTCCCCATGGCTTGAAATCCTGTGATGATCACGCTGCATTCAGGCCGGCTCAGATTATGCCGCAGGTGATGTTTGATGCGCCCGGCATCGCACATGCCGCTGGCGGAAATAATGATGGCCCCTGAACGGATGTCATTGAGCGCAATAGACTCGCTGACATCCTGCACGAAACGGATGTCCGGCAATTGCTGGCGCCGCTCCTTACCCCAGGCCAGCATTTCCTGAGCCTCCTGATTGAACAGCTCGATGTGACGCATGGTGATTTCGGTTGCAGCCAATGCCATGGGTGAATCGACATATATCTTTAGATCATGTAACCGACGCTGGCGGGTCAATTGAATTAAAAAATACAGGATTTCCTGGGTACGCCCTACGGTAAAAGCCGGCATGATGATGTTACCGCGGCGCGCCAGGGTTTCCTTCACCGCCTGCACAAACTCCTCCAGCGTATCGTCCAGATTCTTATGCAGACGATTACCATAGGTGGATTCCACCAGCACGATATCCGCCTCATTTACCGGTGTCGGGTCGCGCAGTATTGGGCGCTTGGGCTGTCCGAGATCACCGGAGAACACGATCTTGTTACCGGCTACCCAGACTTCAATCACTGCCGACCCCAGGATGTGTCCCGCATCGACATATTTGCATCTGACCTCCGGGTGGGGATGAATGTCAGTGTCGTAGCTTACTGGCTGCACTTGCTGCATCACTGCTTCAACGTCGGCCATCTGATATAGCGGCTGGATCAGTGCATGTCCGTGCCGACGCGGGTGCTGTTCCGCCCATTCGGCCTCTTTTATCTGGATATGCGCACTATCGCGCAGCATTACATCCAGCAACTCTATGGTAGCCTGGGTAGCGTAAACCTTGCCTTTAAATCCCATCGCCGCCAATCTGGGCAACATGCCGGAGTGGTCGATATGAGCATGGGTCAACAGCACAAAATCTATGCTGCGCGCATCGAACGGTGGGAACTGATGGTTCTTGAGATCAGCATTGCGTCCACCCTGAAACATGCCACAATCCACCAGGAATCTTACCGAACCGGTATCCACCAAATAGCATGAGCCGGTCACCTCGCCTGCTGCGCCGCAAAATGTCAGACGCATATCAAATAAGCTTGGAAATCAGGGATACAGCCAACGCCACCCCGAATCCGGTGACATCGCTGGCTACCGCGCCCAGTCCGCCCTTGCGGTTGCTGGAAGACAAGTCCATATGCAGCCAGGGGATATCGCCGACGATGAACCTGGCAAGAAAACGCGCGGCAAGAATGTGGTCACCTTCAGAATCCAGCGTACATTGTTTTATATCGGCGATCTTGCTGTCCAGATCGGCTTCATAATCGGCATCGAACGGAAAGGCGCAAATCCGCTCGCCAACAAGGCTGCCGATACCCACGGCTTTACAGAGCAACTCCGGATCATTCCCCAGTATGCCGCTGTAGCGGTCGCCCAGCGCCACCGCCATGCTGCCGGTAAGCGTGGCGAAGTCCATGATCAGCTCCGGCTTCAGGCGGGAAGCCAGCGTCAACGTATCAGCCAGCACCATGCGCCCTTCTGCATCGGTGTGCACGATCTCTATGGTGGTGCCGTTCAATGCCGTGATCACGTCATTCTGCTTGTACGCCCTGGCGCTGATGTGATTTTGCGCGATCGCCAGCCAGCAATCTATCTTCACCGGCAATTTGGCAGCAGTGGCTGCCAGCAATATGCCCAGCGCGACTGCAGAACCGTTCATATCCTCGTGCATGCCGTTCATATAACGTGCGGGTTTGAGATTGTGGCCGCCGGTATCGAAACAGATGCCTTTACCCACAAGGGCGATGTGCTTCCGGCTTCTTTTCGGCGTATAGGTCAGATGCACAATAGCGGCATCAAGGGGGTCGGAACCTTGCGCTACCGCCACAAAAGCACCCGCACCCATTTTGCGCAACTGCTTCATATCAAATTCTTCATGCTTCCAGCCGTGCTCCGCCGCCATTGCTTTCACTTTTTCGCGGTAGATGCCGGGAGTCAGATCATTAGGCGGCAACATGGTGAGCTGGCGTGTCAGCGTATTACCCTGCACCACTGCGCGGATGAAGGTGTCGTCGGGCTTTGCGCTATCTTTCTTTGTACCAAATACCGAGATGGTTTTTAGGGGTCTGAACTCATTTTTTTTCTTGCGGGTGGGTAACTCGGCACTATTGACCAGTGCCACATAAACCGCCATTTCGGCGTGTTCTTTGCCATGGTTACCGCACAACGCAATGGTGAGGGTATCGGGATATTCATCCAGCAATGGTTGCAACGCTTTGCGCAACGCTGTCTGGCGCTCGAATACGGATTTCTTATCATCCAGCACTACCCAGCTTGCCAGACCGCCATGTGGCAGATCGGCAGTCAACGGGGTTTTGGCCAGATCTTCATATTTAAGCTTGCGGCGCTTCATGCGCGCCGCAAAAACTTCCGCCAGGGGCAAGTCATTTAGTTTTGATGGGGGTAATATGTATAAGCTATGACTCGCCTTTTCAACTTGTATATATGATATATGACCATGATTATAAATAATTTTTGTGCTCATTAATGGCCTTCCAAACCTAGTTTAACCTTGACCGGAACTCTCAATAAAGCGAAAATGGGTACTTACTGGCATTACTTTTTCATCTCTATCACTTAGTTCGCCTAAATTTACGTTAGTGTATAGCAACAGCGCTTTATAAGGCGGATGCAGAATAACCTCAGGAGAGCACCAGATGGCGGATACCCCGGCAACGCACGATATTGACCCTCAAGAGACCCAGGAATGGCTTGATGCCATTGCCGCCGTTCTTGAACAGGAGGGGACAGAACGCGCGCACTTTATACTGGAGAATCTGATCGACAAGGCACGTCGCTCCGGCGCCTATTTGCCGTACAACGCCACCACAGGGTATGTGAATACCATACCAGCGCACATGCAGCAAAAGCTGCCCGGCGACCCGGACATGGAACGTCGTATCCGTGCACTGATCCGCTGGAATGCAGTGATGACCGTGTTGCGCGCCAACGAAAAATCTCCCGGGGTGGGTGGTCACATCGCCAGCTTCCAGTCTGCTGCTACTTTGTATGACGTAGGCTTTAACCACTTTTTCCGTGCCGCAACGGACAACTTCGGCGGCGATTGCATTTATTTCCAGGGTCATTCCTCACCTGGCGTCTATGCCCGTGCCTTTCTTGAAGGACGTATCAGCGAAGAGCAGATGTCCAACTTCCGTCAGGAAACAGGCGGCAATGGCCTTTCCAGTTACCCGCATCCATGGCTGATGCCGGATTTCTGGCAATTCCCTACCGTCTCCATGGGTCTGGGGCCTATTGCGGGTATCTATCAGGCTCGTTTCCTCAAGTACCTGCATAACCGCGGCATCGCCGACACTTCTGACCGCAAGGTATGGGTATTCTGCGGCGATGGCGAGATGGACGAGCCGGAATCGCTGGGTGCGATCTCGCTGGCTTCTCGCGAAAAACTGGATAACCTTATTTTTGTCATTAACTGCAATCTGCAACGACTTGACGGCCCGGTGCGCGGTAACGGCAAGATCATTCAGGAACTGGAAGCCGATTTCCGTGGCTCCGGCTGGAATGTGCTGAAAGTGATCTGGGGCTCATATTGGGATCCATTGCTGGCGATGGACAAGGACGGAATTCTGAAGAAGCGCATGGAAGAATGCGTGGATGGCGAATACCAGAACTTCAAGGCCAAAGGCGGCGCTTATACCCGCGAGCATTTCTTCGGCAAATATCCTGAGCTGAAGGAAATGGTCGCTGCCATGTCGGATGCCGACATCTGGCGTCTGAACCGTGGCGGCCACGACCCGCACAAAGTCTATGCCGCATATGCCGCTGCCACGCAGCATAAAGGTCAACCCAGCGTTATTCTGGCCAAGACGGTCAAGGGATACGGCATGGGTGAAGCAGGCGAAGGCCAGAACATCACGCACCAGCAGAAGAGCATGGATATCGCTTCGCTCAAGACTTTCCGCGACCGTTTCGATCTGCCCATCACCGACGAACAAGTTGAGCAATTATCGTTTTACAGACCTGCCGCAGATTCTCCGGAAATGAAATACATGGAGCAGCGGCGCACGGCGCTGGGCGGTCACATGCCGAAACGCAGGCGTAAAGGCAATGAACTGGTAGTCCCCGAATTATCCGCCTTCGACAACATGCTGGGTGCAACGGGCGAGCGCGAGATCTCCACCACCATGGCTTTCGTGCGCATTCTTTCCACGCTGGTACGCGACAAGCAGATCGGCAAATATGTGGTGCCCATCGTGCCTGACGAAGCACGTACTTTCGGCATGGAAGGCATGTTCCGCCAGTTGGGCATCTATTCCTCGGTCGGCCAGTTGTACGAGCCGCAGGATTCAGACCAGGTGATGTTCTACAAGGAATCGCAGGACGGACAGATACTGGAAGAAGGTATCAACGAAGCGGGTTCGTTCTCAAGCTGGCTGGCGGCGGCGACTGCATACAGCGTGACCGGTGTGCAGATGATCCCGTTCTACATCTTCTACTCCATGTTCGGATTCCAGCGCATCGGCGATCTGGCATGGGCGGCAGGCGACAGCCGGGCGCGCGGCTTTTTGCTGGGCGCTACTGCCGGACGCACCACCTTGAACGGCGAAGGTTTGCAGCACGAAGATGGTCATAGCCATTTGATGTCAGCCACTATCCCCAACTGCGTATCTTACGATCCGACTTTCGCTTACGAATTGGCCGTGATTATTCAAGAGGGTCTGCGGCGCATGGTACAGAATCAGGAAGATGTGTATTACTACATCACCCTGATGAACGAGAATTACAGCCATCCAGCGCTGCCCAAAGGTGCGGAAGAAGGCATCCTCAAGGGCATGTATGCGTTCAGCAAATCCAAGGCCAAAGGCCCGAAAGTACAACTGATGGGCAGCGGTGTGATTCTGCGCGAAGTGATCGCGGCAGCCGAACTGCTGGAGCAGGACTGGGGGGTTTCCGCAGATGTATGGAGCGTGACCAGCTTTACCGAGTTGCGCCGCGAAGGCATAGACGTGGAACGCTGGAACATGTTGAATCCGGACAAGAAAGCCAGGGAAAGTTACGTGAGCAAGTTACTGAGTAAAGCGGAAGGCCCGGTCATTGCCTCTACCGATTACATGCGTTCGTTTGCCGACCAGATACGCAACTTCATCACCCAGCCTTACGTGACGCTGGGTACCGACGGTTACGGCCGCTCGGACTCGCGCGAAGCTTTGCGCAGCTTCTTTGAAGTGGATCGCTACTATGTGGTACTGGCTGCATTGAAAGCCCTGGCCGACGCTGGCAAGTTGCCAGCGAGCAAGGCAGCCGAAGCCATCAAGAAGTACCAGATCAACGCTAACCGCCCTAACCCAACCACCATATAAGGAGACGAAAATGGCATTACAAGACGTTCTCGTCCCCGATATCGGCAATTTTGATAGTGTGGATGTGATTGATGTACTGGTGAAAGCGGGCGACACCGTCGCTAAAGACGATTCGCTGATCACGCTGGAGTCGGACAAGGCCTCCATGGATATTCCCGCGCCGTTCGCAGGGGTGGTCAAGGAAGTCAAAATGAAAGTGGGCGACAAGGCCGCACAAGGCGGATTGATTCTGGTGATGGATGCCAGCGATACCGCTCCGGTTGCTGAAAAACCTGCCGCACAACCGAGTGCCACACCCATGGTGTCTACGGTGAAAGTGGATGAAAAGCCAGTCCCTATCCCGGAACCCTCAAGGCCGGTAGCGGAACCTCCCAAGGTGATCCAGCCACAAGCCATGCCTAATCCTATGGCTGCCAGTACTGCAGGCGCTGCCGGCAAATTGGCGCATGCCAGCCCCTCGGTACGCAAATTTGCTCGTGAGTTGGGCGTTAACCTGAGTCTGGTATCGGGTAGTGGTGCAAAAAACCGTATCCTGCAAAGCGACGTACAAGCTTTCGTCAAAGGGGAACTCGCGAAACCGCGCTCCGAGACCATGGGTTCCAGTCTGTCTGCATTGGCGATGCCTGTCATCGACTTCAGTCAGTTCGGTGCCACCGAAACCAAGCCGCTGTCACGCATCAAAAAACTGGCGGGTGCCAACCTGCATCGCAACTGGGTCACTGCACCGCACGTCACCCAGTTCGACGAAGCCGACATTACCGATCTGGAGGACTTCCGTAAATCCATGGCGGCCGACGCGGAGAAACGCGGCGTCAAACTCACGCTGCTTGCGTTCCTGATGAAGGCGGTGGTCAATGCCTTGCGCACTTACCCCAACTTCAACGCGTCCCTGTCGCCAGAAGGCGACAGCCTGATACTCAAGCAGTACTTCCATATCGGTTTTGCATGCGATACTCCGGATGGTCTGGTGGTGCCGGTGGTGCGTGACGTCAATAGCAAGGATGTCATGGATATCGCCCGCGACCTGGCAGAACTCTCGGCCAAAGCGCGTGAACGTAAACTCAAGATTGAGGAAATGCAGGGCGGTTGCTTTACAGTATCCAGCCTGGGCGGCATAGGCGGTACCATGTTCACGCCCATTATTAATTGCCCTGAAGTCGCTATCCTGGGGGTATCGCGTTCGTCCATGCAGCCGGTGTACAACGCTACCAGCAAAAATTTTGAGCCGCGCCTGATTTTGCCGCTTTCGCTTTCATATGACCATCGTGTGATTGATGGAGCAGACGGCGCGCGCTTTACCAGCCACTTGCGCATGATGTTATCCGATGTGCGCAGGCTCTTGTTGTAAAGGTCATACATGAGTCAAATAGTTGAAGTAAAAGTCCCCGATATCGGCAATTTCGATAGTGTAGATGTGATTGAAGTACTGGTGAAACCCGGTGATGTCATCGCCAGGGAAGACAGCCTGATCACGCTCGAATCCGACAAGGCCTCGATGGATATCCCTTCTTCCCACGCCGGCACTGTGAAAGAAATCAGGGTGAAGGTAGGAGACAAGGTCGCCAAAGACTCGCTGATCCTGCTGCTTGAAGTGCAGAATCTGGGCGTTACGGATCAGGCATCCGCAACAAGCCCGGCGCCAGCCCCTGTGGCGGCGGCAGAAAGGGCGGAACCTGTATCGCCAGCTTCTGAAGCATCAGCTCCTGCACCCCAGCTTGCTACTCCCCAATTCTCCGGCACCAGCGACATCCAGACCGAAGTACTGGTACTGGGCGCAGGCCCGGGGGGCTATACCGCGGCTTTCCGCGCTGCCGATCTGGGCAAGAAGGTGGTGCTGGTGGAGCGCTACCCGTCACTGGGAGGCGTATGCCTGAACGTAGGCTGCATCCCGTCCAAAGCCTTATTGCATGCAGCAAAAGTGGTGACTGAAGCAGAAGAGATGGCTGCGCACGGCATCGATTTCGGCCGTCCGGTGATCGAGCTTTCCAAGTTGCGCGAATGGAAAAACAAGGAAGTGGTGAGCAAGCTCACCGGTGGTCTGGTACAACTGGCCAAGCAACGTAATATACAAGTGGTGCACGGCGTGGGTAAATTCACTGCCAGCAACCAGTTGCAAGTGGTCGATGCTGACGGCAAAAGTACCACTATCGGTTTTGACAACGCCATCATCGCTGCCGGTTCGCAGGCCAGCAAGATACCCAATGTACCGGATGACCCCAGAATCATGGATTCCACCGGAGCGTTGTTACTTGAAGACATCCCGAACCGCATGCTGGTAATAGGTGGCGGTATCATCGGACTGGAAATGGGCACGGTATACGATGCCTTCGGCTCCAAAGTATCGGTAGTTGAAATGACGGATGGGCTGATACAGGGTTGCGACCGCGATCTTGTCAGGCCACTGCAGAAACGCATGGAAAAGCGTTTTGAGAAGATCATGCTCAGCACCAGGGTCAGTTCCATAGTAGCCAAAGACGACGGCATCCATGTCAGTTTCGAAGGCGAGAATGCCATAGACCCGCAGGTCTACGATAGAGTGCTGGTGGCGATCGGGCGGCGCCCGAACGGGCACAATATAGGCGCAGAGGATGCCGGGGTGGCTGTGGACAAACGCGGTTTTATCGCAGTGGACAAACAGATGCGTACCAATGTCCCGCATATTTTCGCCATCGGCGACATCGTGGGCCAACCGATGCTGGCGCATAAGGCTACGCACGAGGGCAAAGTGGCTGCAGAAGTGATTTCGGGTCACAAGGTAGAATTCCAGGCGTTGGCTATCCCATCCGTCGCCTATACTGACCCGGAAGTGGCATGGGCCGGAATGACCGAGACTGAAGCCAAGGAAAAAGGCCTGGAGATAGAGAAAGCTTCTTTCCCCTGGGCTGCAAGCGGCAGAGCATTATCCATTAGCCGTGCAGAAGGTGCTACCAAGCTGATTCTGGATAAGCAGACCAGACGCGTAATAGGCGCCGGCATCGTCGGCGTCAATGCCGGAGAGTTGCTGGCTGAAGCCATGCTCGCTATAGAAATGGGTGCAGATGCCGAGGATCTGTCTTTGACCATACATTCGCATCCCACGCTTTCAGAAACGGTTGCCTTCGCCGCTGAAATGGCGGAAGGCACCATTACCGATCTGTACATCCGTAAGAAATAAGCGGACATGCTCGCGCCAGATATCCTTGCTGGATTGACCGGCATTCTGCCTGAGGAGCGCCTATTCACCGACCCGGTGGATTGTTACGCATATGCATACGATAACTCGCGCCGCTTCTTCCCGCCGCAAGCGGTAGTGTTTCCGCTGAGTGCGGAAGAAATCCAGGCCGTCGTACAGCTCTGCAATCATTATCAGATACCCCTCACTGCTCGTGGTCGCGGCACAGGCACAGCAGGTGGCAGCCAGCCTGAGCAAGGCGGCATCGTGCTGTCCTTGGAGCGCATGAACCGCATACTCAAGGTGGACCCGGCTAACAAGATGATCGTCTGTGAACCGGGGGTGCTGAATCAGGAAGTGCAAACTGCGGCTAAAGCACATGGTTTCTTCTGGCCGCCCGATCCTTCCAGTGCTGCTTACTGCACCATAGGCGGCAACCTCGCTACTTGTGCTGCCGGCCCGCATGCGGTGAAGTACGGCGTCACACGTGACCATGTTTTGGGGCTGAAAGCAGTCACAGGTAACGGCGAAATAATACGCACAGGCTGTAATACGACCAAAGGCGTGGTGGGCTACGATCTGACGCGACTGATCATCGGCTCTGAAGGCACGCTCGCCATCATTACCGAAGCGACGCTCAAGCTGACCCCATTGCCGCACGCAACGGCAGGCATTACCGCCCAATTTGAAGATACCATAAGCTGCGCGCATGCGATTGCTGCGATCATGGCGCAACCTTTCATCCCCAGTGCTCTGGAATTTCTTGATAATGGCGCGTTGAACCTGATACGCAACCGACATCCAGGCATGTTGCCGGAGGCTGCCAAGGCATTTCTGATGATAGAAGTAGATGGCGCAGCCAGCGAATTGCCAGCTGCATCAGAGGCCATTATCAAAGCCTGTCAGGTAGATGGGCTGATACTGGCGCAACCGGCGCACGACACTGAAGCGCTATGGGCCGCACGTAAAGCTTTATCGCCGCTATTACGCGATATTGCCCCGAAAAAAATAAATGAGGATATTGCAGTACCGGTTTCCCGTTTGCCGCAGTTGTTAAAGGGACTGGAAGACCTGTCCGCGCAATATCAGATCGCCAATGTCAATTTCGGGCATGCGGGCAATGGCAATATCCACGTCAATCTGCTGGTGAATCCGGATGATACTGAAGAGATGCATAGAGCCGAACGTTGTCTGGCTGAAGTGTTCAGTTTGGTTTTGGGTCTGGGGGGCACACTCTCAGGTGAACATGGGGTAGGCAGTGCAAAAATGCCTTTTGTAGACCAGGAAATTGACCCTATTACTATAAATCTAATGAAAAAAATAAAGACAACTTTTGATTCTAGGTCTATACTTAATCCGGGAAAGTTGTTTCCATAAAGAAGGTGCAGACAAAGTTGCCGCTAAAAAGTACTAAAGTTATGCGTGAGGTTGCCGTTAACAAAATCGTACAGTGTGGTATTTGAACTAGCACAAAGAGGTATTGCATTATGAAAATTGACTCATCATCCATCACCACCGCGCTTACTGGCTCAAGCAGTCAGGGTTCGCGCACAGAAAAAAGCGTTAGCACTCAGACGAGTAACGCCAGTACCGTCAGTTTGTCTGATGCTGCCGCCAAGATCCAGGCTCTGGAACAGAGCGCACAACAATCTTCCGGATTCGATGCCGCAAGAGTCGCTGCGCTGAAGCAGGCAATTGCAGAAGGCAAGTTCCAAATAACGCCGCAGATGATCGCCGAGAAGTTGCTTGATACAGCTCGAGACTTAATGCAGGAACAGGCTTAGTAGTTTGATTGATAGTACTGTCGTAAATCAGCAAATAGCCGATGGAATAGCAGCTGAACTCAACGGCTGTGAGGCATTCAAGAAAGTCCTGCTGTCTGAACAACAAGCCTTGATCGACGGCAATGTTGATCTGCTTGCTAAAATCACCGAACAAAAGAATGCGTCAGCCGAGCAATTGAATACGATTGCGGAACATCGCATCGCCAGAATAAAAGCGTTGGGATTTACCCCGGATAAAGACGGCATGCAGAAATGGATCCGTGAAACCGGCGGCGCTGCAAGCAAGACCTGGAAATCTCTCATGACCATTGCTGCAGAGATTCAACACATCAATGAAGTCAACGGAAAACTCATATACACGCGCCTGCAACTCACTGAGCGTACTCTTTCCGTACTGCTGGCAGCTGTCAATCAAGCAAATCTGTATGGGCCAAGCGGACGTCCCGCAGGCACGCCGCAATCCAGCAATGTACGCGGGATAATCGGCAAAGCCTGATCAGGCAATAGCCGGTTTGACTGTGCAGAAAAATTAATACTATTGGTAATTTTGGCCGGGGAAATTAAAGGCCAGATTACTTACTTTCCAGTAACTACCGCTGCGGCTCCAAGCGGCACGATGGCAGCTCTCACATCGGGGGCTAATCCAGTACCCTGGCCACCATTATCTTTTTCAGCCAGCACCATGATGGTCACGCGGCGATTACGCGAACGTGACTCCGGCGTGTCATTAGGCGCAACCGGACGTTTATCTGCATAACCTATGGCAACCATGCGTGCGCCATCAACACCATTCTTTTCGAACAGCCTGATGACGCTGCCTGAACGTGCGGCTGAAAGCTCCCAGTTGGACGGGAACACAACCGAGCTGATAGGCTCGTTATCGGTATGCCCTTCAACCTGGATTTGATGGTTGTCTTTTGCCAGCACCTGGGCTACTGCGCTGAGGGCTGAGATCGATTCATTGTGCAGGTCTGCTTTTGCCGTATCAAACAATACGCTGGCATTGATCTCGATCGAAATCCCTCTGGCGGTCTCGGTCACCTGCACCTTGCCTTCTCTTACCAGGGTTTCCAATGCCTGCTGCACATCAGACGCGATCGCTTTCATGCTTTCACGCTGTTGCTGCTTTTTCATCTCTTCTGCTGGTGCAATTTCGGGCTGACGTGGCGCAATCGTTACAGTCGTTGCACCTTGCGAAGTATTGCCCGGCTTGGGCATATTGTCAGGACTTTGCGAATAATCAAAAGAGGCACGGATAGACTCTGCCAGTGCTTTGTATTTGCTGGTGTTCATGCTGGACAAGGCATACAGCACCACAAAGAAAGCAAATAGCAATGTAATGAAGTCGGCGTAGGAAACCAGCCAACGTTCAAGGTTTTCGTGTTCTTCGTGCTTTTGCTTGCGTGCCATGATTAGGTGAACTTAGTTTAACTAAACAATCATTCTGCGATAAAGCCGCGCAGACGGGTTTCGATTAGCCTTGGGTTATCGCCATTGGCCACTGCTACCAGGCCTTCCACGATCATCGCACGCTTCACCATTTCGCGGCCGATGATGGCTTTGATCTTGTTGGCGAATGGCAGATAGAACAAGTTGGCTGCACCCACACCGTAAACAGTTGCAACGAACGCAACGGCGATACCTGCACCCAGCTTAGTCGGGTCGGAGAGGTTTTCCATCACGTGGATCAGACCCAGCACGGCACCCAGAATCCCGATGGTAGGGGAGTAACCACCTGCAGCCTCCCATACTTTCGATGCCAGACGGTAGTGTTCGTCGTAGGCATCCATTTCCACTTCCATCATTTCACGCAGTTTTTCGGGCTCGGCGCCGTCTACCAGCATTTGCAGGCCCTTGCGCATGAAAGGATCATTCATCTCAGCCAACAGCGGCTCCAGAGAAAGCAGGCCGCCGCGACGTGCGGTGTTACCCCAGCCCACCACTTGTTCAACCACTTCGTCATGGACGATATTTGGAGTGAAGAATACCCAACCTACCAATTTTATCCCCAGGAAAAACACGGGCGGAGTGAACTGAATCATGGTTGCGCCTATGGTACCGCCGAATACGATACAGAATGCTGTGATCTGGAGCAGGGACCCGACATGCCCGCCCTCCAATACTTGCCCCCCTATGATGGCACTGAATGCGAGGAGTATCCCCAGAATTGTTGTAAGGTCTAAGCGAGAATTATTCATATTTATTGTCCGATCCAGTCTTTAAGCTTGGCACGTAAGCGCATGATGGCCTGAGAGTGAATCTGGCACACCCGCGACTCCGAAACATCAAGTACCGCTCCCACTTCTTTCAGATTAAGTTCTTCCTGATAATACATTGCCATGACCATTTTTTCACGTTCCGGCAACTCTTCAATCGCTAAAATCAACGCCTGACGCATCCCCTCGTCCTGCATTACCCCAAAGGGCCCTGCACGGCCATCACTTAAGTTAAGCTCTACCGGCCCCGCATCATCATCGTTCTGAAAGTCCTCATAGTACACGAGTTGATGGCCGCGTGCATCTGTAAGCATCGCCTGATATTCGTGTAACGTCAACTCCATATAAACCGCTATTTGCTGCTCTGTAGGCGCTTTGCCAAGTTGTTGCTGTAACGCGGAGATGGCACGTTCTATATCACGCGCATTTTTACGTACCGACCGCGGTACCCAGTCTATCTCTCTCAACTCATCAAGCATTGCTCCACGAATGCGCTGTGAAGCATAGGTTTCAAACTGCGCGCCTTGAGTTTCGTCAAAATTATTCAGCGCGTCAAGTAAACCTATCATTCCTGCCTGAACCAGATCATCTATCTGCACACTGGCTGGCAACCGCGCGGCAAGCGTGTATGCGATGCGCTTTACCAGCAATGAATAATCAGCAGCTGAACGCTCTATTGCAAATTTCAGGGCCATATTGCTTACTAAACTGCCGCGACACTACTGCTCGTAGTATTCAGCAGGCGGCACATAAATATATCAAAGCGACTGCCATTTTCCACACTGGGCGCCGGGCTATGCATCATATCCAGCGCCAGCATTTCCAACATTTCCGCTGCAACCATACTATCTGAGGACAATACGCACGAAAAATCCAGCTTCAGTTTCAAGTATTGACGGCACACAGCCGCCAGCTTATGGAACATGGTCTTGGCCACGGACTCGCTTACGTCGCGAAACAACATCATAAAGTGCCGTTCACCGCCCATTCTAGTCAAAGTCTTGATATGACGGTAGGCGTTGGTAATACCATCCCCGCTCGCATCACACAGCACAATCACCTCAGGTGCGGCCAGCGCAAAACCAAGGCCATGCCTTTGCAGGTCCGGTGCGGCGTGGATCACTACGAAATCGAATCCGACAGAAAATGCATGGAAGGCATCGATCAATTCCAGCCGTGCCGCTTCCATATTACGTTCGATACGCACCGTATCTGCGGGTAGCAAAGTGATGCCCGCCTCGGTCAGAACGATATCGTGCAGCTCTTTTTTGCCACGCAAAACCTGTCCTACATCCATGGCCACAGCGCCACCCAACAAAGGATGCTCTCCGCCTGCACACAACTCTTCATCCACCAGCATCACTTTATTATTCTGCGCCGTAAGCGCCAACGCCAGCGCTGCAGCGACACTTTGGCTATGACGCCCGGTCAGCGCAACCACGCGCACCTCCTCGGCTGCGAATAACTGACGCAAGCCCTGCGCCTGATCGGTGCTGACTCTAGCCAAACAAATCTCCCGTCCCGGTCCAGTCGCCTTGCAGCACCATTTCTTCCTGATTGAGTTGCATGGCTCCGCTTGATTGACCTTTGAATGCCCTGTCTACGAGATATGCAGCGTTCGCCGTACGGATATCCTCTGGAACGCGCTGACCGTTGGTGACGTAATGCAGTTTCAAACCATGGCGGATCAGGCAATCAATCGCTGGTGCCAATGACACCGACTCATCCACCTTGGTCAGAATGCAACCGTCCAAACCTACTCCCTGATGGGCCCTGACAATGTCATCCAGCGTCACACCCTGGGCGGTCGCCGGCAAAATAAGCTGGCGCTTGACCTGGCGATTATCACCGCACAGGAATCTGATTTGATCCGGAATATTGCGGTCGCGCTGGCTCATGCCTACCGTGTCCACCAGTACCAGATGGCTGCGTTGCAGATCCGCCAGAGTCATATCAAGCTCTGACTCTTCCTTGATCGCATACACAGGGACGTTCAAAATACGTCCATATATCCTTAGTTGTTCATGCGCGCCGATGCGATAACTGTCGGTAGAGAGCAATGCCACATTGGACGCACCGAATCTCAATACTGCATGCGCTGCCAGTTTGGCAACCGTAGTGGTCTTTCCAACTCCCGTAGGCCCTACGAGGGCGACCACACCTCCGCGCTCAATGACATCGGACTCGGTGTCATCCACTTTCAGATTATGCGTGATGGCAGCCTTCAACCATTTGATTCCACGCTCGAAATCCAGCCCCAAGGGCAAGGCATCTACCAGTTTGCGGGAGAGCGCCGGGCTGAATCCGGCACCGAACAAGGCGCGTAACAGTTCGGCTTTGATCGGATCACGTCGCGCCAGCTCGCCCCAGGCGAATCCTGATAGCTGACCTTCGAGCAGACTACGCAGATGCTTGATCTCGAAAGCCATGCCGGCCACGGCAGAATTCAGTTCGGGGATAGGCTCTTCATCCGGCAACTCATCGGGTTGTATTTCCCACCTGGGTTTTCTTGACTGGCCTGCCGGTGCTGCTTCCTGACTACTGGCTACACGTGGCTTCTTGGCACGCGGTTCTTTTTCGGCAATCGCTTTCGCCGCAGGCGCGTTCTGGTTTGCGGCTATTTTGCTGGAAAACTTATTGACTGTTAGCTCAGACTCATCGAGCTCTTCACGATGATTGAGAATGGCGGCAATCGCTTCGGCGCCGAACATGGGCTTGGCGGCAGGCTTGGCTTTTTCTGCAGGGGGAGTCGGCTTTTGATAGGTGACGTTATCAACTTCACTGCCAGCCACTGCAACAATCTCGACCCCGTCCTTGACTTTGCGGTTAGAAAGGATCAGAGCATCACCGCCTAAAGCCTCACGCACCATATCCATGGCCTCGCGCGAGTTACTACCGTAAAATTTCTGCATATTCATTTGTGGCTATCCTTCAGGGCGCAAACCGACTTGCCGTGCACAACACAAAACCAAGCACATCAAGGCTGATAGGGAAGTCTATCACGGGGAAAGTAGCAAAATAAAGTAAAAACTTACATAAGTATCGCAAATACCGGCTGCAACCTCTATGTTTTCACTTGGGTTTTACTTTTCACCAGATGCGCTTGCTGCAATTGTGGATGATGATATGCGCAATTCATCCTAATCGAATCATGTCCTAAAACCGAATCAAGCTGATCTGAGACCGCAAGTTTTCAGCAATGGCAGCGATTTCTTTGGTTGTGGTGTTGAGGACTTCAACATGACTTTGATTGGCTGCAGCGCCACCCTCAATCTCAGCGACACGCCCGCGTATGGCCTGGACTTCCATCTGGTGATCGCGCGTCACCACATCGATCTCGCTGTTGACCATATAAATATGCTGTGCTGATTCCTGGATCTCCTGCAACCTTGCTTCCGCTTCACGCGCCACTTCCACGCTGGTATCCGCATGGGTATGCGCCTGCTGCATCAATTCAGCGGCTTCTTGCGCCATGTTGCGCAAGCTGGCCATGATCTGGTCAATTTCCTTGGTTGCACCACTTGTACTCTGCGAAAGCTTTCTTACTTCATCAGCCACCACTGCGAAACCCCGACCAGCCTCACCTGCACGAGCGGCCTCAATCGCTGCATTCAGTGCCAGCAGATTGGTTTGATCGGCAATATCGCGGATCATGGAAAGTACATTGGTGACCTTGCGTGAGTCTTCCTCAAGCTGCAGAATCACATTTGCCGTTGATTGCACTTCTTCAGCCAGACTGGCGATCGAGTTTCTACTGTTCGCCACGACTTCCCTGCCCTGCTGTGAAGCTTTTGCGGAACTGCCTGCCCTTTCTGCTGCCATCCCTGCTTTATTTGCGATCAGATCCACTTTGGCGGCGATGTCTTTCGCTCCGGTATCAATCGCCTGTATCTGCACGTTCTGTTGCAGCACCGCCTTGGTGGTAGTGTCTGCCACTCTGGATAAGGAATTCACTGTGGCACCGAGCCCCTGAGCGGTTCTATCCAGCGTACTTGCCAGTTGCTGGAATTCTGCCAGAAGGTGATTGACCGCTTTGGCGATATCACCCACTTCATCGTCAGAACTGTGACCAAGGCGGCGAGTCAAGTCGCGCGTGGAGGCGATCTCACCCAGCGACTTGCTCATTGCATTAAAGGGGCTGGTCACAAAACGCGTCGTGAGATACGCCATTGCCAATACTCCCAGGAATACGATCAGCGCCAGAATCAGACTGCCGGTCATCAGTTGGTTGATGAGTTGCCCGGAGGTGCCAGCCAGGGTGAGCGTTTCATCAGAGACGGATTGCACGAGCTTGTCGAGTAGCTGCTTGGCAGCATCGGTACTGGCACTGAACTCTCCCAGCACAGAGCGGACGCGATCCCAATCCACTTCCTGCGCGGTAATCGCGGACGAGAATTTTTGGGTGATTGCACGCTGATTTTCTATCATGCCGTGCAATGCAGTTTCATAGTCATGAAACTCCGGCAGTGTGCTCGCATTCTGCAACTGCTTCTGCATATCCGCCATGTCCTGCTGGTAGCGTTTTTCAAATGCAGCCCGATCTGCCGTCGCATAAAACTCATACAAATGAGATTTCTGCGTCTGGAAGCCGTCTTTGAGATTGTTAATAGCGATCAGGCCCGGCAGCTTATTCTGTGCCAGCGTGATAGTAGTCGCTTCAATACGTTTGCCATTAACGAAAGTAAGCCCGGCAAAGCCTAGCAGCAATATAAAACCTGCCAGATAACCAGCCAGTATCTTTTGTGAGATATTTAATCGCATTGCTAACCCTCCTAAAACTCTGTTATACCACTCGCTGACATTTCAATCTACCAAGAAGAGGGTATGCAAGACTTTTTCAGGCGAAGATGAACTTCAGCGATCGGGCTTCTACAATAGGGCTTGCCGTTTTATTTGCCTGACCCTTTGCAGCAACGACGGCTCAGCAAATAATCCAGACTGACTTTGCCTGCACCGCCAAACATCAACGGCAGGAACATCACGATAAAGATCAGCGGTAATTTATAGTTGCCAAAACCATCGTTGGTCTCATCAATGATGCGATAACCACGCCAAAGCTCACCCAATGTATGCCAGTGCATAGGCCAGTGCACGGTGGAAATGGCGACGACAGTCAATATAATCAGAGAAATGCTGGCAAAACGAACTGCCAGACCCAGCACTAATGCCACGGCTCCAAGTAATTCGAACCAGGTAGAGATTGCCCAGCTGACATTGGCGGAAACCAGATTGAACGGGAATGGGAATGTCAGGTCGGCGAACCAGTTCTCGCCGGTATATTTCTCATAGCCCGCCTCACCGTACTCCCAACCCAATATCAGACGTAACGCCAATGGCGGAATGATAGGTGCGAGGAACTCTGCGATGCGCACCAGTTTGCAGTAAAGCGATACTAATTTATGCATTTTTTTCTCCCTTGTTTGTAACTGCTAGAACACCAATAATCACTCCTTCGGCACGCAACCCTTCCATGATCTCCAGCCCACCAGCAATCACCACTTGCGGTTTCGGATGCTGCATCTCTGCCGCAATCTGTCGCAAGGCCTGCTCTCCGCTCAATTCCCCGGTTGTTAACAATGCCAGCAAACGAGCGCTGACCGGATTGAGCACGATGAACTTCACTATGTCGTCTGCGCGCCGGAATACCACGATATGAGTGGGCTGGTCATCAGGGTGCTCGGGCTGATGCCGCTTATTAATGCGGTGCACGGCATACGGGTAGCATAACAACGCCAATGCCGGAGCCAGCACCGGGCACCTAACCAGCAATTCACCAGGCGCAGACTCGGCATCATGCTCACCGGCAACGGCATCAGAAAACGCCAGCGCCATTTCTATCCATTCATAATGCGCAAGACTATAAAGAAATGCCGGCGGTTTTTCTTTTATTGTTTCATGCTCCTGCGTCGTTTCCAGCCAGCGCAAAAACTCTTCGGGTATCTGGCGGAAGAGCGGCGAGGTACACTGATGTTCGATAAAGAAGCGGCGCAGCAATCTGTTCCAGAGCCGCACTCCCAATATGCTGCGGCACACAGGGAAGCATGCGGTCACGACCTCGGCCAGATTGTTGAATACGATCTCGGTATACACCCCCATGCGGCGGGCGTTCACACCTTTTGGTCTGGAAACATGCAGCGGATCGCGGATGTGGCGCGTGAATTGCCGCTGATAACTTTGCAATGCACTCATGCCGCAACCCGCCCGCGCACGGCGTGATGTCGCTGCAAGCGGGCGATATGTTCGATCTCGGCAGCCAGTTCGGTCAATGGCGGGATATTCATGTCGCGTTCAAGCAGCGTCGGTGCCACCCCGAACAAGCGGTAGGTCTCATCCAGCAGATCCCACACCGGATCCAGCACCGGCGCGCCATGCGTATCTATCGCCAGGTGTTCGGCTTCGCGCAGATGCCCGGCAGTATGAATATAGACGATGCGCTCTCCCGGCAGGCCGCGCAACATGGCGAGCGGGTCGAAGCCAAAATTGATGCTGTTGACGTAGATATTGTTAACGTCCAGATGCAGGTCGCAATCTGCCTCGCTAAGTACAGCGCGGATAAAAGCGAGCTCGTCCATCTCGGTGATGGGCGCACGCACGTAATAGGAAGCGTTCTCTACCGCGATGCGTCGTTCAAGGATGTCCTGTGTGCGACGTATGCGCGCTACCACATGCTTGACCGCTTCTTCGGTAAAAGGAATCGGCAGCAGGTCGTACAGATAGCCATCGGCACTGCAATAGCTTAAGTGCTCGGTATAAAGTGGAATTCTGTGCTGATCGAGAAAGCTTTTGACACGCTGCAAGAACACCTCGTTCAGCGGATCAGGCCCGCCGAGAGACAATGACAGGCCATGTGCTGCAAGCGGATAGCGTTCGGCGAACCAGGCCAGTTGTTTAGCGGAACGTCCGCCCACCTCTATCCAGTTTTCCGGCGCAATCTCGAAAAAATCGATACAGGCAGGAACACCGGCCTGAAGCTGAGGCATCAAGTCTCGCTTCAGGCCGAGCCCTGCGCCGAAAAGCGCTTTGGCATTCATGGTAGCCAGAAATCAATAAAGTTAAAAGAAGATCAACGCATTAGTGCTTGCAGTTGCCTTCTTTAGCCTTCTTCATGTCAGCGCTGCAAGAACCATCCGCTTTCTTGCCATCTGCTGCGGCTGCAGCAGCACAGCAAGAACCATCGGCTTTTTTCATGCTTGCGCCACCAGCACAGCAGGAACCATCCGTTTTCTTTTTGTTGGCACCGCACTTGCCAGTACCGCATTTGCCATCTTTGGCGTCAGCGACCTGATAACCTTTGGCCAGCGCATTCATGGCGAACGGGTTTTGGTCTGCATTCGCGAGTGGGGAGAATGCCAGAGCCGTGGCAAAAGCGCCACCCAGAACTACTGCCAGAGTTTTTTGTTGTGCGTTCATTTTAATGCTCCTTTAAGTTTAGATAATGAAAAGATTCAATGTAGATGTTGATGCAATGCTTCACGTATGACTTCACGCGCGGAATTCGACAGTACGACATTGCTGTCATTTTCCGCGTGGCGGGATTGCTGCTTCAAAACTGCGCGCAGCAAACGCAGCTGGGCGACGAACTGCCGGCAAGGATCGCAAATGCCCAAGTGCATCCACACGCTGATACGCTCCCGCAATGTCAGCGGACGATCCATGGCTTGAGACGCGATACGACTAATTTCCTTGCAATTCACTTCCAGTCTCCTAAGAATCGAGCGCCTTATCATGAACTCCCCTTTCCGCCCAGTGCATTTCCACGCACTTTCGCAACCCCATACGCGAGCGATAAAGCATCACCCATGCATTGGTCGCCGTAATTTCCAGTTCCTTACATATTGTTTCATTATCTTCTTCTTCAACTTCTCTCAACATAAATAGCCGCGCCAGTTTCTTCGGCAAACGGTCCAGACAGTTTTGCAATATATGCCAGAATTGCTGCTGCTCCAACAATCTTGCAGGATCTCCCAGAGAAGACGGCTTTTCAGCCCAATGCCCGGCATCATCAAAGAACTCATCCATCCCCGGCTCCATCATTTCCTCTGCAGGGTCATCTTCATATAAAGGCTGTTCTTTCTGGGCATGACGTATCAGGTCTACGATCTTATGTTTGAGTATGCCGGTGAGCCAGGTACGTGCGGAAGACTTTCCGGTAAAACTGCTGCTATTCTTGAGCGCAGCCAGTAAGGTTTCCTGCACCGCGTCTTCAGCCAGATGCGTGTCGCGCAAACGTACCAGTGCAAAACGATAAAGATAATCGCCATGCGCGGTAAGCCAATCATTCGGGTTGCAATCAGAGTTTTGATTTATCGTAGTAGCCATGCTGCGCATTCAATCACGAAATCTTTACAATTTCCACATCTAACGGTCATCTTTACCTGCTATTTTTAAAAAGTTGTAAGGAATTATGACGCCTCCGGACTAATGGCTGTCATAAACAAATTTATGATGTTTGGAAATTCTGACATTCAACTTAACTTAATCTTAATTAGGGAGTTTTAATCATGACAATTCAATTTAAACATACTGCAATCGCAATCGGCGTGGCACTGGTAGCTCTTTCCGGTTCAGCATCTGCCGCAGGCGTTGGTTCTGGTGGCTACAGCGAGCTTCACACCATGGATATGATGAAGATGATAGACGCTAACGGTGACCATATGGTTTCCAAAGATGAATTCATGACTTACTACGGTTCCATTTTTGACGCTCTGGATACCGATAAGGATGGTTCTATCGATGCCAAGGAATGGGTAGGCACCAAGGGTGATAACAAGATCAGTATCGCTACCGGCGGCTTCAGTTCACAACTGCGCACATTGAAGATGATGAAGGCGATGGACACCGATGGCGACCATAAAGTCACCAAGGAAGAATTCCTGAAATATCACGAAGGCGTATTCATGGCGATGTCCAAGAGCGGTACCGACATTGACGGTAAAGGCTGGCTGGCAAGAGCTACCGGCAACTGAGCTTTGTTCATCTCCATGTTTTGAATCATCATACTGGTTCATACTCAAGGCCGACTATGTCGGCCTTTTTTATTTTTTGGCCGCCTGCTGCAAGCACTCCAGATATGCTTTGCTATCCGGAGTCCTGCCATCTCGTTGCCCCTGCCACACAATTTCCGCCAGGCAATCCAGAACCACATGTTGAGCCGGATGCTCCCCCAGACGGCTGGCCAGCTGGTGATATACCGCAACGATACCGGGCGGCTGGTCTATGGAAAGCTGCTCCAGCATCGACAGATGCAAGCTCATGTGCAGGAACGGGTTGGTTTCGCCCATTTCCGGAAAATATTCCTGTTCCAGATAATTATCAGGATCGTTCAGCACGACATGGTATTCAGGATGCGCCAGCATCACCTGCAAAGCCATCCCTTCCAGCGCCGTCATTTGACTAGCTTGGCGATATTTGCGCCATGCGTCAAAAAAGAACTGACGTACCTGCTCGCGAGTGGGGTTAAACATTGCCAACCTGACTGAACAAGCCCAGCACCGCCGATAACTGCAGCAACTGGTTCCTCCCTTTTACCGGGGCGATCTCACCGTTACCGTAGAACCCGAGCAGCGGCATTTGCGGAAAGCGCTGGCGCACGATCTGGCGCGTGTAATCTACGCCACCATCGAAGTGCGGGCTGCGCCCCAGGCAGGAGAACATAAGCCCGAAATCCGGCTGTTGGAGCATTTTTGCACCCAGATTCAGCACCATCTCCGCACAATATTGTGGCGACTGATCCGGCTCGCGCACCGCCCAGCATAATGATGCTCCAGGCTCCACTTTTTGTGACAGCGTCACCGTCCGCTCCTGTTCGTTGATCGCCACCAATGCCGCCATCTGGTAGTGCCCATGCTCATCATCTTCGCTCAGGATAAAAGCGATAATGCGGTGTAACGGCAATTCTCCGTCATAGGTCCAGGCTTGTTGCAGTGTCTGTAATGCGGGCTTGCCTGCCACATAGACCACATCGTATCCCTGCGTCGCGGTCACGGCTAACGGCTGCGTCAGGCGCTTGATGCCGTGGGAGATGCCGATATTGCCCACCACCCCTTCCAATTCGACCTCGCAACTGCCGTTGACTGCTTCACGGCTATTGCACCATACCGCATTCTTGCCGCTTTCAGCGACCCCGCCGAAACGCTGGATATCCTGCTCCAGCGCCGTAGCACCCATCGTTTCTGGCGTTGCCAGAAAAAGACGCAGGTTGCTGAGCGGCGCTTCCGCATGGTGCTGCAAACTCACTCCGCCACCGAACACCATGGCAGCGGCGGCAGGTTGATGCAGCGCCGGGCTATGTTCGGTAAATATCTCGGTGGCGATGCATCCCACAACTTGCGTGCAATTCGCCGCACGTGCTGCCGCGCGCACCGAGGATATGGAGTCCTCTGAGAAATGAGGCGTAAGGAACAACAGTACACTGTTGGCGATATCAGTCTGTGCATTACGCAATGCATTCACCACTGCCTGATGCGCCAGATCGGCATGTGGTTGCTGGCCTTGCGCAAAACCGGTTGCGATCATGCTTTACCTTTATATTCGCAGAGGTCGTAGATCGCACAAACCCCACATTTCGGCTTGCGTGCCACACAAGTATAGCGCCCATGCAGAATCAGCCAATGGTGTGCATCATGCTGGTATTGTTCGGGCACCACCCTGAGCAATTTTTTCTCGACTTCCAGCACCGTTTTCCCAGGTGCCAGGCCGATACGGTTACAGATACGGAAGATATGCGTGTCCACTGCCATGGTGGGATGCCCGAATGCCGTATTGAGGATGACGTTGGCGGTTTTGCGCCCCACTCCGGGCAGACTCTTCAGCGCTTCCCTGTCGTCAGGCACCTTCCCGCTGTGTCGCTCTATCAACAGACTGCTGGTGGCGATCAGATTCCTGGCCTTGCTGTGATACAAACCTATGGTACGGATGTAGTGCTCCAGGCCTGCTTGCCCCAGCGCAAAAATAGCCTTTGGCGTATTCGCCACAGGGAACAGCTTGGCGGTCGCAAGGTTCACGCCTTTGTCGGTAGACTGCGCCGACAGGATCACGGCAACCAGCAGCTCAAATACGCTGCTGTGCTTAAGCTCGGTGGTGGGATGCGGATTCTGCGCCTGCAGGCGTCGAAATATTTCGTTGCGCTGCTCCGCATTCACTCCCTAGTGTCCAGCGGCCAACGCTGGTTTGGGGGTTCCCTGCAGATCATTACTCGCCTGGCGATTATCCAGCCAGTTCTTGCCGGCGATGAGCAGGGCCAGACCAATGAACGCACCTGGCGGCAGGATCGCCAGCAGGAAGCCGTGGTAATCAGGAATCACGGTAATAACCCAATGCTTGGCCGCAGGGCCCAAAGCCAGGTCTATGCCGGACAGCAGCGTCCCCTTGCCGATCAACTCGCGCATCCCGCCGAGCACCGACAGCACCAGTGCCAAGCCGAAACCCATCATGAAACCATCCAGTGCCGATGGCGCAATGGGGTTCTTGGCAGCGAACGCCTCTACCCGCGCCAGCACGATACAATTGGTAACGATCAGCGGAATAAAGATACCCAGCACCGCATGCAGTGCATGGAAGTATGCATGCATACCCAAGTCGATGATGGTCACCAGCGCCGCGATGATGAGGATGAATACCGGTATGCGTATCTCGGTCGGTACCAGCTTGCGTATCGGAGATACCGAGGCATTGCTGAACGCCATTACGATCGCCGTCAGCAAGCCAAGCGACAGGCCATTGACCACGGAACTGGTCACCGCCAGCGTCGGGCACATGCCCAGGAGCTGCACCAGTCCTGAATTCTGTTTCCACAAACTGTTGCTGATGATCTCTTTGGAATCCATTTATTTTTCCTTTAGCCCACTGCCTGCAGCAAAAATCTGTTGCTGATGCTGCGCGTAATATTGCAAAGCCTTGTGTACCACTTTGACCACGGCTCGCGGGGTGATGGTGGCACCTGCCATATAGTCGAAGCTGCCACCGTCTTTTTTCACTTTCCACAACTCGTCTTTTGTTTTGATCAGCGATTGACCGTCAAAGTTCTTCTTGATCCAGTCACTGTGCGCAATATCGATATAATCGCCGAGCCCCGGTGTTTCCTTATGCGCCAACACACGTACTCCTGCGATCTCGCCATCGGCCTTGATGGCGATCAGTAGTTTGATGTCGCCACTGTAACCATCCGGCGCAATGGCTTCGAATATCACCGCGCTAGGCTTCCCGCCCAGCCGCCCGCGATAAGCAAACGTCTCATCGCTATTGCCCAATTCACCGCCTGCCGGCACTTTGAACGTGTCTTGCAACAGATTATTGTCATGCAATGCAGGCGGCAATACCTGCGACAGCAAAGCCAGCTTTGCCTGCTTTTCGCTACTGGCGATCAAATCGCTTGTTTTCAGATGAGTGTAGGCCAGTAATACCGTACCCACGATACAAAACCCTATCATCACCCCGGCCGTACTGAAGGCATGGCTCCAGATGGAGACCGGCTTGTCTTCGCTTGCCTTGTCCTGGTTTAACTGGTCTTCACTCATGAGTTATGTCCGAACACTCTGGGCTGCGTTTTCGCATCTATCAGCGGCACGCAGATGTTCATGAGCAACACAGCAAATGCGACGCCGTCAGGATAACCTCCGTATGTTCGTATCAGCCAGGTCAGCACTGCGATACCGGCAGCGAATATCAACTTGCCGTTAGGCGTGGTCGGCCCGCTCACCGGGTCGGTGGCGATAAAGAACGCGCACAGCATGCTGGCGCCGGCAAACAGGTGCAGCGTGGGCGGAGCAAAATGTCCGGGGTTGATGAAGTGGAACAGTCCCGCCATCAGCGCCAATGTGCCCAGAAAAGCGGTAGGGATATGCCAGCTGATGATCTTTTGCTGCACCAGATACAAGCCGCCCAGCAGATAAGCAGCCGCCACCATTTCACCTCCTTTACCCGCCCAGTGGCCGAAAAATGGCGCCTGCCATATCTGCTCCATGCTGTGGCTCATGGTCAGTTGCGTCTTCAGATAATCCAGAGGCGTGGCACTGCTCATGGCATCCATGCCCACGCCGATTGGCAGGGTACGGCTGAAGATATATTGCCATTGATCCAGGAACGACAGCTTTGCAGCGGTGAGCGACAGCGGTGCAGGCCATAAGGTCATGACCGCAGGGAAAGAGATCAGCAATACCGCATAACCGATCATGGCAGGGTTGAACGGATTTTGTCCAAGGCCGCCGTACAGATGCTTGGCGATGACGATGGCGAATATTATCCCAACCACGATCAGCCACCAGGGAGCCAGCGGTGGCAAAGCCAGCGCCAGCAGCCATGCAGTGACCAGTGCACTGCCATCCAGCAGGAAAGGCAGCACCGGGCGGCGGCGTATCTGCAGCACCGAGGCTTCTGCCAGCAACGCGACCACGCTACCTATGATAAGGTTGACCAATATCCCGGAACCGAACGCCCACACATAGACGATGATCCCCGGCACAAGAGCGAGCAACACCTTCAACATGACGATGCTGACACTGGTGTTACTGGTAAAGAACGGTGAATATTTCATTAGCTATTAGTCTCTGTAGTCGGTGCAGTGCTAGTCATATCACCACGCAGGGCATCAATTCCTGCAATCTCGGCCTGCACCGCAGGCGATAGATTCTCCGTATTCTGAGGTGTCACCCCCTCTTTCTGTGCCTTGGCTCGTTCCATCGCTGCCTGGATCGCAGCCTGCTTGTCGGCATCGCCGCCGGTATCGGCCTTGGCAGTACGTAACGCGTTCCTTTGTGCACGTTCCTGCTTTTCCCGCTCTATTCTGGCCAGGCGGTTATCGTTACGTACGCGTGCCTGATCTGCAGCAGTCTGCGCACGCTCCTGGGCGATGCTCTCGCTCTTGGCGTAACGATAATATTGCACCAGCGGGATATGGCTGGGGCATACATAAGTGCAGCAACCGCATTCGATACAATCCTGCAGGTTGTACTCCAGTGCTTTTTCCAGATTATTGCTCTTGGAGAACCAGTAGAGCTCCTGCGGCTGCAACGACACCGGGCAAACATCTGCACATGCAGCACAACGGATGCAGGGCATCTCCATCGCCGGCGGCGGAAACAGGCCGGGCGTGGAAGCGATGACGCAATTCATGGCTTTGGTCATCGGCACGGCGCTCGATGGCAGCGTGAAGCCCATCATCGGGCCGCCCATGATATAGCCATCGGTATTCGGCAAGTCGCCACCCGCGGCCTTTAACAGATCATCAACGCTGGTACCCAGTAACGCTTCGTAATTCCCGGGTCGTGCCACATTACCGGTGATGGTGACGATGCGCGAGACCGCGGTTTCGCCATGGGCAAAAAAACGATATACCGATTGCGCCGTTGCCACGTTAAAGCACTGGATGCCGATGTCGGTGGAACGTCCGTCCGCAGGCACTTCTTTTCCGGTTAACAGGCGTATCAGTTGCCGTGCGTCTCCGCTCGGGTAAAGCGTAGGCACGATACCCACTTCAGCAGCGAAACCGGACTTCTCGCAAGCCGCTTTCATCGCCGCAGCGGCTTCCGGCTTGTTGTCTTCGATACCGATAAAGCATTCCACCGCACCCAGTAACGATTGAATGATCTGCGCGCCCAGCACGATCTCTTCGGCACGTTCGCGCATCAGCAGATCGTCGCATGTAATGAAAGGTTCGCACTCGGCACCATTCAGTACCAGCGTCACCACAGGATGCGTTCCTTTGGGGCTGAGTTTGAGATGGGTGGGGAAAGTCGCGCCGCCCAAACCGACGATACCGGATTGACGCAAGCGGCGCAGCAGCTCTACCCTATCCATGCTGCGGTAATCCATTGCGTCATGCGCGACCCAACGTTCCTGTCCATCGGGCCTGAGGGTGATGCACATATCCGGCAAACCTGAAGGATGCGGGATCACTTGTTCATCTATTGCCACCACAGTGCCTGAAGTCGGCGCGTGCACCGCTGCCGAAACCGTACCGTTGGCTTCTGCCAGCAATTGCCCTTTGAGTACGCTATCACCCACCTTCACCAGCACTTTGGGCATATTGCCTATGTGCTGACGCAAAGGCAGTACCAGCCGTTCAGGCACCGCAACTTTCTGGATCGGCAGACTGGTCGATTCCAGCTTGTGCTCAGGCGGGTGTACCCCGTTGCTGGCATTAAAGATTTTAGCGAGGATGTTCATGCTCTTGCTTCTGCTTTTATTTCGCTCTTGATTTCAAATACCGGATAACGCCATTTCCAGTTACCTATGTCTTCCGCAAGCGGAATCATGGTGATGCAATCCACCGGGCAGGGCGCCAGACAAAGCTCGCAACCCGTGCATTCGGCGGCGATGATGGTATGCATCTGCTTCGCCGCGCCGAGAATGGCATCTACCGGACATGCTTGTATGCACAAAGTGCAACCGATGCAGGTCTGCTCATCAATAAAAGCAACCGATTTAGGTTTGGGCTCGCCGTGCTCGGCATTCAGCGGCTTGGGTTCTACCCCCAGCAGGTCTGCCAGCAACTTGATGCCGGGCTCGCCTCCCGGCGGGCATTGATTGATGTCGGCTTCGCCGTTGGCAATGGCCGTAGCATAGGGTTTGCACCCCGGATAGCCACATTGTCCGCATTGCGTTTGCGGCAGAATGGCGTCTATCTTGTCCACCAGCGGATCGCCTTCCACCTTGAACTTGATCGAGGAATACCCAAGCGCTATGCCTAAGGCCAGCCCAAGGCCTACCATCACCAGAATCGCAGTTAGCATGATTGATTAACCTTTAACCAACCCGGCGAATCCCATGAACGCAAGACTCATCAATCCGGCAGTGACCATGGCGATCGCGCCACCACGGAACGGCAAGGGAATATCAGCAGCTTCCATACGTTCACGCATGGAAGCAAACAGGATCAGCACCATGGAAAAACCCATCGCGCCGCCAAAGCCGAATAGCAGGGAATCGGCAAAATTATGCTTGGCTTGGACATTCAGCAACGGGATGCCGAGTACCGCGCAATTGGTGGTGATCAGCGGCAGATAGATGCCCAACACCTGATACAGCACCGGACTGGTCTTTTCGACCACGATCTCGGTAAATTGCACCACCCCCGCGATCACCACGATGAATGACAGGGTACGCAGGTAGAACAGATCAGGCCCCAGCAGGTATTGATTGATCAAATAACTTGTGCCGGAACCTATCGTCAGCACGAATGCAGTCGCCAAGCCCATGGCGATAGAGGCTTCCAGTTTTTTGGATACCCCCATGAACGGGCATAAGCCCAGTATCTTGACCAGCACGATGTTATTGACGAACACCGTGCCCAGCAGAATAAGAATATAGCTTGAGAACATGCTTGATAAGCCCTGAATAATATCGAATTATCGCCTTCACCCGGTCAACGTGCAACATACCAGTGCATCGCACAATGTCGAGCGGCAATATAGCATTTACTCTATAAAAGAAAAAAGAATAAATACTTCTAGCATATAAGCATTTATTTTATAAAGATGACTTAGATACTAGCCTTTTAGCAGCTTCTGGCTGGAGTTCTGCGGGATATGCTTAAGCTTGGTCTCAATTTGCTCGCAAAGTCTTTTCAGTATCTTGATCCGGGCAAAATTCTTGTCATTGGCCTCGACCATGATCCACGGCGCGATCTCGGTGCTGGTGCGGTCTACCATGTCGCATACTGCCTGCTCGTATTGCTTCCATTTTTTGCGGTTACGCCAGTCTTCCTCGGTGATTTTGAAGCTCTTGAAACCGGTTTCCTGCCTGGACTCGAAACGCCGTAACTGCTCCTCCTTGGTGATCGCAAGCCAGAATTTGACAACCAGAATATCGTGCCTGAACAGCTGCGATTCAAAATCGTTGATCTCGCTATAGGCGCGCATCCAGTCCGCATCGGAAATGAACTTTTCCACGCGCTCGACCAGCACACGACCATACCATGAGCGGTCGAATATGGTGACGCGCCCCCGGCGCGGGATATGCCGCCAGAACCTCCACAGGTAAGGCTGTGCACGTTCCTCCTCGGTTGGCGCCGCAATCGGTACCACCTGATATTGCCGCGCGTCCAATGCCCCGGTGATACGGCGGATACTACCACCCTTGCCTGCGGCATCATTGCCCTCGAACACCACCACTACAGTCATTTTCTTGAATCTGGGGTCACGCGTAAGTGAATTCAATCGCCCCTGATACTTTTCCAGCTCAAGCTTGAACTTATCCTTTTCCAGCACCTGTGACATGTTCAAAGTTTTGAGTATATCCAGATGATCTATCGGTGCTATCAGCGGCGCGGCAGCGATCCTTTTAACCTTGGGGGCTGCTTCCTGTTCCAGCCGCCCGGTGATGGCCTTGAGGATCATCTTGCCCACTGTCAACCCGCGATAGCATGGATCTTCACCCTCAACGATCATCCACGGCGCTTCTGCGGTACTCGTGTGGCGAATCACCATTTCATGCACGGTCTGCAACTGATCGTAAACCTTGAAATGCTTCCAGTCTCTCTCCGTCACCCGCCAGCGCGTGAGCGGATTCTTCTCCAGCGCCTTGAGCCGCTTTTTCTGCTTTTCCTTGGACAGATGCAGCCAGAACTTGATGATCAGCGCCCCCTCATCCACCAGCATCTTTTCCAGGCGCTTGGCACGCTCCATACTTTGCTCAAGATCAGCCATCCTAGTGACGTTGAACACTTTGTTGAGAATAGGCCATGTGTACCAGGAACCAAGGAAGACACCTATCTTGCCCTTGGGCGGCAACTCGCGCCAGAATCTCCACATCATCGGCCTGTCCATCTCTTCATCCGACGGGTCGCCCATGCCGTGGGTCTGGATATAACGCGGGTCCATCCACTCATTGAGCAGATTTACTGTCTCGCCACGCCCCGCGCCATCTAATCCGCCGATAAGAATAATGACTTGGAACTTGGCCAGCTTTACCAAATCCAGTTGCGCATTCAGCAGTGCCTCACGCAATGCGGGCACTTCTTTATCGTATTCGGACTTCTTGATCTTGTGGCCTAACTCGGCTGATTCAAACATGTGGGCTCTCCTCTCTCGAGTACCTTCATTAAGGTGCGTAGATGTATACCATTTATACTATATTGTTTTACGTTAGGTTTTTTTGACCTGCATCAGAAAAACCAATCGCTTGCTCCAGTTTACTTCCCAGACTCATCCATCGTATTTCCGGCTGAAGCAAAACTGCATCAGGAGTCCAGCGCATGTATCTCGGTATTGGCATATCGCAAGCGCGCGGCGAGAACTCTGGAAAGCCCTACCAGCAGGCTGATGGCAACTTTTTTATGCTCTTCTGCAAGCTTCTCGAATTCGGCTCGGGAAAGGCCGTAAATATCGGTGTCAGTTTGCGCGATCGCTGTGGCAGAACGTGGCTGCCCATCGAGGAACGACATCTCGCCAAAAAATGAACCTCGCCCGAAGGTGCTGATATGGTGGTTGTGGGTTTCATCCAGTGGCAGCAGGATACGCACTTCTCCGCGCCGGATCAGGAACAATTCATCGCCGGTTGTGCCGCTTTCGAAAATAAGTTCACCGGCCTTGTAGGAAAGCTTGGTCATGCAAGCGGCAAGAGAAGCGAGTGTCTCCAGTTTGCGCCCCTTGAACAATTCGAATTCATTCAGCTCAAGCAACGATTCTTCTTCGTGTTGCAGCAAGGCTTGGGCGATGATGCGATCCTCTACCCACTCCACTGCTTCGTCCAACTCGCCGAATATCAGCACCGGGTTGCCTTCGCGCGTCAATCCCAGATGCCTGAAATACTGTTTCATATCCCTGCCGCTGGGCAGGCTTGCAGGCATATTGCTGAAAAGCAGATAACCCTTGCGTTCATTCAGCATATCCTTGATCTGCTCCAGCATGTGCGCGGCAGTCATGTCCACCGTTTGTACCCGACGCATGTCCAGGATCACATAAGTACGCAGCTTGATTTCGGGTTCCAGCAAGGTATACAGCTGGTCGGCGGTGCCAAAGAACAAACTGCCTTGCAGTTGGAAGATGACTGCCTGGCCGCCCTGTTTGGAAAGCACTTCCATTTCTTCCTGAACACGGATTTGCTTGGAAAAAGTCTCGTTACCATAGCTCTTGCGGCGCATGATTTTGTTGCCGACCTCCTCATGCACAAACAGCGCAATCGCCAGCAAAACACCGACACCGGACGCTGCAATCAGGCTGACTGAAAGCGCCACGATCACCACTGAAATAATCACCAGGAAATCCAGCCGCGTGCTCTCGGATTTCAGCAACGTCAGATTATGCATATCTATCATACGTAAACCGATCACGATCAATATCCCGGCCAGTGCAGCTACCGGCACCCAGGCGATCACACTGCCAAGCAACACGAACGCGACCAGCGCCAATGCGCCTTCGACAACGCCGGAAAGTCGGGTGCTGGCGCCCCCGGACATATTGACCAGAGTTGGCCCCATGGCGCCCGCTCCCGGGATTCCTCCAATGATGGCTGACACCACGTTACCTATCCCTTGCCCTCTTAGTTCGCGGTTGGAGTCGTGGCGGGAACGCGTCAGTGCATCCAGCACCACACAGGTTTTCAAGGTGTCGATGGAAAGCAGCGCCGCCAGTGTCAGCGCCGGAAACAGCATCACTCTGAAATCATGTAATTGCAAGTTGCTCGCGGCACGCAACCTGCCGCTCATGGCCTCTGTAAAACTTGCGCCGGATTTACCCAGTGACCCCACCACCAGCGTATTGTCGGTGAGCGTAAACAGTGAGTTATCCAGCAACGCCACGCCGAAATAGGCGACCACCCCGGCCAGCAGCGCAAGGATGGCGGCAGGGACCACCTTGATGACTTTGGATGCCCCATACATCACTGCAATCGTGACTGACCCGACTAAAATTGCCTGCCATTTCCACATACCCATCGCAGCTAGCGATGCCCAGAAATGCATACCCTTGGGAGCGCCCAGAAGCTTGGGTACCTGACTGGCAATGATGTACAGCCCCACACCGCTCAAATAACCACTCACCACGGAATAAGGCATGTACTTTATCAAACGCCCCAGACCCACCGTGCCAAATATCAACTGCAAAATACCGGCAGCCAGCCCCAGCATGGATATCATCAGTAGTGTCGACTCCACACTGTTGCCCTGATGTATGAACTCGATGGCAAAGGCCGAGAGAACTGCGGCTGCAGGCGCGCAGGGTGCCGTGATCAAACGATTGGTGCCGCCGAACAAGGGAGCCAGCAAACCCAGAGCAGTTACGCCAAGAATGCCCGCCAACGCCCCTTGCGCCGCATAACTGCTGCCCATGGATGAAAATATGGTCACCCCGAACGCAATTGCCGATGGCAACGCGACCATCATGGCAGCCAAGCCTCCCCATAGATCACCACTGAGATTTTCGAACTTGATCGTCTTCATAATTTCTATAATTTAAAAAATCGACGACTTCAGGTATACCAAAAAGCTTGCAAACGCAATAGCGGTTTGGTCAAACATCCTTCGCTTTGTCCATACGCTAACAAACAACCCGGCCTTTGAAGAGCTTGTTTAGCGGCAGGGTAATCGTAAAACCCGCCTGGAAAAATGCAAAATAGGAATAAACATATTATTTAATATTCTTTCACATTATATGCAATGGCCTATATATTCCTGTGCCTCTTATTCCGATTCGTGAAAATGTTAAGCCTTGTCTTGTTGATTGTTTTAGCGGGAGAACCATGAGCAGCTATATTGAAGAAATTGAAACCGAAGATCATCTTCAGGCAGGTACTGGTCGAGCTGTTCTGACGTTTCCCAATCCCCAGCAGATTAGCTTGTCTATTCGTGCAAGTGCATTGGTATTTGCAGATCCGGAATCGCAAAAGCTACTGTCCATAATCGAACGCGTAGCCCCAAGTGAAGCAACTGTTTTGATCAAGGGAGAAACAGGAACGGGCAAAGAACTTGTTGCTAGACACATTCACTCCTTAAGCAGAAGAAAAAACGGACCTTTTGCGGCAATTAACTGTGGTGCATTTTCTGAGACACTGGTTGAAAGTGAGCTATTCGGTTATGAACGCGGAGCATTTACCGGTGCTGTTGGCGCAAAACCAGGCTGGTTTGAAACCGCCAATGGCGGTACGCTCTTTCTGGATGAAATCGGGGACTTGCCGATGTCCACCCAGGTCAAGTTGCTGCGTGTTTTGCAGGAAAGAGAAATTATCCGTGTCGGTGCAAGAAAAACCACTCCGATTGACGTCAGGTTACTTGCGGCAACCAATGTGGACCTCAAGGAAGCAGTACATGCCGGCAGGTTCCGTGAAGATCTCTTTTATCGAATCAACGTGGTACCACTACAGCTATCGCCATTGCGGGAGAGGCCGGGGGATATTCTGCCGCTGATACAGCACTTCATTAGAGTCTACGCGAAAAGGCTGCATATCAAGGAACCCATCATCCTGCCTGAAACTTTGCGCGCCCTGAGCGATTATCCATGGCCAGGGAATATTCGTGAGCTGGAAAACCTGATTCATCGTGCGCTGCTGGTTTGCGAAGGAGAAGTATTGAGGCCTCATAACCTCAACCTGCCGATTATTCGCGAACATGATTATGAAGTTCCAAAAGCAATATTGCAGGACGAGCCACCGCTGGAGGATGATTTCAGCAACATCAAGAAAGCTTTCGCGAAGCTTTTTGAAATGGAGCCCGAGGCGCTTTACGACAGCGTTAATAAAGCATTGATTACACAAGCTTATCAGCACGCCCGTGAAAATCAGGTACAAACTGCAAAACTTCTTGGAATCAGTCGGAACGTCCTGCGGAACCAGTTGAAACACTTGGGCTTGATCGTATAAGCAACTTACTTCTGCGCTGTTTGTTTCTGAACAGGAAAGCACGATTTTCAACAGCCATCTTCTGCTGCAGGTTGTTTTTTCAACAGGATTACTCTAATTCCGCCCCATTTTGCATGGCATGGAACATGCTAACTTGGGAAGGTGCTAATAAAAGCAGATCGCTTTAGCATTGCCTTTCAATGAATAAGTATTTAGGAGCTTATATGCGAAGAATCGTAGGGATTTCCGGCAGTATTGGAAATCCATCGCGCACGCGTGCGCTGGTCGAAAATATCCTGATCAAAACCGCACAAAAAACCCATAGCAAGTATGACTTGATTGATATTGCAGAAATAGCCGTGGAGGTTGGGTCAGCGATTAGCTTTGACCGAATACCCGCAGTTGTTCAGGAAGCATACCGTAAGCTTTATGATGCGGATATCATCGTCATTGCGACACCGGTTTACAAAGCATCGTATACGGGATTGCTCAAACATTTCTTTGACCTGATCGATCCCAAGCGCCTGACAGGAAAAATTGCAATATTGGCTGCTACCGGGGGAAGTGATCAACATGCACTGATTCTGGAGAGTCATCTACGCCCACTGGCCAGTTTTTTTGGGCTGATTACAGTGCCTACGGCAATTTATGCTCGAGACAGTGAATTCGTGGATTACCAGCTTAATAGCGACGCCATATCCAATCGAATCAATTCCGCTGTGGAACAAGCAGCCGGGCTATTCCCTCTGGAGCAGCCTGCAGCATTGGCTGCTTGATTAGGAGTGAACGAAGGAAAAAGGGCAGCGACCATAAGCGCGGCCCTTTTTTATTGCAGATGCTGGTTTTAGCGCAGAAAAAGCCAGCCCGTCAGTATTACTCCAACCAGAACAACGAAGCCGCGCATGTATAGTTCAGGCAACCTGTGTAACAGCCACCCTCCGACGATCGCTCCAGCGACACCACCCATAGACAGCGCAAAAGCAGCGTGCCAATCAATCTGACTGGAATATGCAAACAGAACAACGGCAGAAGCGTTCATCGCCATAGCCATTACATTTTTGGTCGCCGTGGCAACACGAACTTCCTGCCCCGCGACTATCAGTGCAGCAAGCATCAAAAAACCGATACCGCCCCCAAAATACCCTCCATAGATGGCAATGATGAACTGGATAAATGCTAGCAGCCCACCGGGGATTGCTTTGGCGGCATGTAGTTGTTTTTTACGGAAGCTGCCCCATGCAAAAATGAACGTGGCAAATAGCACCAGCCAAGGCACCAGACGAGAAAAAAAGGTAACTGGGGTATGCAGTAACAGGATGGCTCCGACAATTCCTCCAGCAACACTGAGTACGAATAACTTCAGGATAGTTAATTCACCCACGCCGCGGGCTAACTTACGCCCTGCTAGAGATGAAACGATCTGATTGGGGAATAGCGCTATAGTCGAGGTCATATTTGCTGCGAGCGGATTCAGGCCAGCCAGCAGCAAAGCAGGAAAAGTAATGAAAGAACCGCCACCGGCAAGTGTGTTCTGTATACCGGCATACAGGCCAGCCAGAAAAACAAGGAGTTCTGTGGTAGTTTGTAAATGAGACGGCATAAGCAGATTGAGTTGGTGTTACTCAGTCAAATTCAATGCATGCCCTAACTTCATTTGCTTGGTAAAAAGATACGAGTAGTTATTGGGGTTTGATCGCGTAATGAGTGGTATGGTTTCGGAAATAACCACGCCGAATGAACTTAACTGTTTCGACTTATCCGCGTTGTTGCTCAGCAATTTGATGGAACGCGGCTGCAACAGATGCAATATTTCAGCGGCAGCCTTATATGATCTGGCATCAACAGGCAGTCCTAAAGCCAGGTTTGCTTGCACAGTATCCAAACCTTTATCCTGCAGGTCGTAGGCGCGTATTTTATTCGCCAGCCCTATACCGCGCCCCTCATGATTGCGCAGATATACAATAAGCCCCTGGCCGGCATCAGAAATATATTGCTGTGCCAGGTTCAGCTGTTCGCCACAGTCGCATCGAGAGGAGGAGAAAATATCTCCCGTCAAGCATTCGGAGTGGACTCTGGTCAAAACATTATCCGCATGAAAAATATCCCCCATGACCAGCGCCACATGTTCAGTAGCGCTTTGAAGGTCGTGGTACACATGGAATTCAAATTCTCCGAATGAAGTCGGTAATTTTGAGGTGGAAAGTTTAACTAAACTGGTCATCTGGCATGCAGGTCATAAGATTGGTTGAGCCTTAGTATTCTTTCTCGTGCCGCATCAGTAGGTATCAGGATCGTATAGCACTAGTCTATTGCAATCCATCGCTTGGCTTGAGCAGCCTGGCTTGGATTGCCTTCAATACGGATTAACTTTGCAGGCCCATCGCGTCGCGGAGAATGAATTTCCCCTTCATTATATGTGCGTGCGGAGCCTGAAGCCAGTACAGATGATCCGCGCAACCTGACTTTTCCAGGCTGTTCTTCACTGGCTGGTTCAACGATCTCCCAGCTATCCATGATCGTTTCTCCACTGACCTGACCATATATCGCCCACGAATCACCGTGATCGTGGGGGTTAGTGCGACGCGCCTCATGAAATACATGACCCAATATGGCGAATCCCAAGTCACGGTCTTGGTATAAAACATTACGCTGAGGTTGGTCATTGCCCAGGTGTTGTTTTATCAACTCGCTATCTATGACGGCTTGTTCCAGCAGTTTGCGGACGGTCTCGCGTCCGGCAGGTCCGGGGTCGGACAGCAATGCCTGTTTCACCTGCTGCGCAAATATCTCTAAGGTAATGGCCATTCGATTATTCCTTGTCACATGTCTGAATATAAGTATTTAATTCCGGCATCTTCTGTTGGCAAGAGGTGAAGTCTTCACTCCGCTTCGGTCAATACAGCAAGCTTGGTAACACCTGCGCGCTCGACAACTGCCATCACTTTTGCAACAACGGCATACTTGACGGATTCGTCGGAACTTAGGTGATATACAACATCCGGATTCTGCGCCAGACGCTTTTTAAGCTCGGACTCTAGTGATGTAATCGATTGTTCCTGCTTATCGATATAAACCTTGCCCGAAGCATCAATGCTGATGGTCACAGGTTTCGCTGGTTCGGGCGGCCTCGTTGCGACGGTCTTGGGCAAGTTTACATGCACTGCATTATTCAGCAGCGGGGCTGTCACGATAAAGGCCACCAGCAGCACCAGCATCACGTCTACCAAAGGCGTGATGTTGATTTCACTCATCACCTGATCGCCATCATTTGCACTTGAGAATGCCATTATGCTACGGCTCCTTTCAGGTTGCGTACCACACCACCAACTGCTGACGGAGATTGTTCTTGCGCCTCCGGCTTACGGAAATGGATTCTTCTGGAAAGCGCGATAAAGTCAGCGGCAAAATCATCGAGATTATTGCTGCTGATTTTCAATCTGCGTAAAAAGAAGTTATAGGCCAATACCGCAGGTACCGCGACCGCAATGCCGAAAGCTGTCGCAATCAGTGCTTCGCCGATCGGGCCTGCCACCACTTCCAGGCTAGCCGACCCCAACCTACTGATGTCGGTCAGCGCATGCATGATGCCCCACACAGTACCGAACAAGCCGACAAAAGGTGAAGTGCTACCGATACTGGCCAGCACCGAGAGTCCGCTCTCGCGGATTACTCGCTCCTTTTGAATCTGCTGCCGTAACGCACGTTCCAGCACGTCCTGACGATCTCCAAAATGTTGCAGGTCATGCGGAGTATTCAAGTCTATATCCTTCAATGCATCGAATCCCACTTGCGAGACCCGATAAGTCGGCCCGGCGTGCCCTTCCAGATTGGATGCTGCCTGAAAGTCATTCGCACTCCAGAAAGCGGCGCGAAATTTGACGTTTTGCTTGCGCATACGCCAGATCTGGAAGGTTTTGACTAGGATCAGCGTCCATGTCACCAGAGAAAAAGCCTCCAGCGACCACAACACACTCTGCACAACAAGCGATTTAGTAGAAATATCAATCATGGTAATACCTCATTATTTAGAAAATTTAAGTTACTTGGAAAGTTTAAAAACAATAGGAACAGTGACCCAGCCATCGATAGGCTTGCTACCACGACGAATGGGATCAAAAGTCCAATTACGGACAGCAGATTGTGCAGCATCATCCAGAGTCTTTCTGCCGCTGCTTTGCTTGATATCGACCATATCCGTCTTGCCACTGGCGAGAATATGCACATGCAGCAACACGGTCCCCTCAAAGCCCTGGCGAATGGCAAAGGCAGGATACTCGGCAGGTGGATTATTGCGGTAAGCGGCATTGATATCGGGCTCCACGATAGGCTCATCCACCTTGGGCGGAGGGGGCGGTTCCGGCGGGGCGGCCTCTACGGGCCCGGTTGTTTTCGCGGCTTCCGTGTTTTCCGCCACGGTCACGACATCATGTGCAACATTCTGTTCCGCTGGAGGGGTACGCATCGCGGCGACCGGTGGCGGTACAGGCGCAGGTTTCTGTTCTACATGGTGCTGAATCTTGGGCGGCGGCGGAGGGGGCGGTGGTGGCTCCTCAATCTTTTTTTCGGGCTTGACGAACTCGATCTCTACATGATGAGGAATAGCCAGCAAAGTAGCACTCTGATCCTTATGCAGCATCGCATTGACGACCAGGAATTGAAACAGCGCTGCGCCGACACCAAAAGCAAGGTAATGCTGCCATGTCAAATCATGAGGCAACGTTTCGTCAAACCTGGCTTGAGGCAGCGCAAGATAACCATGTTCTCCAGAGCAATCCGTCGCAATCGTCGTTACTCTGGCCGGCGCATCAATCAATGACTGAGTCAATAGTTCGGAGGGGTTCAATGCGCCCATGATCACTCCACCTCGATGCTGTAAAAATCACTGAGAACATCGGTCTTGATGCGCTGGAAATCGACAGAACTTCGCTCTCTTGGACGTGCCAAGGGAACTGGTACGATTCTTTTTATACGACCGGGATGAGACTCCATCACGACGATGCGATCGCCGAGGAATACTGCTTCTTCCACGTCATGTGTTACCAATATCGTGGTCATACCTTCTTTTTCCCAAAGCAGCTCCAGCTCTTGCTGTAACTTCAGCCGCGTTAAGGCATCCAGGGCACCAAAGGGTTCGTCCAGTAACAAAAGCTGGGGGCGTAGCACCAGAGCGCGAGCGATCGCTACACGTTGCGACATTCCACCTGAAAGTTGATGCGGATAGGCACTTTCAAAGCCTTGCAGTCCGACCACTGCGATTTGAGCTTTCACACGCGCCGCCCGCTCTAACTTATCTACTTTGGTCGCCGAGAACGCCAACGAAATATTTTCCTCGACCGTCATCCACGGGAATAACCTATGCTCCTGGAACACGATCCCGCGTCCGAGATCAGTTCCGGTGATAGGCACGCCCAGATAATCCGCGCTACCGAGATATTCGTTATCCAGCCCGGCCAGGATGCGCAGCAGGGTCGACTTACCGCAACCGCTTGCGCCAACGATGGAAACAAACTCCCCGGTGTTAACCGACAGATCAATATGCTCCAGCACTTTCAAAATCCGATCTTGCAGAGTAAAGGATTTTTCCAGCCCGACGATTTCCAGCGCTGTCGTGGAGGTGGTAGCCGCTTGCTTTGCCACTTCGCGCAGCTCGGTTTTCCGTCCGCGTCGAGATTCAAGCTCTAACGGCGGTACAGCCAATACCTGATCGTTTTGCCGCAGATGAACTGCGGCGGTTTTGATCGTCATTCCAATTGCTCTCCATAAAGGGAATAAAAAATTACCTAATGTATTAGCAACTGGCGTGCCATGTGAAAATATTGATATAAATAAACAACTTATAAAAATACGTGCACTTGTCACTGCGGTAAGTGTTTCAAATCCAGCACCCTTGCTGCCGCATGTGCAACAGGTGTGGCTATAAACCAGCAAAGAAGCCCTGGAACGCTTCCCGTAAAAATACAAATATATGATTAATAACAAATAAATGATTTGGCATGGAGTGTGCTGTACATGACCAGACACCCCGGGCTGATCGGGAATTTAACAATTGACTCTACAAATCAAATCTACAGGAGTTCTACACATGGCTAACAATCTTGATGTTCTTTGGTATACCCGCTGCCCGGTTCCAACCGGCCTTGGCATCGCTTTGCAAAAAGGCTGGCTGGAAGAAAGCTTCTCCTCCAGTTGCACAAAGATCGAATCGTTGCGGGAATCCAATGATCAGTCGGTACGGGAATCCCATTTCGACCATACGCTGACTAATTCAGTACGGCACGGCGGCAACATCCCGGCGATCTGGGCACATGCCATTGGCAGGGATACCCGTGTGCTGGGTCTTTCCTGGGCAGATGAAACTCAACTCATCCTTACGCTGCCGCAAACCGGGATACGCACGGTAAAGGATCTAAAAGGCAGAAAATTCGGTTTGCCAAAGTGGGTCAATGTACAAATAGATTTCACACGCGCACAGGCAATACGCGGACTGGAGAATGCATTGAAACTGGAAGGCCTGGCCGTCAGCGATGTCGAGATCGTCGACTACACTATCGGCGCCGGCTACAGCGACACTCCCGCCAAAAGCGAATCGGGCAACTTTGTGTTCAGTGGACGCTCCAGTGGCCGCAATGACGAACTGGTAGGCCTGCTACGCGGAGAGGTCGACGCCATTTTCCTGAAAGGGGCCAGTGCAGCTGCGTTAGCCAACCAATTCGGGTTGGTTACTGTGATAGACACAGGTATACACCCGGATCCCTTGATTCGCGCCAATAACGGCACACCACGCACGCTCACCGTTGACCGCAACCTGATCGAAAATCATTTCGATGCAGCGGTTCGTATCGTTGAACAGGTTTTGCACGCCGAGGAATGGGCGCGTAGCCATCCGGATGAAACGCGCCGCTTTCTGGCGCGTGAGACCAACAGCAGCGAGTATTGGGTCAGCGTTGCTTATGGCAAGGATGCGCACGAACGTCTGCGTACCGACTTTTCGGAGCAATCCATCGCCGGGCTACAGGATTTCGTGAATTTCCTGCACAGATGGTCATTTATTCCCAAAAGCTTCAAGGTGGATGATTGGCTTGATAGACGTCCACTGGCAGAAGTACTCGGCAGTCAGGCATTAGCTGCTTGATTATTGAACTACTTGCATATCGGGCTGCCTGCCTGTCAGGCAGCCCGAACATATTTAACAGCTCATGTTTTAAAGGATTTTTATGAAGCAAATCAGCGTATTTAATATTATCAAACTAGTGTTGCTTTCAACCGTGTTGTTCATCAACCTGCAACAGGCTTTTGCCGCCGATGCAGTAAAAGAGGTACGCATTGCCGCAGTCGCCTATGGCAAGGACGGAAAAACGGGCTTCAATGGTAGCGCAGGTGTCGTCGATACCGAAGGTTGGCTGCGTGCTGAATTGCAGAAGCAGAATATCAAGCTCACATGGGTAGCGATTCCGCCGCAGTCTGTGGCAACCACCATCAACGAAGATTTTGCCAATCACAGTATTGATTTCGCCGATTATGGCGATCTGCCATCGGTCATCCTCAATGCCAACGGTATCGATACACGACTGATCGTTCCGGGCGGGCGTGGCAACAACGTCTATCTGGTCGTGCCTCCAGGCTCTACTGCAAAATCCATACTCGATTTAAAAGGCAAGCGCATCGCCATCCATCGTGGCAGACCGTGGGAAGTGTCTTTTGGTCGCCTGTTGGCAGCTAACGGCCTGAAGATCACAGATTTCAAGGTCTCCAACCTGAACCCGGTGGCGGGAGCCGCTGCACTGGTCGCAGGTAACGTAGATGCCTTCGTCACCTTGAGCGATGCCTACACCCTGGAAGACAAACATCTTGGCAAGATCATCTGGTCTACCAAGCAAGCTGGACAGGACTGGAAGATGCGTGCCGAAGTCTGGGGCACCAAATCCTTTATCGATCAGCATCCGGAAGTAACCCAGATCATTGCCACTGCATTTGTGAAGGCCGCCTACTGGACATCACAGGATGCCAATAGGGAGACATACATCAATACCGCGAGCCTGAGCGGTCAGCCGGCAGATGTTCTCCGACGAGAATTCTCTCAGGATACGGTGACCTGGAAAGCTCGATGGAGCCCATTGTTTGACGATTTTGTGAGCAATCATTACCGTGTTGTTGCTGCTTACAGCAAACAAAACGGCTTGATCCGTACCGATGTCGATGTGGATAAATTATTTGATCGGCGCTTTGTCGATAGCGCTCTGAAGTCACTGTCTCTTGAATCCTATTGGGTCAGTAAAGATGCAGGCAAGGATGTTGCTAAAGATGCGAGCAAATTGGCTCCAAAGACATGATGGCAACAAAAAAGCTGCAGGCATTTCCAACATTCAGCGTGCGTGACGTGTTGTTGCGCTTTGTTTCGCCATTACTGTTATTGGCGATGTGGATAGCGCTTTATCAAAGCCAGGCATTACCATCACAGATACTGGTCTCGCCGCTGCAGGTATTTGAGGCGGGCCGAGACTTGTATCAAAGCGGCGAGCTTTGGACGCATTTGCAGTACAGTCTGAACCGGTTGCTATTCGGCTTTGCGTTCGGTGGTTTCGCAGGACTGGTGTTTGGTACGCTGATGGGGGGATCTAAGCTGGTAGAGAACCTGTGCGGCCCCACTTACAATACTTTCAGGCAGATCCCGACCATTGCCTTCATCCCCATCCTGATCCTGATCTTTGGCATTGGGGAGACTTTTAAGGTCGTGGTTGTGGCGCAAGCCGCCTTTTTTCCTGTAGCAGTCGCCACCATAGATGCGGTCAAAGGCATTCCGCGTAGCTACCATGATGTGGCTCGTGCCTACCGCCTGTCTTATGTGCAATGGGTAAAAAGAATCGTCATCCCTGCCACCGTGCCTCCGGTCGTCACCGGTTTTCGTATCAGCCTGCAACGATCATGGGTGGTACTGATAGCCGCTGAATTAATGGCTGCAGAAAGCGGAATTGGCCAAATGATGGAGATGGGTCGGCAGATGTTGCGCATCGACATCGTTATGGTCGGCGTAGTGCTTACCGGTTTCATCGGCTTTATGCTGGATTGGGGATTCCGTCGCCTGGAGTCTCGGCTTATTCAATGGAAAAGCAATTAATCATGAACAATATCCGAGCATTCGTAAAACTTACACAGCTCTCCAAGCTGCAAGGCTTTCTGCTGCCTATCGCTTTATTATTACTATGGTCTTTTCTGTCCCATAGAAGCAATGCATACAGTTATGCCTTTGTCCCGCTACCTGAAATATGGGCAGGATTTGTCGCCGATATCAGAAGTGGTGAGTTGCTTGGTGCCGCCTACGGCACAATCCATAACGCAATTATTGGCTTGGTCATCGGCTCGACTGCAGGATTTGTGATTGGTAGCCTGATGGCTGTATTTCGTGTTGCGGATTTATTTATAGGCCCGCTGTATCATGCCCTCAGACAAGTTCCACTGATGGGATGGATACCGCTGATAGGCCTCTGGCTCGGAAATGGAGAAACATCGGAGCTCTTCATGGTTAGTCTTGCTGCCTTATTTCCAATGGGGCTCAATACCTACGAGGGAATCCGCCACGTTGAGCAAAAGTTTCTGGAAGTAGGAAAAATCTACCGACTCAGTCGTATGCAGCAATTTTTGCGCATCATTCTGCCCTCGGCTTTGCCGTCAGTATTAACCGGCTTATTGCAGTCACTCGCTTTCGCATGGTTATCAACTGTAGGTAGCGAACTATTGTTTACCAATGGTGCCGGGCTGGGAGGGTTGATGGAAACCTCGCAAATGGCTTCCAAGATGGACATGGTTGTTGTATGCATTATCAGCATCGGCATCGCAGGGCTCATTCTGAATTCCGGGCTTCTGCGTCTCAGCAAGCACTTGCTAAGGTGGCGCGAAGTAGCTTAGCGAATTCTTTCTGTCTTAGTGCTTGAAAAGCAAGTCAAATCTTCATGCTTGTTTCATATCAGATCCTTAGACATGTTCAAGGTACTTGCTCAACCCACCTCTGAAATATTTTTTCTTTTTCTTCAGCTAGCTCTGTTTGTTTCCAAACAATTGCTGTATTCACAATTGCTGTTCAAGCAACAATCATCCATTCAATAAAGTTGCATTAATTAAAAAATTATTACCAATAATCAACAGCATATATTAATAATTCCAATATGGCATGGTTTCTGCAATGTGTTGTAAATGAGCGATGCGTCGCGTCGCAATCATTTATATGGAGAGAATAACTAAATGTCGTATATCAGTTCCACGCAAGGGGGTCATATCCGAGGTCAGTCCCGGGATCAGATCATAGAAAAATTCGCCTTGAGGCCACTGGTCAGATCCGTGTCTCTTGCTTTGGCCTTAGGGGGCAGTTTCTTGCTGCAGGCGCATGTTGCTTATGCAGAAGAACCTCAGCCAGCGCCAGTCGCTGAAGCCACTGACGCCAACGCAGGCAAGGCCGATGCCAGCAACACCGAAGGCGGTGCGCTGCCATCCGTTACAGTTACAGCACAAAAGCGGGTTGAAGACATCCAGGACGTGCCAACCACCGTCAACGTCTTGAGTGGCAAGACACTTGAAGCCGATGGCATCGGACGTTCCGCGAGTGAAATACTGAATTACGTTCCTAACGCATCAGCCGGAACCCAGCAGCATGGGCGACCACGTTGGTGGATCCGTGGGGTAGGTGCAGGTAATCAACAAATCGACATTTCCAGCCCTATCGGCTTCTATCTGGATGAAATTTATATCGGCAATGCAACCGCAAGCGGTTTCCCGTTGTTTGATATCGACCAGATTCAGGTTCTCAGTGGACCACAGGGAACTTTGTGGGGTAGGAATACAACAGGTGGCGCTATTGCCATCAGCTCAGTGAAACCATCATTCAACGATACTGCTAATGATGATTATCTGAAGCTGGATTACGGTAGCTACAGCGACAAGATCGCAGAAGGCGCAGTTGGCACCGTCCTTATTCCGGAGCGTTTATCCGGGCGTATCTCATTCCACACTGAGGATAGCGATGGACGTTTCACCAATCTGTTCACTGGTCAGAAAGATGGCAGTCTTCAGGACGACGCTATTCGGGGTCAACTGTTGGCGGAGCTCACTCCGGATATCGAAGCATTAGTGAATTACCACTACCGTAAATACGAAACCAACGGTGCGATCACAACAGTTGCCAGCTATGCAGCCAATGGCCAATATCGCGCGGGATATACGCCTAGTAAAGACCCCAACGCGGTTGACTCCAATGCCCCCAACAATAGCAATACCAGCCAGAATGGAGCATCGATCAACCTGAAATGGCAAATCGGCAAATACACGCTGAATTCAATTACGGGGTACGAGGATTACAGCGCAATCACTCTTGCCGATACTGACTATACCCCGCTCGAAGGTTCGCGTTCCTATACCAATGCTACATCCAGAGAATATACGCAGGAGCTCAGATTGACTTCCCCGCGCGAGGATCGCTGGAATTGGATCGCCGGGCTGTATTATTACAACGATAAAATCAATTCAAATGCAGCAGCAGCAGATCTGGGCACTCTGACTACCAGCAGCGGCAACTTTGGCGCCCCCTCCTTCAGTGACGCGATTTTCTCCCAACAGTCGGAAAGCTTTGCCGTGTTCGGCAGCAATACATTCAATTTCACCAAGGAGTTGAATGCAACGCTCGGGGCTCGTTACACCGAAGAAACGAAAGACCTCACCTTTTCCCGCATCAATAGCACTGCCTTTGGCGCAGCGAACCCTTATGGCAACGTAGGCAGCTGGTACTCCACTTTCAACTCGGCTTTCATCGGTGCCAACGCGGGTACATTCAATACCTCTCGCAGCACGACATGGGATGCGTTCACCTATGACCTCACCCCGGAATACAAGCTGAATGAGGATAATCTGGTGTATTACAAGTTTGCGCACGGCATCAAGTCTGGCGGCTACAACACAGCAGCCGCTACTTTGGCTGCGCTGCAGACCGTGGCCCCGGAAACCCTGAATTCGAACGAGGTAGGATATAAGTCGGAGTGGTTTGAGAAAAAGCTCAAATTCGATGCGACAGCCTTCCATTACGACTACAGTAATATTCAGGTCAACGTTGTAGCACCGCTCGCCGGCGTCCCTGGTACCACCACCACGTCTTACCTGCAGAATGCGGCCAAAGGTCATGCATATGGCGCAGAGTTTGTGCTGGAAGCCCTGCCCGTACATAACTTGCACCTGAACTATAGCCTGGGATTACTGCATACGCAGTTCGATAATTTCACGGCTGTGACCGGAGCGAATCTTGCCGGGAACTCGTTTGTACGATCCCCTCATGTAACGGAGCAGATTGCAGCTGACTATTTCATTCCCGTGTGGAATGGTGCCAATGTGGTTCTTGGGGCGGATGCAAGGTACACGTCGCAACAGTACTACTACGTTACGCCGCAAGACAGCGTCAACCGCTACCTGACCCAGCAGGCAGGCTTTACCCTTGCCAATGCGCGTATTTCTTACGTAACGGATAAGGACAAATACACGCTGACTGCATATGTCAACAACCTGACGGACAAGAAATATCTCAACCACGCGCTACCTTCTGCAGTCGCAGGTGTTGTGACCGGAGACACGATCTACCAGGCGCAGCCAAGGACGGTCGGCTTGTCATTCATCGCTCGTTGGTAAGACTCGCTGGAAAACTTGCCGTTAGGCAAACATGAGAGAAGCGCCATGAACCCTTTGGAACATGGCGCTTCTTATTTCGTTTCTTATTATTGTGCAGCATCGCGGACTGAAAATGAGCAAACCTGAAATGAGTGCAACCCCTGACCCATCTACCCATGGCATCAGTAGTACCAATTTTGCCCGCGCTTTCGTGCTACTCGCACTGATTAGCGGTATCACCATCGGCATGAACAAGATTCAGGTAACACTACTGGCCTTGCAACTCAACGCTGAGCCTTGGCAGATCGGCGTACTGATAGGTGCAGAAAGCCTGTCGATGATGCTGATGTCGCTGCCAGCGGGAGTATTGATCAGCAGATTTAGCGCCCGGCGCGTCTATGCTGTTGCCAGCATCGGCGCCATGCTGCTGTACCCCTTGATTGCCTATGCGGCGAACTGGGTCATTGCTGCCTTGTTCCTGTGTATCGCCGGGATCTGTATCCCTTTTCGCGTGGTATCGATGAACACTTCCTGGTTTGAGCGGCTGCCAGAGATAGGCATCAGCAGAGGCGGATGGTATCGCGGCACCCTGACTCTGGGGATCGGCCTGCTCGGTCCGTTACTGGGCAGCATGACTTCGCAACATTTCGGCATCCAAGGAAGTTATTTGTTCACCAGTGCTTTGTTTGGCCTGATGTCAGTGTATGGCTTCGTGATCCTGTCCAGAAAAAGAACCGATGGCGCCAATATAAAGTCCCGGCAAGGGTTTAGAGACATGCTGAAATACCTGCAAGACGCCACGGTACGGCAGGCATGTCTTTATGATGGTCTGGGTGGTTTGGTCAGGGGCTTTTTCAGCACATTCATCATCGTGATGGTGGTGCGGCAATTTCACTGGGGGATTCAATCCGGAGTCACTTTAATGGTAGTAGAAGGTGCCACCTATGTGATTGCGTTGCTGACACTTGGTGCGATTGTCCCGCGTCTGGGCGATCACCTTACATATAACATCGGTCATGCCAGTCTGGTTGCAGGGTTGTTGGTACTCGGGACTGGGTCCAGCATGGTCGGACTCATGGCAGGCGCACTATTACAGGCACTTGGACAAGCACTGAATCATTTGGTCAATGTGTCGCGCCTGGCACATTCGGGACACAATATGGGCCATGTATCGGGGCTGTTCACCATGATCGGCATGGGGGGCGGATTCTTCGGTGCGACGCTGGGGGGGCTGCTCAGCAAAGGCTTCGTGTTGCAGGATATCTTTCTCATCTGGATTCCGGTCTGGCTATCCATCTGCCCCGGGTTCCGTCAGTTCATCAGGTCTATCGTCCCGGTGAGCGCAAACCACTGATGCCTCACTCGCAACACATGACTGTTCAATTCGCAGACATTCAACTCCCGGGTTGTTGATAACGCAGCAACCGGAACAGTGTATGCAATATATTCATCATAAGAAATTTAACAATAACCAATAATAAACAATTATTTAGGCGCAAAACGCAGGCGTTGGCACACTTGCTGCTGAATAGCCGTATACCTATCCGATTATTTTGGGTTTTATTAATTCAGACTGACTTCAGTCATTGCAGGAGCTAAACATGACGATCGAATTTATATGGCAACTTCCCACCAGTGGTGACAGTCGATACGGCAACGCCGACAAGCTACGCCGTGGTGAACGTACCTCCGCTGAACATCCCTATTCTCCGGGCGTGACCGATCCGCGCGGCACAAGCTTTAACTATCTGGATCATCTGCACGAGATCGCCAGGGCTTCGGAACTTGCCGGTTTTGATGGCATCCGCATCCCCGAAGATGCTGAAGGGGATGATCCATGGATTCTGGCAGGTTATATTTCCAGAGGAACCCGACATCTGAAGATACTGACGGAATTTGAGGCATCCTGGGGCTCGGCCGTGTATGCCGCAAAAAATGCCGTCAGCTTTCAACGGTTTACCGGCGGAAGATTCGCCTGGCAGATAAAAACCGGGGGCGACGCGCAACAGCGCCGTACCCAAGGTGATTTCGTCAAAGATTCAGACGTACACCAGCGCATTGAGGAATTCGTGACGGTTGCCAGAGGCGTGTTGACTCAATCGCCCTATAGCTTTAAAGGACGCTTTTTCGAAGTGCTGAATGGTGGCTTCCAAGGCCCTCTGGGCGGCCAAGTGGTTCCTCCCGTCTACCTGTCAGGCAACACCGAAGCAGATTTGTCTCTTTCGGCCAGTGTCGCTGATATCCACATATTTGATGCGGTAACAGTCGCTAAGCTTAAGGAACAGATTGCGAGCCTGAAATCCAAAACGGATGACACTAAGCGCAAAGTCGCCATTGGACTCAGACTGGATATTATTGCCCGTGAAACTGAGCAGGAAGCATTCCGTGATGCCACTCGCTATCGCAACCAAACCAGGCAAACCGGCTCTGTCGATGCTCTTGAGGAGCACCTGTGGGGCGGACTGACAACGCATGTGACCGGTGCCAATGTAACGCTGATCGGGAGCTATCAACAGGTATCAGCGGCACTGATCGCCTATGCTGAAGCCGGTGTCACCAGCTTCCTATTGTCAGCGACACCACATTTCGAGGAAGCATACCGTATCGGCGAGCATGTCTTGCCGCTTGTGCATGAACACCTCCAACCCCAGCAGCGCCGTGCAGCCTAACCTATTTTTAAGGAGTTGAATAATGACTATCGATATTTTCTGGCGGATTCCCACTCATGGCGAACCCAGCTCTCACCGCAGCAAAACACCACACCGCGGCGACTGGTTCCCTGGAAATGACCGGCTGCGCGAGCGAGGACTGGTAGGAAGCGACGAAGGTGAATTCAATTATATAGACTATCTGGCTGAGATCGCCCATGCCGCCGAGATTTCCGGATTTCAAGGTGGGTTGATTCCGTCATTTCCGATGACCGACGAACCCTGGATCATTTCAGCAGCACTAGCACGCGAAACCGAGACCTTCCGTTTCATGATCCCGTTCCAACCCGGCTTCCTGAATCCGGTGACTGCAGCTCGTATGACGGCCACCCTGCAACGTGCCACAGGGGGGCGTGCGCTTTACAATGTCATTACCGGCGGCGGCGGCCCTGCCCAACTATGGTGGGGCGATTCTACAGGTCACGATGACCGCTACGGACGTACCACTGAATTTCTGGACATTCTGCAAGGCCTTTGGAAGGGTGAGCCATTCTCTTATCAAGGAAAATTCTATCAGGTTGACAACGCCCGTCTGGCAGAAGCACTTTCCAAAGAGGATTATCCCGAAATCTATTTCTCTGGTTCTTCCGATGCTGCGCTGGCTTCCGCCTCAAAACATGCAAACTACTATTTGTCCTGGCTGGAGCCTTTTGATCAGTTGCGCCAGAAGTTCGATCGCGTCAAGGAAAAGACCCATTTGCTTGGGCGCAAGATCAAATGCGCTGTTCGTGTCGACATTGTGGCGCGCCCCACGGAAGAAGAAGCATGGGATGAAGTTCGCCTTGGATTTGAAGCCCTGAGCAAAGAGGCTATACAAAACTTCGGAAGGGGGGATGGTGGTGACTCCGCTGGCGCGGCACGCCAATGGGGCAATAGACCGGAAACCATCAATAGCTACAAGGATCTGATCTTTGAACCCAATGTATGGTCCGGATTCAATCTGCTTCGCGGCGGGCAGACCAATGGCATTGTCGGGTCTTATGAACAGGTGGCAGAACGGCTGGACCAGCTTGTTCAGTTGGGCGCAGATGCATTTATTCTTGCCAGCACTCCCCATCTGGAAGAAGCGTATCGCGTTGGAGAAGAAGTCCTGCCACTGGTTCGTGGCAGCACCAGCGCACCCGCTTTGCGTGCAGTGGGTTAAGGATGGCCATGCCTCAAACCATTCCACTTCGCACTAGCCATATTCAAGCGAACCCGCCGCTCAAGCAACTCTGGTTCACTCGTTGCCCGGTGCCAACCGCTACCGGCCTGGCCTACCGGCTAGGCTGGTTCCAGGAAGAGTTTGCGCCAGATGGTATCACTGTGGCCACGATACAGGATGCCCCCAAGGAGTTGCGCCGCCATCATTACGACCATGAATTAACCTCGCTGATACGCGAAGGTGGCAGCTTGCTGGCATTGCCGGCAAGGGCGCAAGGCGCAAAAACGCGTTTGATCGGGCTGACCTGGATAGACGAATGGCAGGCCATTCTGGTAAGGCCCGACTCGGGTATTTCATCGCCGCGCGACCTTAAAGGCCTGCGTGTCGCACTTCCGGCCTATGTGGAAAACGAGATTCCGGCGCATGTGCGTGGCAGCAGCATCGCGCGTGGCATGTCGCTACAGGGGATCAAGGGCGCATTGGCCCATGACGGACTGACATTGGATGACGTGCATTTTGTCGAAGTAGGCTCTGGGCAGGGCGCAAGAGAAGGCGCAGGTCTGGGTAGTTTATGGGCAGGTTTGGATAACCTTGCCAGAGGAGAAGTGGACGCCGTCTACGTCAAGGGAGCATCCGCTGTCGAGGCTGCGCAAAGGGTAGGTGCTATCGTCGGTATCGACCTGGATGCGTTCACTGACCGCAGATACCGGGTCAACAATGGCACGCCACGCCCCATCACCGTCCATGAAGATTTGCTTTACGATCATTTCGATATCGTAGTCAGGTTTCTTGCTCAGACCCTGCGCGCAGCGGAGTGGGCAAAAACCAACCTGGCCGCGATTCATGACATTCTGCAAGGCGAAACCGGTTCCGGCGAAGCTGGAGTAGCCACGGCTTATCGCAATGATTTTCATCTGTCTTTACATCCATCTCTCTCGGACGAGCTGATCGAACTGTTCCATATCCAGAAAAAATTCACTCTGCTGCATGGGATTCTGGATAGGGACTTTGATCTTGAGAGCTGGATTGATCACCGTCCGCTCGAAGCAGCGAGAAAACTGCTGGAACAACGTGAGCAACAAGTTCAACCGCAGCAACGCGCTGCCTAATTTAATTTTCTAGGAGCTTTAAAAATGGGATCTATAGATACACAACTCGATGCGGACGTCACTGCCTTCGCAGAAAAAATCAAACAAGAAGCACAACATGCGTTTCGTGTTCTGCGGGAAACGGATACCACCACGGCTTACGGCACGGTCGGATTCGTAGTGCGCGTTCCGGGTCAGGAAAAACTGGTAGTGGTAAACGATCCCGGGCCATGGAACCGTGGCAAAGATATAGAGCCGGCCGTGATAGGTTTTGATGGCACGGTATATTCCGGCAATCATGGCGGCGGCAACCGCTACAACAAGCTTTTTATCGAGCGTCCGGAAGTGAACATCATTTCCCATGTTCACACCCTCTACGTGGCTGCATGGGCTCAAACACACCGTACCTTCCCCATCAACTACGTCGCGTTCAATAGACATCATTTGATTCGCGAGCTGCCTATTTATATTGATCGCCGCCAACCAGAAGTCGACTTTATTGTCGAAAGGGTCAACCAGAATCCTCACACTTTTGCCATTCTGGAGGCGAACGGCGGCGGTACGGTTTGGGGCAAGGGCGGCGTTCGAGAACTCACGGAGACGATCATTCTGCTTGAAGAAGCCGCTCGCCTGCAATTATTAGCTGAGGCTGTCGGTGGTTCTCGCAATTATGGCGCAGGAGCCTTGCGTCAGAATTGGAAAATGACCGGACTTTTTGACGAAGGCAAGAGTCTTGGCCTGCTTCCCCCGACTGACCTGTAACTCCTGATTGAATGCCCCGACCGAGGACGGGCGGGGCATTCAATCACTCAAAACCCCGGCAGTGGATAGGATCTATCACAAACTGCAGACCTAGCCACATGAAGGGCAATCACCTTTCATTCCCGGCTAATTCGCATCAAAACAAGTCTCAGTCGGGGCATCTCCTTAACAGGCATTGCATGCCTGGAGGTCTAGAGAAATGCTCAAACCATATCTCACAAACCTGCAAATCTTGATTGTTGAAAGTCTGTTTAGGGTCTTGAATTCAACTGGTCAATGCAACACACTAGAAACTGCGTAGATGTAAGAAGTTTTGCAGGCTATGCAGAAGTCTTGATGACCAATACCATCAAGATCGGAAATAACCTTAGGTTATAAAAAACATTCGGCTTCAAATGACAAGCATAGACATCGCTTTAAATAGACTCACTTTCGGGAGGCCCTTCTCCGATACGCTTTTTGATTCTAAAGATCTTAGCAGCTGGCTAGAAGATCAACTGCATCCCGACCATGATAATGACCCTGAATATATCAAACGCATGCAATCACTTCGTTTGCCAATCAAATATCAAGAGGCCAAAGATTGGCAGGCGGTCGATGAGGTTCGCCCACTTCAATGGATCAACAGCTCTATAGATGAGCTCTGGCGACTAAATAACTCCAATAAATCGGTTGCTTCGCAAGAGAAAAACAGACCACGCATTGAGGTTTCTGCTGTTACTTTGCTTAAAGCAGTATATTCCCGATGGCAACTACAAGAAATTATTTGTGATTTTTGGCATAACCACTTTAATGTCAACGCCGCGGATCAGAATGTCGGCATGGCACTTCCTGTTTATGATCGAGATGTGATCCGCACGCATTGTTTTGGAAATTTCAAAGCAATGTTGGAAGCGGTTGCGACGAGTCCCGCAATGTTGTGGTATCTCAACAACCGCTCTTCCCGTGCTGGCGCTCCCAACGAAAATTATGCCCGCGAGTTTTTTGAATTACACACTATGGGGCGTGATGCTTATCTAAATGGAATCTACAATCACTGGAAAGATGTGCCTGGGGCAACAGAAGGCAGGCCAAAGGGCTATATAGATCAGGATGTTTATGAAGCCGCGCGCGCATTTACAGGTTGGACCATCGAGGATGGAGGAAATCTTGGCGGTGGACAGTTATTACCTCGTACAGGAAAATTCACTTATGTCGAGTCGTGGCACGACAATTACCAGAAGCGTATTTTGGGTAATGATATTGATCCTTACCAACCGCCAATGGCAGATGGTAGAAAAGTAATTTCCCTTGCTGCAACACATGCGGCCACCGCTTATTTTTTAGCAAAAAAATTGTGCATCCGTCTAGTTTCTGATTCGCCTCCAGAATCGCTCATCACTGCTGTAGCAAAAGTCTGGGTGGATGCTCAAAACAAACCAGACCAAATTGCTCACGTCATCAGATACATCGTAATGTCAAAAGAGTTCAGTGAATCCAAAGATGCCAAAATAAAGCGGCCCCTCGAACTCGTCGCAAGCTATATCCGGGCGATAGGCATTGAGTTCACGCCCTCTGAAGGCCTTCTTGGCGAGATGAGTAACGCAGGTCAGTCATTGTTTTCCTGGCCAACGCCAACAGGTCATCCAGACCTATCCTCTCAGTGGCTAGGCCCAAATGCAATGAGGCGCCGATGGACCCTTATTGCCGGACTGACGGATAACTGGTGGGGAACCGGAATGTTTGATGCACTCGCTCCTTTTGGCAATGACAAAATAACAGCCTCCGAGTTTGTAAATTACTGGCTGGCACGTCTATACAACGCTCCCGCGAGTCAACTTATGCCCATGCTGCTAAATACAGCTAAGCTATCGCCCAACAGCCTAATGAAAAACCCAGGTACGGCAAGACATCTGGTCGCATGGGCGGCAATGTCACCAGAGTTTCAATTACGGTAGCAGGCACAATGAACCGACGAGAATTCCTTAAAGCAAGCACAATCGCTGGATGTGCATTGCCCTTGACATCAATCAGTCAGTTGGCATTTTCTGATCAGTTTCAGACAAAACCACTTCTGGTAATCCTATTTTTGCGAGGAGGTGCCGATGGCCTTAATCTTGTCGCCCCTGCGGAAGATTCTGACTATATTGCAGCGAGACCTGCCGAATTGCGTGTTCTGGACTCAGGAGAATCTGCCGGTATATTGCTTGACCGTACCAACGGATTCCGTTTGCATGCGAGCGCTTCCGGACTGGCCGAAATGTATCATTCCGGAAAGCTGGCAATTGTGCATGCTGTAGGCATTACTGATGGCACACGTTCTCACTTTGTCGCTCAGGATTTGATCGAGCGGGGAGTTTCAAACGAGAAAATGCTTTCGATAGAAAATGGCTGGTTATCGCGTGCTCTAATTCAATCAAAGGGATTGGTTCCAGGATACTCGGCGACGAATGCCACCGTATTTGCCTTAAAGGGGTCTTCTGGAGTACTCAGCACCCCAGACATTGCTTCAGGGCTGGGCGTTCCATGGGGCGCTCAAACAGATAACCTATTACGCACTCTGGGGATGACGGGAACTACAATCACTCATCAAGCAACATTGGCTGCACTGGATGTTCTGGATTTGGTTGATCAAAGATTACCGAAAGATGATAAGAACAAGGCTTTGCCATACGTTTCTTCAGGAAGCGCCTCCTACAATGGGTCAGGCGATCTTAGCAAATCGTTATCTTCCATAGCCCGACTGTCAAAAATGGATGTTGGTCTAAGTGTGGCATGCCTAGATCATGGCGGTTGGGATACGCACGAGGGCCAGTCCGGCCGCTTCAATAATCAGGTTAAACAACTGTCCCAAGGACTTACTGCATTTCATCAAGATATGCTGGCCTCGAATAGACCTGTCATTACCGTAGTAATGACAGAGTTCGGTCGCCGTTTACGTGCAAACAAAAGCGGGGGTACTGATCATGGTCATGGAGCTTGCTGGATGGTAGTTGGAGATACCGTACATGGAGGTAATTTATATGGCGCTTGGCCAGGTCTCTCAACTGAGAAACTTGACCAAGGTGTTGACCTTGCCGTCACAACTGACTACCGAGCTTTGTTGTACGAAGTACTTAATGCATCAGGTCTAGTGACTAGCAATGTTTTTCCAGAATGGAAAAATGAAAGGCCGCTACGCAACTTACTCGTTGGAATCTAGCATTTTAAATTAATGGTCAGGGATATTTCCCATGGCGACCACATTGTTTTAACGGTATGAGTGAAATGGAAAAAGTCCGAACGTATGCGCTACCGCCGGTCTTGTTCTATATGGACCAAGAACTATCGGGACTTGTTAAGACTATTATTGGTGCAACGGCGGGCATCTGAAATTATTCTAAGATCAGTGACCTGCCCCCCCATCCACCGTACCAAAGTAAAGTTAGTGAAGTCCGTCAATTTTATGGAGAATGACGGACATGAAGAAATCGAGATTTACGGAAGAACAGATCATTGGCTTTCTGAAACAGGCCGAAGCGGGGATGCAGATCAAGGAGCTCTGCCGCCAGGGAGGTTTCAGCGATGCCACCTTTTACAAATGGCGCGCCAAATATGGTGGGATGCAGGCATCCGATGCCAAGCGGCTGAGAGAGCTTGAGAATGAGAACAGTCGACTCAAGAAGATGCTGGCTGAGGCCTACCTGGATATGCATGCACTCAAGGATGCTTTCGGGGTAAAACGCTAGCCCCACAAGTCAAGCGCCAGGCGATCGGGAAGATAATTGAGACACATGGTCTCTCCGAACGCCGGGCATGTGGCCTTGTGGGGCTTTCCCGAGATAGTTACCGGCATCCGCCTGTGCAGGACGCACACACGGAGCGGCTCAGTGCAGCCATTGTCGATTTAGCCCAAGCCCGGAAGCGCTTCGGTTACCGGCGCATTCACGACTTACTGCGGCCGGCATTTCCCGGTTTGCATGATTAGCGCAACGTGAAATGGAATGAGTAAGAGGGCATTATGCACTTGTTACATATAGGTCCGAAATCTAGCCAAAAAACATCTCTGGGTTGATATCAAAATTGTAGTGAATTGATTAGATACTTTTGCTGTTCTGGTGCCTTAGGGAAGGGTGTCTTGTAACTTCTTCTAACCGGTCAGCGTTCATCCTGGAATCTCCCGAAAGGAGCCCATTCAGCGATAATATTCCTACAGGCAGAATTCACCACCCGAAGTTGACGTTCAAAGTTTATAGTTAAGGCGAATTCTTTACAAATTGTAAGCTATTAGAGCATTACGATATGAGGATGAAAACTCAATCTGCACAAAATGTATCATTTCTTCTGCCCAGTAGATGCGATGTGGGGATTGTGATTGAACCAAGCAGCGTAAATGTTGCTGCTCGATTCAATGTGGAAGATTAAAAATGAAGTGCTTACTTCTTGTCTTTAAGCCACTCCGCATGTGCTTTTTCAGCGGCATGGATCGCATGGTCGATATGTTCTAAAGCATGATGACGAAGCTCTTTGGCAGCGGGATTGTCTTCTTCCTGATCGATATCCCCGTGGGCTTTCTTGAGGGTTTCAATCGATTTCAGCAAGCGACTGCCATGTTCAGAAACATCCACTTGCGGGTGATCGTGCAAATCCTTGCCATCATCAATGGAGGCTTTTTTAATTTCGGAAATGGCCGCATCGATCTCGTTGACGGCAACATCCTCGTCCCCATAAACCTTGGCATCCCCCGGTTGATGATTCAAAAGCCAACGTGCTGTGCGTAGGTCGGTGAGTGCATGGAGATATCCGGGATGCTTACCTGGCAAATCAGCATGCGCGGAGAACGAAATAATTAGGGACAAAATGGATGCCGTAATCAAAGCTAATTTCATGAAACTTCCTTTCTTGATAGTACTGTTTATTAAATTTAATGGCTAAATACCGATCAAAACTTACGGTAGAGCATAAGATATTCCAAGATTATTACAAGAAGCTTTCAGCATGGGGATTTCTGACAGTATGCGAGATATAAATTTTGTGTATGACTTGAATAATCGCGTTACGGTATCAAATTATTATCCATAATATATAAGGTGATTCACTCAATAAGGGACTGATGTATCAACCCTCATATGCTGATTATTCCCTTTTAGTTTAAATGGGGCTTTGAATCTATCTTTCTTTTTGTTTGCGAAGTCAAAAGGCAATTTGAATGCTATAGCTTCATATCCTTGAAATAGCCCCTTAGGGAACTGCGTATATGGTGCCGATTTCATTACCAACGCAGTTAGTGACGCAGCCAGTAGATTGTTGACCGGCAATGTTTGGATGTCTTGAATAGTTCCATCGCGTCGCAGGGTGATCATCAAGTCACCAGAACCGTAAAGTTTTGCCCCAGTTTCATCCGTTGGCCAGCTAGAGAAAGCTGTTTTCGTGATCTGCTGATTGATCCTATTCACATACTTGCGTTCAGCATCCTGGCTGTTTTGAGGATCAACATAAAAAGGTGTTTTAGATTGTTCTACTGGCACACTAAGGTCAAGTCCACTGATGTTAGAAAGATCAGTCCCACTAGCATCAAACGCTATAAGGGTTAGTGCGATGACGTAAAAAATCTTCATGGGTTCGTAAGTAATTAATAGCTGCAACTGATAAAGTGCCGAGAGTTCGGGGCGATTCATAGAAATTGAACGGTTTTCTTCTTGGACTTTCTGGTCTAACTTTGCCCCGTTATTAAGATCATATTGGAGCTCGCCCAGTCCTAAAGACTGCTCCATTCTTACGTATTCCAAAGCTTCCATATTGCAACCCTTGACCAGCAGTTGCTCAAGCTTAGCCCATCAGGGTCCAGCATTTAAGAATCGATGTGGCAATTAGAGACCGGATATACGAGAGCAGTCGAACCCAAGACCAAAAAACGGCGTGTTTGCAAACGAGCCGGAGCCATATATGTCGTTGAATTTTTACTTTGTCTCACTAACAAACCTATTATGAATTTCCTTTGTTAGCGACTCAATTCGCTCACTTAGCGCTTTGGTAATTTCAGTGAGTTTGGTGTTTTGCTCCATCAGTTCCAGCAATTGTGACGATTGCTTGCTGGCAAATAACTCTCTTTGCTCGCTGGCTGAAGCAAGCGCTTCTCTATGCATGGCATCTGCTTCCGCATGTGCCTTGTCCCTGTCGGCCTGGCGTGTTTGCGCCAGCAAGATTAACGGCGCTGCATAGGCCGCTTGAAGACTGAATGCTAGATTTAATAGTATGAAAGGATATACGTCGAATTTTGTGAAACCCATCACATTTATTGCTATCCAGAAAGCAACGATTACTGTCTGGGATATCAGAAAAATCGGCGTTCCAAAAAATCTTGCAAATGCTTCTGCCTTTAAAGAAAACCAGTCATCCCCAAAAACAGAGAACATATGAACAAATGGCATGTGAAACCTGAAATGATGATTATTATTTTCTGACTCATTTTTCATATCGATTCCTTTGGGAAAAAGATTATTGAAGCCTTATGTTTGGACTAAGGAACTGGATTAAGATAGTCCTGCTTGAATGATGCGTTATTGTGCCATACAGGAACCATCCAATGATCTTAAGATAGCGGATATTGAACCATGATAATCCCACAGATCTCAAACCGACAAAGAAGTACAAGTTAAACAATAAGTCTTTTAAAAAAATCAGGTGTTTATAATAATCTGACTAACTGATCACGGATTTGGATACGTCCAGAATTTAGGCCATCTGGTAGTATCGGGCGGCGGCCATTTACTATCACAATGTCATCAGAACACATTGAACGCAAGAAAAACTAAATATTTCGCTGGCCATTAAAATCGTTCCACGTTTGCTGCACTCTTCGTCAAAAACTGTAAACTGATCGCAGACCTAACACAGTGGAGTTCTTGATTGCGGTTGACTGATTCGCCGCAAGGGGATCTGGAATATTTCCACCCGGATGCAGGATATAGTGAATCTCAGTCTGCACCGTCCAGCTAGGTAGTATCTGGAACAGATAAGCCACTGCAACCGTCATTTCATAATCTCGTACGGGTTTCTGTACACCAGAAAACATGATGGTATCTTGATCAAGTGCACGCGCGTCACTCGAGATTTTTGAATAGAGGAAGGTAGCACCGAATTTGTCGTCAGGACGACCCTTGAGCATACCGGTGAAAACAATGCCCCCATCAAGATAGAAGTCAACGGGGTTGCGATCAGAGGGAGTAGCAGAAATTCGGCTAAACAGATTAATTCCGCTATCTGGTCCGCTGCCGATCGGTCGGTAGACCTGCTGATCGATTACGCCATATACCCCGATATCACCGCTCAATTTAGCGGGAACGCCAGTGCTGAGCGGATTTCCGAGAGACCTACCATTCGCATCATATCGCTGGTTATCGAAGGTACCGAAATGGCGCCAGGCTCCAAATCGCAGTACACCGGCAAGACCGGTGGCGGCTTCTTCACGATTGTATCGATATTGTAATTCGCTGATTAAGAGCGGCGAGTCCTGCAAACGGAAATTGAGACCATAGTGGTTCTTAAACTCCGGGTCTGAAGGTCCGGGGCCGGACGGATCGCCGTTAAATAGCCCAAGTAGAAATGTTGTCTGCTTGTTCGGTTCCACTTTGAGACGAACACCAGGGGTGGAAAGGGGATAGGCTGGTCCTCCGCTAGGGAGATCCGACTTAACGATAGCGGGCCAGTCGCTGTTCATAAAGAATGTACTCTGGTCGCTGATAAAAAACTCCGCATCAGTCACCAACTGTCCGATACGGATGCTGCTGGTATCGGAGAATATCTTCTGTTCAAACCATGCCTCAGACAACCGCGTAGTCGGCTGTGCCTCAATGTTGCTAATTGTATTGAAGTTCCCGACATAACTGCGGCTAATTCCGCCCTTACCGTGAATCTGGAAAATGTTTAAGAAAAAGCTTAAGCCCTTCTCTCCGAACATCTTCTCCAAATCGTCGGTAACATCAACCTCCAATTTGCCTTGGAGTATACTGCCGCGCTTCATCCCGCCCGAAACGTTTGATATCCCTTCGGCCGTCCAATTAAAACCTAAGGTTAGCCCCTGATTCTCGAGTTTCTTGCGCACGTCACTTGAATCGCCTTCGTGCGACTGACTGTTCGTCGTTGAAGAAACGTCATCCACCTGCCCATTTTCGGTCGTAACCGCGCCAACCGGCATCGCCAGCAGCATGCCGACTGCTAGGGCTAGCATGGATAAGGCAAGTGACCGAGTTGACTGCGAGGATCTAATTCCGGGGACTAATTTGAAAAGCATTTAGAGTAGATTTTGAGAAAAAATTTAAGCATATTTAAGATTTGTTACAAATGTGGTGATGGCACTAAGAAAATTTAATAATTGTTTGGCATTGCAATCACATTTTTATATCACCTTGATGCCACCACCCACCCCCTAATGCCTGAAACAAGGCTGCAGTATCCGAATAGCGGCTGGCCAGAGCCTGTTGTAGATTGAGAACTGATTGCTGATAAGCTTGCTCAGTCGTCAGCAAAGCAAAGTAACTGATGTCACCCAATTCGACCTGGCGTCTCGCGATGTCCATTGTTTGCTTAGTGGCACGTTCAGCGGCTAATGTGGCTTTCACGGTATCTGCATCGTATTCGAGTGCTCGCAACGCGTCCGCAACATTCTGGAATGCAGTAATTACTGTGGCTTTATACTGAGCAGCCGCCTGATCATAAGCAGCTTCAGCGGCCTGCTTGCGGTGTTTTAAAATACCGCCATCGAAAACAGGTTGAGCCACACTGCCGGCCAATAACCAAAAATTATTCCCGGGATTGAGCAGGTTGGAAATTGCTGTGCCTGAAAAACCATACGCGGCACTCAGCGTGAATTGCGGCAGGCGATTTGCCTGCGCTACCCCTATTTGGGCACTCGCCGCGTGGAGTTGTTCTTCCGCGGCTCTTACATCAGGTCGCTGTTCAACGAGTTTAGATGGCAAGGAAAGTGGTATTTCCTGCGGTAACTGCAATTTGGATAGGTCAAATGTTTGTACGATTTCATTTCCGGGGTACTCACCTGCCAGACTTGTTAGTAGATCGCGCTGCAACGCCAATTGCTTCTTCAATGCCGGCAGATTCGTCTGAACCTGTGCCAGTAAAGCTTCCTGAGATATAACTGCGGCCTCAGCCACAGCCCCCAATTCAAACTGACGATGAAGTAAATCAAGCTGTTCATTTTCTAGCGCAACCAGAGATTCCGTTACTTTTATCTGCTCACGCAGTGATGCTTCCTGCACCGCAGCCACTACAATGTTTGAACTTAAGGTGAGTTGAGCGGCTTCAAGTTGAAAATGCTGATACTCGGCTTGCGCCTTGAGCGATTCGACTTGCCGCTGATTGAATCCGAACACATCGGGGGAATATGCAACCGTGACTTGAGCCGAATGCAGATAGAAAAGATTACTCTGTGAATTCAACGGCGATTGAATCTCTTTTGCTACCTGCTGGCGAGTCGAGGAGATGTTTGCCTGGACGTTAGGGTAGTAAGCTCCCTGTTGCGCATACACATTCTCATTGGCCTGACGTAATGCCGCCTGCGCAGCCTCGATCGTCGGATTTACCTTTAATGCCTTTTCGATCAATGCATTCAGTTCTGGCGAGTGAAATAGCTCCCACCACTGCGCAGGAACATCCGCCCCTTGTATGAATCGTTGTGCCTCGCCGCCGACCACGCCAGCAGATGCAGTCTCAGAAGGTAGAGGCTCCAAGGTATAGCTTTCAACTTTCGGAGCATTAGGTCGCAAAAAGTCAGGGCCAGAAGTGCAACCAGTTAGGCTGAATGCCGCTATTAAGCAAACAGCCAGTAAGAAATGAAATGAGCGCATTAGTTGGCTCAACAAATTCTCCACTGAACGATTTTTGGAAGTTGAATTCATGACGGTTTCGCTTCGGGAATAATATTGCTATCTTCTGCAATCGGGTGCCGCCGGGAAAAAAGAATAATCAGAATAGGTAACACTACCAGTATCAGAACAGGTGCCAGCAACATCCCGCCGACGACAACCAGAGCGAGCGGTTTCTGAACTTGCGAGCCTATCCCCGTAGAAACTGCGGCTGGTATCAGCCCGACACACGCCACAATACAAGTCATCAATACGGGTCTCATCTGAACGCTGCAAGTACGTGTGATTGCAGCCATCCTGTCCAGTCCCATATTGATTTGACTATTGAAATAGGACATTACGAGAATGCCGTCCATGGCAGCGATACCGAAAAGAGCTACAAAACCTATTGCAGCGGAAACGCTGAAAGGTGTCCCCGTCAGGTAGAGTGCAAATATGCCTCCCACCAGCGCCATAGGAATGACACTCGCAGCGAGCAGAACATCCACCAGTGAGCCAAAATTGAAGTACAGCAATATGCAGATCAGAAGTATGGCTAAGGGAACTACAAGCGCCAGCCGTTGCATGGCCTCCTTCAGGTTCCCGAATTCGCCGACCCACTCCAACCGATAACCCCCTGGGAGTTTGACCTGTTCCGCTACCTTGGCCTGTGCTTCTTGCACTGCCCCGCCCAAATCACGCCCGCGTACGCTGAATTTAATAGGGATATAACGTTCTTGTTGTTCCCGATATATAAATGAAGCACCAGAAACCAGTTTTATTTGAGCAACATCGCTTAATGGAACTTGGACAATCCCGTTACCATTAGGGTCTGGAGCGCCAATGGTAATCTGCTTGATTGCCTCAAGATTTTCACGATATTGTGGTGCCAGTCGCACAACAATTGGGAAATGGCGATCACTTCCATCCTCATAAAACTCTCCGACGGATTGTCCGCCGATAGCCGCTTGTATAGTTGTATTAATATCGCCCGGTGCTAGTCCATATCTTGCTGCGCGAGTGCGGTCAATATCTATGCGCACAGTTGGCTGGCCAAGTGAATTGAAAACCGCAAGATCCGAGATGCCTTTTACTCCCTGCATTACGCGTTTTATATCGTTGGCCGTACGTTCAAGTGTGACTAAATCGTTACCATAGAGTTTTACTGAATTTTCCCCTTTGACACCCGAAGCGGCTTCCTCAACATTGTCTTGGATGTATTGAGAAAAATTGAATTCCACTCCCGGAAATTTTTCCTGTAGTGCTTCCGTCATCTGAGTTGTCAGTTTTTCCTTATCTATTTTTTCAGGCCAAGTATCAAAAGGCTTTAAAGGAACAAAAAATTCCGCATTAAAAAATCCTGTTGCATCCGTGCCATCATCGGGCCTACCATGTTGGGAAACCACAGTTTCCACTTCGGGATAACTCCTGATCAGTTCACGCATTTGATTAACATAACTGTCACCGGTTTCAAGAGAAATTGAAGGCGGCATGGTTGCACGAATCCAAAGGTTACCTTCCTCAAGTTTAGGTAAGAATTCAAGCCCCAGACTTTTCATTGCGAAGAAAGCAAGCATAAGGACAACCGCCAAGCCACTTAAGGTTAAATACTTATTTTTTAGTGTCCACCCAACAATCGGCTCGTATACCTTTCTAATGATACGGACAACGACGGTCTCAATCTCCTCAACATGATCTGTAAGCAAAAATGAAGATAGAGCCGGCGATACTGTGAATGTCGCAATCAAACCACCTGCAATAGCATAGGCGTAAGTAGATGCCATAGGCCCGAAAATATGGCCTTCAATTCCTGATAGCGTGAACAAAGGTAAAAATCCGGCGATGATAATCGCGGCTGAAAATAGTATGGCCCGATTTACCTCGGTCGCGGAGTTGGCGATGATACTGAACTTACCTGACAAGCCTATAGCGGTGCGCGAGCGGTGTAACATGGAATCTCCAGTCCGTCGCGCAACAGCACTTTCAGAAAGATGCCTGAAAATATTCTCCACCATGATCACCGATGCATCGACTACAAGCCCGAAGTCTATGGCTCCCATGGAAAGCAGATTTGCCGATTCTCCACGCAGGATCATTAGCGCAACAGCGAATGAGAGTGCAAAAGGAATCGTAGTCGCTACGATAAGGGCACTTCTAAGATTACCGAGGAATATCCATTGCAAGAAGAAAATAAGAATCACTCCAGCCAGCATGTTATGCAAAACTGTATGCGTGGTGACTTTTATGAGGTCTTTTCGATCATAAATCCGCTCTATGTGTACGCCGGGAGGAAGAACATTAGTGCCATTTATTTTTTCTACTTCGGCTTCTACGCGCTGAATAGTAGGCATACTTTGCTCGCCGCGTCTCATTAACACGATGCCTTGAACGATATCATCTTCTCCATCAAGCCCAGCAATCCCCAAGCGTGGTTGATTACCAATGGAAATTTCAGCCACATCCTTCAATAAAACGGGCGAGTTCTTATTAGAGGCAATCATTGTGTTACTAAGACTATCCATAGAATGAATCAAACCAATCCCACGAACAACCGCAGCCTGAGAGCCAAAATTGACGGTCTGACCGCCAACATTGGCATTACTGTTATTAATGACTTGCAAAACTTGGGGTAACGTCAAGCCATAGCTCTCCAGTTTGTGCAGGTCTACTGTCACGTCGTAGGTCTTGGTCTTACCACCCCAGCCATTAACGTCAATTACCCCAGGTATCGCTTTAAACCGTCGCTCAAGTATCCAGTCTTCAATAGTTTTTAACGAATATCCTGGAGGACCAACAACATGGTAACGATATATTTCACCAATTGGACTTGTCGGTGATATCTGTGGCTGTATATTGTTCGGCAACGGAGGTAACTGAGAAAGTCTGTTAATTACCCACTGCTGTGCCTGGTCATAACTAAAATCATAGGTAAAACCTATCTTGACATCGGATAAACCGAAAAGAGAAATTGTCCGTACCGAAGTGATATTTGGAATTCCTGCCATTTGGACTTCTATAGGAATGGTGATGTAGCGTTCTATCTCTTCAGCAGATAAGCCGCTGCTTTGCGTAATAACATCCACGGAAGGTGGAACAGGGTCGGGATAGGCTTCAATATTAAGTTTCAGAAAGCAGGCAATGCCTGCAAAAAACATAAAAAAAAGTAAGATCGTCACCAGAACCCGCTGGGTCAATGCAAATTTTATAATCGCATTCATTGCTAGGAACTCACATCAGCAGTAACTGCACGGTCAATAAACAAAGTCCCACTGGTGATAATCTGTTCCCCAATTTTTAAGCCCTCAATCACTTCCAGCATTCCGTCATCGCTCTGACGACCGATTTTAATTTTACGCAGCACAATAGTGCCATCTCGCTGGACTACATATGCGCGCGTATCCTCTCCGGCATAGACGACTGCACTTTGCGGCACGCCTGGCGAAGAACTATCTTTTCCTGTGGATATACTAAAATTAGCAAACATCAATGCCTTTAGAGAACCGTCATCATTCTGGACTTCAGCGCGGACAGGTAAGCGGTGAGTACTGGGATCAATTGATGGAGCTATCCAGGAGATTTTGGCGTGAAATTTTTTCTCGGGATAGGCCAAGACATGAATCTCGATTGGCTGCCCAATACGAATAAACGGTGCGTCTGTTTCTCTGACATTGGCTACCATCCATAGAGTTTTTAGGTTCCCTATAGTAAAAACAGGTGCAGTAGCTCCCCCCGTCACACTGTTAATGAATTGCCCTACGCCGACTTGACGTTGGGTTATCGTGCCAGTAATTGGAGCCACTACATAGGATTCCGGGCTTAATGGGTTTCCATCCGGATTTATTTCAAGGGAATGAATTTCCTCATCTGACTTGCCCATGATGCGTAACCTATCGCGAGCAGTATCTAGTGTTGTTTCAGCAATATGTAAACTATTCTGGGTAGTCGCAAGGTCTGTCTGACTTTGCAGCCAGTCTTTGAATGCAGCCGATTTTGCTAGATAAAGGTCATGTAGCCGTTTTTCATTTACGGTTGAAAGCGCGACTTGTTCTTGCGCTGACTTAAGCGCATTTACGGCAGATATGAGGTCATTTTTCATCTGTACGTATTCTGATGCCGCCACCGCAAGTAGCGGAGTTCCCTTTTTTACCATGTCCCCGGGTTTTGCAAGTACACGGGTTACTCGACCAGAATAAGGCGAAAACACAGGTGTCATCGTATCGTCGTTGTAAGCAATATAGCCTTCAGTTGACCGCTCAGTATGGAAGTTCATCATCCTGACAGGAGAAACTTTTAAGCCAAGCCATTGCGCTTTTGTTGGTCTAAAATTTTCAGAAGTAATAGGCTTAATGCCTGGAACCAGTTCTATAAAAGGTTTTGTATGAAGAGTGCGTAAAATCAAACCAGCACTGATCACGATAGCGATGGCAATGAGGAAAAATACCCGGCCATTTTTAGAAATGCCATTTATGGATCGGCCATACGAAGTGTTATCAGGCATGTTTAGAATCTTCTAAAATATTACAAAGTAATAATTATTATTGCGTTAGTCCAAACTACAATTCTTTGAGACAGTTAGTTTACCAGTATGTCAATAGACGTGAAAATACGGGTTAAGACACTTAACCAGCATAATTACATTGTTTTATAAGGTTTTTTTTGCTTTGGACTGCTTTGAACTATTCATTGGTGCCGACGGCGAGACTCGAACTCGCACAGCTTTCGCCACTACCCCCTCAAGATAGCGTGTCTACCAATTTCACCACGTCGGCAACGCTTTAATTTAACTCTACTTCAAACTCGCCAGAAGCTTACTCGGGAACATCCTTGGACTTCGCTGGCGCCGGGAGGGTCGGCAGCTTGGCAGCACTCGGCAACGGTACGACTTTGGTCTGATGCACCACGCTGGAGTCATGATCGCGATGGCCGGAAAAGTATGTCAGTCCCAGGCTGGTGCAAAAGAACACTGCCACCATGATGGCAGTGGTTCTGCTCAACAGGTTGGATGCGCCGGAGACGCCGAACAGGCTACCGGAGGTTCCGCTACCAAACGCGGCACCCATATCGGCACCCTTGCCATGTTGCAGTAACACCAGGCCTATGACGCTCAGTGCTGCAATCAGATGTATTACCCAGACGGCTGTTTCCATTTAATTCTCTCTGCTTGATTCAGGATTCAATACAACTAAGACTCTATAAAACCATGCCCATTGAGCACAGCCGCTAATTGTCCCGCATTTGCGGTTTTTACGCTAGTCCCATGGGAGTTGAGCGCTTTGATGCAGTAATTTAAAGTTTCTCCAGCAGCAGGAGGGCTTTATCCAGCACCGCGAGGCTGCGCTTGATCACTGCATCCGCATTACCCTGACTGGCTTCCACCACCATACGTGCGCTGGCACAGACGCGTAGCGCACTGGCTGGGTGACCATCACGTTCACCACACATGACAGGCTGCCCGAGTTGCCCGCGTACAGCAGCGACTGGATTTTCATATTGTGCGCTCAAGTTAATTTGCAAGTCCTGATATATCTGTACGGTTTGCTCCCGGCTCAAGTGTTTGCCATCGGCATGACGCAACAGGAAGGGAAAAATGGTGGGTATGGTATCCCATGAATTTCCGGCAACGACGGGCTGGCGATTGAGCACCGGCGTCGGTAGCGCATCGAAATGTTTATTACTCTGCAGGTATTTTTGCACGGCATCCGCGAACCGTTGCAGGAATCTGGCAACCTCGGTTTGCGGCACATTAAGGAAAGCGCGTAACTCATGCAATGCTGCCTGCCAGCGCAAAAGCAGGCCGATGTTGGCATAATCTTCCAGTGCTGTGCCTGACTGCAAATGATACGGCCAGTCTGAACGTGACGAGTAACGGCTCAATCCGGGAATACTCGATATCTCGGAAGACTTGTTGAAGAGTAATGCGCCCGAGAAAGTCGGGCCGGAAATGAATTTGGAACCGGTCAGCGCGACCATGAAACCCTGCTCTAGATAAGCTTGCAAAGTGGCTGGCGAAATGCGGAACTGGCATGCATCCACCATCACATTCACCTGTTTCGCAAAACGGCCCTTCAATGCCAGCACACATGCCGGGCTGGGCGCAATTAACCCAGTCTTGGAAACGTCTACCAGTATCAGCAACACTTGCTGATGTTCCGCAATGGCTTTTTCTACCAGTTGCGTGGCTTCTGCATCCACATCCCGCGTGTCGCGGGGGCTACCGTCGCTATTGCGGATAGCGATATTGACGACATTCAAGGTAGTACAGCCTGCGACTTGGGAAAGTTGCGCCACCTGGTCACCCAATGCGGTACAGCTACTGAAATGCTTGCCCGCTAGCGCCGCGGGGACACCACCTCCTGTTTCTGCGATATCTACGGTAATAGCCAGTGTAGATAGGTCCTGCGCCGCAATCTGAGCGGCGATCAGGTGAATGTCGGTACCGGAAGCCGCGAATATGATGTCGATCCTGCTCGCGTCCAGCCCGCATACCTGCAGCAACTCTGCGCGGATACGCTCCATCTCCCGGTTATAGATTTGCGTAGTTGGAGCGCTATTCGCAGCATGTAGCAAATGCCTGTAAAACCGGTTCGCTTCATCGAATGCAGCATCTGAAATAACCGATGCTGTGGATGAACCCAAGGCGACCAGGCCATTATCCGGGGTGATGGTACAGCCGTACCTATTGCGGCCTCTGGCATCTACCAGAATGCGCGCATCGCCACCTGACACTAGCAATTCTTCAAGTATCAGTGGTGTAGAAATTCCACCTGTCATGTTGCAGAATCATTCACTGCTTTGTCATGCAGCATTTGCTGAAAAGCCTTGAATATCTTATGCATTTGCGGCTGCTTGTAGGGGTAGATGTCCACCGGGTCCATGTCATGCACCACCATGTTGCTGTCGATCTCGAATATCAACAGTTCACCGTCATACGTTTCGCCGCAATCTATACCCAGATAATCCAGGCCGATACGTTCATGAATGAATTGGAATGCTTCAGCGTGCCTTGCCCCAAAATCCTGGTCGAAGAGATCCATCATGGCGGCCTCTTCTTCGCGCTTTTCGCTGCTTTCGCTCATGCCCGCATTAAGATAGTGGATCATCCAGTGATCCGAAATCGCCATATGGCAGAGGTACGGTGTACCGTCGATCAGCACCACGCGATATTTCTTGTAATTACCTTCTTCAGAGCGGAAATCCACAAAATAGGAGACATAAAAATCCATATCCGGCGTATCGCGCAGATAATCATCCAGGTCTTCCGCACTATCCAGTTTGGACAAATTACGCCCCGCATGAGAATCCACTGGGCGGATGATGATCGAGCCAACGCCGCTTTCTAGCAAACTGGCAACCGAATCCTCATTTTCCAGATCGGTACTTTTCTCCAGCGCCTCTCTTTGAATCCGGTTCGTTTGCGGAACCAGCACATTGGGAACATCTTCCAGCTGCAGGTAGGTATTATCTCGTGAAAGCTTGGCGATGAGTTCAGGTTTGTTGACGAGTGGACGCGACCACTTGACGCTGCTCAATCGCTCCAGCACTAACTGATTGGCATCGGATTCTGCCACCGCAATAAATACCAGGTCATGCTCCGGCAGTTTTTTCGGCAACTCTAACTGTGGCGACAAGTAAAGCAATTCAACCGCGATACCCGAGTTTTCCAGCAAGCATTCGACCGGCGTATTCGCCATCAAAGGCCCGGCTGCCATAATCACCAGTAACTTCAAAGTGGCGGGTTGGTCTATGGGCAAACGGTAGGTTTGTTGCAACTCCAGCGCATCCGCCTGAACACGCATTGCCAGATCCGGTTGCAGGTTGATCTGCAGAATAGTGGACAGATCCAGCAATGCCTCTGCATCAGCAGGGTCATTCTCCGCCCGCGCAATCAACTCTGCAGACAGAGCAGAGAACGACTGTCCGGCAAGCGCCATACGTAATAAAGTTGCAAGCCCTAATATTGTTTTTTGCTGATTTGAGTGATCAAGTATGGTTTTCATTTTGCGATACGCTATTTTAAAGACCAAATATGGCTTTCAGATTTTTGCGCCCCGAGATTGTACTGTGTTTATAGTAGATTTACCCAGCGCAATCACTCGATCTACGAGCGCATCGATATCTTGCCGTTCGGTACGGTGATTGACGATCGCAGCACGGATAGCGAACTTACCATGAATGGTGGTGGAAGAAGGCGCGGCAACACCGGATTCATGCAAACCCGTGACGATCTGCATGTTAACCCGGTCAGCGAGGCTGTTGTCGTAACTACATCGATAACGGAAACAGACGATATTCAACGCCACAGGCGCCAGCAATTCCAGCTCTGGTGCAGCGTCTATGCGCTGCCTGAGATATTGTGCAAGTTGGCAGGTCTTGCCTATCATGTCGCCAATCTTATCGACACCATAGGTTTTCAGGGTGAACCAGGTTTTGAGTGCCATGAAACCACGGGACAACTCCGGGCCGAAATCACACGGCCAGGGCGAGCCTGCAGACATCCCCTTGGCTTCACGTCTAAGGTAGGTAGCGGTAGAAGCGAAAGTATCCAAGTGCGCCTGCGCATCGCGGACCAGAATGAAGCCAGCAGCATAAGGCACTTGCCCCCATTTGTGAAAATCGAAAGCGATGGAATCAGCCCGCTGTATGCCATTCAACAGTGGTGCCAATTGCGGATTCAACATCGCCAACGCCCCGAATGCGCCGTCTATATGCAACCATAATTTATGTCTTGCCGCGATATCGGCGAGTCTATCCAGATCATCGATCGAGCCCGTATCCACCGTTCCAGCACTAGCGATGATTAAAAATGGGGACAACCCCTTATTTACATCCTGCTCAATCGCTCTCTCCAGTGCCGCGAGATCGATTTGAAATTCACTATTGACCGGGATCCGGCGCAGTGCATCAGCCCCCATACCGGAAAGCTCCATCGCCTGCACCACAGAACCATGGGCTGCCGCAGACGTGTACGCCACAAGTGATTTTCCCTCCAGTCCCTGCTGGCGCACTACGGGACCTAGCGTTTTGGTACGCGCTACCAACACGCCGATGAAGTTGGCCATTGAAGTACCGCTAACGAATATGCCGCTGGCACTTTGCGGGAAGCCGAATATCTCAGCTACCCACTGCAGCACCTGCTTTTCCACTTCGATCGGTACTTGATCGCGCCCACCCAGATTAGCATTCAGACCGGCAGCCAGCATCTCGGCCAACATGCCTACCGGCGTACCGCCGCCATGTACCCAACCCATAAAACCCGGATGCGCATTACCGGCAGCATAGGGCAGAATAGACTGCATGAAAGTCTCATGCAAACCGGCCAGATCGGCTGCATGGTGTGGTAATGGTTCGCGAAATTGCTGGCGCAATGAATCGGGTATCGGCTGCCATACCGGGCGCTGACGCAACTCCTGCGTATATTGCAGCATATCGTCCAGCATCAGGTGCGCCTGAGCGCGAAATTCATCCCACTCGGCAGAGCTCTGTGGATCTAGCGAGGAACGTTCCATTGTCGTGGGCAAGGGCCTTACACTAAGCCGCGCCGCTGGTTCCCTTTTGTATAAATTCGATCTTGTAGCCATCCGGATCCTCAATGAAAGCGATCACTGTAGAACCGTGCATCATGGGGCCAGCTTCTCGTACCACTTTACCTCCGGCATTCTTGACTGCTGCGCAAGCCTGATAAGCATCGTCGACTTCAATCGCGACGTGACCAAAACCTTTGCCCAAGTCATAACTAGAGGTATCCCAGTTGTGGGTAAGTTCCAGCACCGCGGTTTCCGACTCTTTGCCGTAGCCAACAAATGCCAGGGTGAATTTGCCATCGGGGTAATCTTCGCGACGCAATACCATCATGCCCAACACTTGCGAATAAAAATTGATGGATCGTTCAAGATTGCCGACTCTAAGCATGGTATGAAGTATGCGCATAGGATTCCTTTATGTCTGTAACGGCTTGTAACAGTTAATCTTTAGCAGGCTAAACCTTGCTTGCTGTCAGTTGCTGGTATTTTTGCATCAACTGTTCTTTGCTTTCCACCACCGCAGGATTCACGATGATGCAATCGATCGGACACACTTCCACGCACTGCGGCGTGTCGTAATGACCAACACATTCGGTACACTTGGCCGGCGCAATCTCATAGATATCCGCACCTTGATAGATTGCATCATTCGGGCACTCCGGCTCGCACACGTCGCAATTAATGCATTCGTCAGTAATCAGTAAAGCCATAGGATTAGTAAAGTCATCGTTTGAGTAAGCAGATGGCTATTCAGCCTAACAGGACTGAATTTTAAGTTTCAAGCGCTCAGCCACAAGCGACGGCACGAATTGGCTGACGTCTCCGCCCAAGATGGAAACCTCGCGTACCAGACTGGCCGAAATGAACATGTATTTTTCATCCGGAGTCAGAAACATGGTCTCGACTTCAGGGAACATGCTGCGGTTCATCCCTGCCAACTGGAACTCATATTCGAAATCGGATGCGGCGCGTAGGCCTCGTAGCACCACCCGTGCACCTTGGGCGCGAACAAATTCCATCAACAAGCCGGAAAATGCCACTACTTGAATGTTAGCTACATCGGCAAAAACCTGTTGTGCCAATTCCACGCGTTCCTGGGTATTGAAAAAAGGCTGCTTCTTGCCTGGGGAGTCAGCTACCGCAACAATCACTTCAGAGAATATCTGTGCTGCGCGGCACGCGATATCGTGATGCCCGAGAGTGATCGGGTCGAAGGTGCCGGGATAAATGACTTTTTGTTCCATGTGCTTATTTTAACAGGCTTAGCAGGTGATATCGTACATTCCCTGCTTTACCGCTTTTCAGAACCAGCCATCCAGAGTCAGGCTCCACAGGCTTTTCAGCTTCAACGTATACCACTCCATCCGGCGCAAGACAGCTTGCCAGTTGCGGTAACAATTTATCCAGCCAACCCTGATCGAAAGGCGGGTCGAGAAAGATCACATCGAAAAGCTGGGTATTGGCTGCCAGAAAACGCAGTGCATCGGTGCGTTGTATTTCGACCTGTCCGGCACCGAGCAATTGGGCGTTCTGCTGCAGATTGATCTGTGTTCCGGCATTTTTTTCTACCATCACAACCTGCATCGCTCCGCGTGAGGCCGCCTCAAAACCCAATGCGCCAGTACCGGCGAACAGATCAAGGCAACGCTTGCCATGCAACTCCTGCCCAAGCCAGTTGAACAAGGTCTGCCGCACCCTGTCCGGTGTGGGACGTAATCCCGGCGCATCGCCGAAGCGTAGCAGACGGCTGCGCCATACGCCGCCGCCTATCCTGACCTTGTTCTGGTTTTTATTCGGTGGCGCCGACAATCACCGTCACCATCTTGTCCGGCTGGATACGGCGCTTGAACGCGTCTTTGATCTGTGCCAGCGTGACCTTATTCACTTGCTTGGTATAGTCATCCAGAAAGTTCAGCGGCAGGCCGTAAAATCCGATAACGGCGAGATAATCCAGCACTTTGGAATTACTATCCAGACGCAGCGCAAAACCGCCGATCAGATTATCCTTAGCGTCTTTCAGCTCTTTCGCGTTCGCGCCATTATCCACAAATGTCTTCAATGTCTCACGCACCACTTTTAATGCCTCTGCGGTCTGCTCACGTTTGGTCTGCAAACCAATCTCGAACGGGCCCGCTACACGTAATGGCGCAAAATAGCTATATACGCTATATACCAGACCACGCTTTTCTCGCACCTCTTCCGTCAGGCGTGAACCGAAACCGCCACCGCCCAGTATGTAGTTGCCGACATACAGCGGGAAATAATCAGGGTCGCCGCGCTTGATGCCAGGGTAGCCAAGCAAGATGTGCGACTGTGCAGCCTGGTGCGGGATCCGTACTTCATTGGGTTGCGTAGGCAACGGCACGGGTGGCAATGCGTTCATGGCAGCGCCTTCCGGCAACTTCGACGTCAACTGTTCGGCCAGCTGCTCTGCCTGTTCATGCGTCAGATCCCCGATCACGGCCACCACTACATTATTGCGCGTGTAATGGCTGCGATAGAATGTCATCAAGTCTTCACGGCTGATGGCAGATACGGTTTCCGCTGTGATGGCGTCTTGCAAGGCATAAGGGTGGCTGCCGTACAGTGCGGCAGAGAATGCTTTTTCAGCAATGCTATCCGGCTGTGTCTCAGCCTCACTCAAATTGGCGATGGTGCGTGCTTTTTCACGCTCCAGTACTTCGGCGGGGAAATCCGGAGACTGGATCACGGCAGCCAGAACGGCGAGCGAAGCAGCCTTTTCGCGTTCGCTGGATAGGGTACGTAAGCGCAAGCTGGCACGGTCTGCATCGAAGTCCCCGCCCAGATTCGCGCCTACATCAGCCAACCTGTTCGCGATCTGGTCATCGCTTTGCCCATTCGCCCCCAATGACATCAGCCCCTGCGTCAACGCCGCCACGCCTGCCTTGGCAGGTTGATCCTGGCTACTGCCGGCGGCAAAGTTGACACTGACATCAACGATGGGCAAATCATGATTCTCGACAAAATATATTTCAGCGCCGGAGTTGCTTTTCCAGTGCTGGATAGGCAGTGCCGCTTGTACAGCGAGCGGTAACGCCAAACTCACCACAGCTAATAAGTATTTAGCGTACATGGAAGATCCCTTCATGTTTAGGCGCATGCTCATCCACCGGTTGCGGGTCCAGGATGGCGATGGTCAACTTGTCGTCATCCAGATATTTTTGCGCCACCTGCTGCACCTGCTGCACCGTGACCGCCTGCAATTTTTTCGTATACTGAGCCACGTCGCGCCACGACAATCCGACGCTTTCGTAAGTACCTATCTGTAGTGCCTGATTGAACATGGAGTCGCGTCCATATACATCTGCAGCGATCACCTGCGCTTTCACGCGTTGCAACTCATCCTCGGTGATACCGTTCTGTTTGATGTTATCGATCTCGGTACGCATCGCCAGTTCCAGATCAGCCACGCTGGTGCCTTCGGATGGCGTGGCATCGAACTCGATCTGCGAAGGGCCGCGGTTGGTGATGTCGTAGCCGGCACTCACATCCACCGCCAGCCGGTCACGACGCACCAGATCGCTGTTCAGGCGCGAAGCACTGTTACCGTCCATGACTCCGGTCAGGATGGCGATGGCATAGGGCTCCCAATCATTTTCTGCATCCCGCAACGAAGGTGCAGGGTAACCCATTAACAGGTAAGGCAGCTTGGCCGGAACTTTCACCACTATCCTGCGCTCGCCTTTCTGCTCCGGCTCAATCTGATTTTTTCTGATGGGTAATTTATGAGCTTTTAATGGACCGAAATACTTTTCCGCCATCGCAAACACCTGTTTGGGATCGACATCGCCCACTACCACCAGCGTGGCATTATTGGGAGCGTACCAGGTGTGATACCAGTTGCGTGCATCTTCAGCGGTCATCTGCTCCAGATCATTCATCCAGCCTATCACAGGCCTGCCGTAGGGATGCTCCTGATAAGCAACGGCATTGAACTGTTCACCGACCACTGCCTGCGGCTTGTCGTCGGTACGCCAGCGACGTTCTTCCTTGACCACCCTGATCTCTTTGGCGAACTCGGCATCGGTGATCTGCAGATTCTGCATGCGATCGGACTCCAGTTTCATTGCCAGATCCAGCCTTGATTTATCCAGTTGCTGGAAAAACACGGTGTAATCACGGCTGGTGAACGCGTTGTCTTTGCCACCTGCCGCCGCAATGATTCTTGAAAACTGTCCGGCAGGCACTTTCCTTGTGCCCTTGAACATCATATGTTCCAGCGCATGTGCTACACCGGTGTTGCCATTCACCTCATCCATACTACCGGCGCGATACCACACCTGAGAAACCAGTACCGGCGAGCGATGGTCTTGCTGAACCACTACTTTCAGTCCATTGGCGAGCTTATGTTCCTGGATGTTATTGTCAGCGAGTGCATTGAGTGCGAAAGGTAAAAATAATAAAGCCAGAATACGGGGCAAGTAAATTCTCCTAATAAGTCGGCCTCAAGCAGAGGCACCCTTGAACCAGTCAGATTATAGCGTTCAGTCAGACATACACAGCGTAATTTTGGTTCTATCAGTTCGGTTCTGTCGGGTAAAATAAGCTTATGTTCAATTTATTCAAAAAAAATGAGAGCACGACTCAGGCAGCAGCCCCGATTATCAGCGAGCCTGAACTTCCCGCAGCAATTCCGCCTCTCACCTGGGCACAACGACTAAAAAACGGGCTGGCGAAAACCGGGGCCAGCATTGCTTCCGTATTCAGCAGCGGCATCATTGATGAAGCCCTGTACGAAGAACTGGAGACTTTACTGCTGACCGCCGATTGCGGTGTCAGCGCGACCCAGGCTTTGCTTGAAGACGTACGCACGCAGGTGAAACGCAGTGCGCTGAAAGATGCGAGCCAGCTCAGGGGCGCTTTGCAAAATGCAATGCGCGAGCTGTTGTCACCACTGCAACAACCTTTGGATACATCGCCGCACCGTCCTTTTGTCATTATGCTGGTAGGTGTCAATGGTGCCGGGAAAACCACCACCATAGGCAAGCTGGTCAAGCGTTTGCATGCTGAAGGAAAATCGGTGCTGATCGCTGCAGGCGATACCTTTCGCGCCGCTGCGCGTGAACAATTGCAAACCTGGGGGGAACGTAATCAGGTGCATGTCGTGATGCAGGAGGGAGGCGATCCGGCAGCGGTGATCTACGATGCAGTGAATTCGGCCATTGCCAAGAAAATAGACGTCGTCATCGCGGATACCGCGGGGCGCCTGCCTACGCAACAGCATCTGATGGAAGAGATCAAGAAGGTGCAGCGGGTCATCGCCAAAGCGTTGCCCGATGCACCGCATGAGGTACTACTGGTATTAGATGCCAACACGGGGCAAAATGCAATTGCGCAGGTCAAGGCGTTTAATCAGGCGCTAAAAGTAACGGGGCTGGTATTGACCAAGCTGGATGGCTCAGCCAAAGGCGGAGTAATCGCTGCCATTGCCAGAACCCAGCCTATTCCGGTACGTTTTATCGGCGTGGGTGAACAGATAGACGACCTGCAACCATTTAATGCAGCAGAATTTAGTGAGGCGCTCTTCTCGTGATCAAGTTTGACGGAGTGACTAAACGTTATCCTG
>CAILHX010000032.1 GCA_903834185.1 uncultured Methylophilaceae bacterium
CAAGAAACTGCAAACTTCACCATCTTGGTCGTAGACGACGAGCCCGGAAATCTCGCCTTGATGAACGGACTGCTGCGCGACCGGTACAGCGTGAAAGGCGCCAACAGTGGAGAGCGCGCGTTACAAATCGTCCGCGACGCACTTCCGAATCTAATCTTGTTGGACATCGTGATGCCAGGGCTGTCTGGATATGACGTCTGCCGGGAGTTGAAGTCTTCTCCCCTGACACGCGACATCCCGGTCATATTCCTGTCAAGCAAAGGCGAAGCGGCCAGCGAGAAACTTGGTTTCGATCTGGGTGCAGTGGACTACATCACCAAACCGATAAGTCCACCCGTAGTGCTTGCCCGTATTCGGACGCATCTCGAAAACAAGGCTTACAAGGATTTCCTGCTGGATAAAAACACTTATCTGGAAGCCGAAGCGCAACGCCGGACCGAAGAAATAAGAGCTATTCAGACGGTCACCATCCGCGCGATGGCGTCCCTTGCTGAAACCCGGGACAATGAAACTGGCAATCACATCCGGCGCACGCAGTATTACGTCAAAGTGCTGGCTGAAACCCTGAAAGAGCATCCGCGATTCAAGACTTGCCTCACCCCAAGCCAGATCGAGCAACTCTTCAAATCAGCTCCACTGCACGACATTGGCAAGGTCGGTATTCCGGATAACATTCTGTTGAAGGCTGGGCCTCTCAGTGCGGAAGAATTCAAAATCATGAAGACTCATGTGACGCTAGGTGCCCAGTCCATCGAACGAGCAGCAACTGATCTGGGCCAGTCAACCGATTTCCTGGACTGCGCCCGGGAAATCGCCGCGTCCCATCATGAAAAATGGGATGGAAGCGGATACCCAGAAGGATTGGTGGGCGATGCCATTCCGATTTCGGCTCGACTTATGGCGCTTGCAGATGTTTATGACGCACTGATAAGTCGTCGCATTTACAAAGGGCCTATGTCTCATGCCGAGGCGACGGCAATCATTCTTGCAGGCCGCGGTCACCATTTCGACCCCGACGTCACGGATGCGTTTGATTCTATCCAGGACGAATTCAAGCGGATTGCCGAACGATATGCCGATGTGCATTGATGCACCCCTCAAGCATAAAACGTATTGGTGATGGCATGCTGACCTCATGTTTATGGATAGGGGCAGCGTGTGCAGAGCTACTGTGAACGGAATTTAAGGCGGAGGAAATGAAGCTGACGGAACAGCGCCGCTAAATGATGGGGCGTTCCTTTACACTTCTGAGCGCAAATCAATGCCTGTGTCCTGTTGGCAAGGCGCCATGGCCGGAATGGGCGCCATGTACACCCGAGTTGTAAGTATTCGGTGAACCCGTAGAGCACTGCAGAAATTGCTGGACACAGTCAACTTTTTCTCCTACCGTTGCACTGGTCCGTCCAACACCCACTCTTCCCGAAACCGCTGCCACCGAGACTGCTGTTGATTCACCGCCAGCGCCCTTTTCGCAGGTGTTCGTCACGATCACCAAGCAAAGACACCTTGAACTTAAATGGGCTGCATCATACTGGCCAGTTCAGCACCGTAAGGCTGCGGACCGATGACTCCGTGACTTTTATTTTTTGCAGGTTGCATTGCATGGCAGAATTTGGCCTTGTGCTCATCGACATGATTTTTTTGTGTCGCAGTTTTCTGGTAGACGCGTCTTCGTTGGGCGGCTGCAACGTGAAGCTGGAAGACCCTAAATTTTCCAAGTAAAGGATGTGTTCTTTTAGCATAATTGGTTCAAATTCGGAAATCAAAGATTCCCATGGC
>CAILHX010000033.1 GCA_903834185.1 uncultured Methylophilaceae bacterium
CCCCATGTCGAAGCCATCAGTAACGGCAAAACCTAACAGCAGCAATATAATGAACAGCCACCAGATCAGTTTAAGCGTCGCATAATCAAAGATCACGATGTTGTCTCCAGATGATAGCGTCCGGTATGCAAGCTGGAAGGGCCCAAACGTGCGTATTTGATCATCAGGTAAAGCTCGGTGATCAGCAGCAGCGTATAGAAGCCGATAAATCCAGCCAGACTGAAATGCAGGCTGCCGGTACTGAGTGATGATGAAGACAGGTTGGTAGGCAATATGCCGGCGATGGTCCATGGTTGACGTCCCATTTCAGCGACTATCCAGCCCATTTCGCAAGCCAGCCAGGGGAAAGGAATGGCAACCACCGCCAGCTTCAACAGCCATCTGTTTTCCATCACCTTGTGCTGCGCACAGAAATAGAAAGCACTGGCGAATATGAACAGGAAGGTCATCCCCAATCCAACCATCAGACGAAAACTAAGGAACAATGTAGGCACGCTGGGGATAGTATCCTTGGCGGCCTGGTCGATTTGTGCTGGTGTTGCATCCACTACCTTTTCGGTATATTTCTTCAGCAGCAGTGCGTGACCCAGATCAGCCTTGCTATCGTCAAAACGTTTTTTGGTTGCATCGCTGGTGTCGCCGTCACGCAATGCCTGTAACGAGGAATAAGCATCAATGCCATTGACGATGCGTCGCCTGTTCTCTGCGACCAGGTCGTCGATTCCTGTAACTTTCTGATCGGTGGAACGTGTGGCGATCAAGCCCAACACATAAGGTACTTTAATTGCATAGTCAGTATGTTGTGCTTCCGTATTGGGCCAACCGATGACGGTAAATGCTGCCGGTGCAGGTTCCGTGTGCCATTCTGCCTCGATCGCAGCGAGTTTGGTTTTTTGCACTTCACCTGCGGTATAACCGGACTCATCGCCAAGCAGGATCACCGACAGGCATGACGCCAGCCCAAACCCTGCTGCCACAGTGAACGAACGCATGGCGAATCCGACATCGCGTTTTTGCAAAAGATACCATGAGGATATCCCCAACACGAACATGGAAGCAGTCACGTAGCCTGCAGCCACTGTATGCACGAATTTTACCTGTGCTACCGGGTTGAATAGCAGGGCGGTAAAGCTGGTCAATTCCATGCGCATGGTGTGATAGTTAAATTCGGCACCCACCGGATTTTGCATCCAGCCATTTGCCATCAGTATCCATAAAGCAGACAGGTTGGAGCCTACGGCGACGAGAAAAGTGACCCCCAAATGTTTCACTTTGGACAATCTATCCCAGCCAAAAAAGAACAGGCCTACAAAAGTGGATTCCAGGAAGAATGCCATCAAACCTTCGATTGCAAGTAACGAGCCGAACACGTCACCGACATAATGCGAGTAATAAGCCCAGTTGGTACCGAACTGGAACTCAAGCGTGATGCCGGTAGTCACGCCCATGGCAAAGTTGATGCCGAAAAGCTTGCCCCAGAACTTGGTCATGTCGCGGTAAACCTGTTTGCCGGTCATCACGTACACCGACTCCATGATCACCAAAATCCAGGACAAGCCTAGCGTCAGTGGCACGAACAGGAAGTGATATAGCGCAGTGGCACCGAATTGCAAGCGAGAGAGATGGATGACTTCAGGGCTGGGTAGCATGGTTCTTTCCTAGATCTTTCCTATTTCTGCAGAATATGGGCAGCAACTTCGTTGTCAAACCGCGTTACAGCGGGAGAAGAAAAACACACAGCCCACAAGCCGTATAGCAACAGCAACTTGCAGGTGAGTGCCAGCGACAGTTCCGACTTGTATGAAAATGGTTTTGCAAACCACTTTTTGACACGCTCTATCATGGGACTAAGCATACAACTAGTTTATCCGAAATCAGCACTCCGATAATATCGAAAACAATCCCTTTGGTTGAGAAAGCTACCTATCCATCTTTGTCCCTTGTCTGACCATACTTGACGGGAGAGGGTTCCCTGGAGTCTACTCACTTTTAACGGCATTGGCTGTGCTGAATGTGGCTCAGTCAGTAGCAATAAAAACAATCGCGATGAGCGATGATGCCGCTCATCATTTTAGGGAGGTTGTCAGTGTCGTCTCACAGCGCATTCGCCACAACTGTCAAAAGCGCATTGCTGATGGGCTTGTTCGAGTCAAGTCCCGATGCGGTTTATTTCAAGGATGGCAAAGGGGCCTGGATGGCCGCCAATCCGCGTGGCCTGGAAGTGTTTCATCTGCAAGGAGTGGATTATCAGGGCAAGACCGATATCCAGTTAGCGGACTGTGCGCACCCGATATATCGCCATGCTTTTCTGCATGGTCATATTTCTGACGAGCTTGCCTGGCAGAGCAGGGAGCTTAGCCGGATTGATGAATTGATGCTGCTGCCAGATGGTGGAAGCAAAACCTTTGATGTCATCAAAATGCCATTGTTCAACGAAGATGGAAGCCGTCTTGGTCTTATGGTCATCGCGCGCGATGTCACGCTACGCAAAAATACCGAACACGATCTGAGCCGGCGTAGTGCGATTCTGGATGCGTTGATCGCATGTGACGGCATGTTGCACTCTTCTGAATCCTGGAAAAAAGTGGTGCTTGATGTGCTTGGCTTGCTAGGTTCCTCATCCGGCTATAGTCGCGTGAGCTTGTTCAAGAATGTGACGGATGCGATGCATAAGCCTTGCGCGCATAATCTTTGTTGCTGGAGCGTCCCAGGCATCCCCACATTTCCTGCGCAGCATTCCACACTACATTATGCTGACGTTGGTTGTAGCCGCTGGTCAGAAGAGTTGAGCAACGGCAGTCCTGTGTTTGGGCAATTACATGCTTTTTCTGAAATCGAGCAGGGATTTCTCAATAGTATAGGTACCAAAACCCTGATTCTGGCTCCAGTTATAGACGGTGAGCATGTCTGGGGGTTCATCGCCATGGAAAGATGTGATGTTTGCACCGAAATATCTGCGCATGAATTAGGTGCACTGGTCGCTGTTGGGCGCTCGTTTGGCATGGCGATCCAGCGTGAAGGCTCCGCTGTGCGTTTGCGTCAGGCGATCATTGCATTCGATAGTGCTGCAGAGGGGATGGTAATCACTGATGCCGATATGCGCATAGAAGGCGTCAATCGCGGGTTTACCGGCATTACCGGTTATAGCGAGGCGGAGGTGTTGGGGCATGTTGCTTATGAGATCGACCCCGAACGTGTAAGTGCGGAGCATTATCAGGAAATCACATCTGCCTTGGAGCGAGAAGGTCGCTGGCGTGGAGAATTGGAGAATCAGCGCAAGAACGGAGAATTTTTTTCCGAGTTGGTAACCTTCACAGCAGTGAAGGATGGCGATGGTAAAACAGTGAACTACGTGGGGGTTTTTTCCGATAACTCTGAAACCAAGCTTGTACAGAATACTTTGCACGAGATGGTCAACCATGATTCGCTGACCAATTTACCTAACCGCCGCCTGCTCAATGAATTGACAGGGCACGCGCTCAGGCGCGCTGAACGTGAAAAAAACAGTGTGGCCATCCTGTTTATAGATCTGGATCGCTTTAAAGTAATCAACGATACCCTGGGTCATCAAGTGGGAGACAAATTGCTGATCGAGGTATCGGGCCGGCTCACGCGGGTGATGCGTGACAGTGACACTGTGGCCAGACTCGATGGAGATGAGTTTGTGGTGATGATGGACAGCTTGCGTGATGTTGAAGATGCATCGCGCGTGGCAAAAAAAATCGTTTCTTCCCTACAGCAGGAATTCGTGATTGAAGGAAAAGATATCTACATCGGAGCCAGCGTAGGCATCAGTGTGTTTCCAGGAGATGGCGACGATGTCGCAGATCTGCTTAAAGCGGCTGATATCGCCATGTATCAGGTGAAAAGCGAAGGCAAGAACAGCTATCGTTTTTATTCCCCGGACCTGAGTGATAATGCAGTAGAACGTTTCCAGATGGAAACCGAGTTGCGCCGTGCCATAGAACGCAAGCAGTTCAAAGTCTATTACCAGCCTCAAGTGTCATTGACCACCGGACGTATTGTTGGTGCAGAAGCACTGGTACGTTGGAATCACCCGAAATTGGGTATCGTACCCCCTGCCAAATTCATTCCCCTGGCAGAAGAAACAGGGTTGGTAGTGCATATCGGTGAGTGGGTGTTGCGGGAAGCGGCAAGCCAGGTGGTTGCCTGGGAATCGGAGGGGCATGACTTGCAATCCATGTCAGTCAACATCTCGGGAGTGCAGGTACAGCGGAGCAATTTCGCAGATACGGTATATGGTATTCTGGTGGAAACAGGATGCAATCCGGCCAAACTGGAATTGGAAATCACCGAGAGCGTGGTGATGCATAACACCGAATATGTGATCAGTGTGTTCGGGCGAATCAAGGAGCCAGGAGTCAGGCTGGCGATAGATGACTTTGGCACAGGCTATTCATCGCTTTCCTATCTCAAGCGATTGCCATTGGACAAGCTCAAGATAGACCAGTCTTTTGTCCGGGAGTTAGTGCTGAATAACGATGACAAGGCGATCGCCAATGCTGTGATCGCACTGGCCAATAGTTTGGGACTCAAAGTGATTGCAGAGGGGGTGGAGACGGTAGAACAAGCTGATATGCTGACCGAAATGGGATGCAATGATGCACAAGGATACCTGTTCGGTAAAGCAGTAAAAGCACATGAGTTTGCGCAGATGTTAAGCGACGATGCAAAGCGCGACCACAGTAAAACTAAGGAAATGACGCATAGTGTCTGACAGCCATCAACAGTTCTTTATTCACCCTCGCCGGCTGCGAGTGGGGATTTATGTGCATCTGGATCTGTCCTGGATGCAACACCCATTTCCGCTCGGTAGTTTCAAGATCAAGGATGAAACGCAGATCAGCACCATCAAGTCGCTAGGTCTGGAGCAAGTACGCTATGATCCGTTGCGTAGCGATTGTGAGCCATTGCCGGAATCAGGTGAGGTGCCTGAGCCCGCGCCGGAACAGGCACAAGTGATTACGTCCATGCCTGTGATTGAGCCGGTTGAAGTGGATCAACGCAAAGTGCACGCTGAACAGATTAATTATGCGATCCGGGAATGCGAGAAACACTTTGTCAAAGCAACCAATTTCGCACGTCAGGCGATACAGAACATTAGTACCAACCCGCAACAGGCGGTGATGGAAGCAGAGTTACTAATAGGCGAGATGGTCAAATCCATCCTGAATGAAAGCGGAATGGTGATTCAGGCGATGGATGGTAGCCGCTTGGGAGATGATAGTTACTGCCATCCTTTGAATACCGTCGTGCTGGGGATCATGGTGGCCAAGGCCATGGGGATGTCAGAAGAAGAAGCCCGTTGCCTTGGCATGGCGTCATTGTTCCATGATGTAGGCAAACATGAAGTGCCGGATAGTATTTTGATGAATAGCGGCGAGCTGAGCCGCACGGAGCAATCTTTCCTGCAACAGCATTCTGAATTCGGTGCCGATATCGTCCGCAAAGCCGGGTTGCCGGAACGGGTAGTGCAGATTATTTTCCAGCATCACGAATTGGCAGATGGAACCGGTTATCCCAAGGGATTGACTGCTGCCGGGATGGATCCGCTGGCGCGCATTCTGTCCATAGTCAATATTTACGACAATCTGTGTAATCCGGTGAATGTAGCCGATGCCATGACACCTTATAGTGCTTTGTCCAATATGTTTTCCAACAACCGAAAACGATACGACAATGCGATTCTGAACACATTCATCAAGGCTTTGGGCGTTTACCCTCCCGGCAGTATCGTGTTATTGAACGATGGCGTTTATGGCATCGTGATGTCGGTGAATCCGCAAAAGTTATTGAAGCCTGTCGTCATGCTGCATGACCGGCGCATCGAACGGGATATGCCGGATATTCTGGACCTGGGTGAAGAACCGGATACCACGATCAGCAAATGCCTGCACGCCAACCAGCTTCCCAAAGATGTGGCAGATTATCTGCAGTGTCGTCAGCGTCTAAGTTACTATTTTTCGAAAGGCAGTGTTAGTGACGAATCGCAAGAATTAGAAAAAGCTTAATTCATGGAATAAGTTGGTTCGCTTGATTTTTTCAGATTCTCCCCCATCTAGATGCTAATCAGATATTTTTGGGAGATTTAAATTGCGTTTCGATAAACTCACTACAAAGTTCCAGCAGGCATTGAATGATGCCCAAAGTCTGGCGGTAGGTCGCGACAACCCCAATATTGAACCGCAGCACTTGCTGACTGCCCTGTTGCAGCAGGATGACGGCAGTACGGCCTCGTTGCTGCAACACGCGGGGGTCAACCTCGGACCTCTGAAAAGTGCTCTGCAAGAGGCTTTGAGCCGCCTTCCAAGCGTTGAAGGCCACGGAGGTGAAGTCAGTATCTCCCGTGATCTTAATAATCTGCTCAATGTCACCGATAAGGAAGCACAAAAACGTGGCGATGCATTCATCGCCAGTGAGATGTTTTTACTGGCACTGGCCGAGGATAAAGGTGAAACAGCACGTTTCCTCAAGGATAACGGACTCAATCGCAAAGCGCTGGAACAGGCCATCCAGGCTGTACGTGGTGGTGGTCACGTGGATAATGCCGAGGCTGAAGGCAGCCGCGAAGCCCTGAAAAAGTACACACTGGATCTGACTGAGCGTGCCAGATTGGGCAAGCTGGATCCCGTCATCGGCCGCGACGACGAGATCCGCCGCGCAATTCAGGTGTTGCAGCGGCGTACCAAAAACAATCCGGTATTGATCGGCGAACCCGGCGTGGGCAAGACCGCCATCGTCGAAGGATTGGCGCAACGCATCGTCAACGGTGAAGTGCCGGAATCCCTCAAGAACAAGAAAGTTCTCACGCTTGATATGGCATCGCTACTGGCGGGTGCAAAATATAGAGGTGAGTTTGAAGAACGACTGAAAGCGGTGCTGAAAGAGCTCGCGCAGGATGAAGGCCGTACCATCGTCTTTATTGATGAATTGCACACCATGGTAAGTGCAGGCAAGGCCGAAGGCGCGATAGACGCTGGCAATATGCTGAAGCCTGCATTGGCCAGAGGCGAGCTGCATTGCATAGGGGCTACCACGCTGGACGAATACCGTAAATACATCGAGAAAGATGCCGCCCTGGAACGGCGTTTTCAGAAGGTGCTGGTGGATGAGCCTAGCGTGGAATCCACTATCGCCATCCTGCGTGGCTTGCAGGAACGGTATGAATTGCATCACGGGGTAGACATCAGCGACCCCGCCATTGTCGCCGCAGCCGAATTGTCGCATCGCTACATCACCGACCGCTTCTTGCCAGACAAGGCGATAGATTTAATCGATGAAGCGGCAGCCAAAGTCAAAATGGAAATTGATTCCAAACCGGAATCCATGGATAAATTGGAACGGCGATTGATACAGCTCAAAATCGAGCGTGAAGCGGTGCGCAAGGAAAAAGACTCGGCTTCCAGGAAGCGCTTTGAGCTGATCGAGGCGGAGATCGACAAACTGGAACGTGAATATGCCGATCTGGAAGAAATCTGGAAAGCGGAAAAGGCGCAAGTACAGGGTTCTGCGCATATCAAGGAGGCGATAGACAAACTCAAATTGCAAATGGAAGAAGCCAAGCGTGAGGGCGATTGGCAGAAGATGTCGGAATTGCAATACGGACAATTACCCAAACTGGAAGAACAGCTCAAGCAGGCGGCCAGTGCGCAGCCCGCTGATGCCAAGCATAAATTGTTACGTACCCAGGTTGGTGCAGAAGAAATCGCCGAGGTTGTGTCGCGGGCGACCGGTATTCCTGTATCAAAAATGATGCAGGGCGAGCGCGAAAAATTGATCAATATGGAAAGCAAGTTGCATGAGCGTGTGGTGGGGCAGGATGAAGCGGTGCGGCTGGTAAGCGACGCAATTCGCCGCTCACGTTCCGGCTTGAGCGATCCTAACCGCCCTTACGGGTCTTTCCTGTTTCTGGGGCCTACCGGTGTGGGCAAGACTGAGCTATGTAAAGCCTTGGCTGGGTTCATGTTCGACTCTGAAGATCATTTGATCCGCATAGACATGAGCGAATTCATGGAAAAACACTCTGTTGCACGCTTGATCGGTGCGCCACCCGGCTACGTCGGTTACGAAGAAGGCGGCTATCTGACCGAGGCAGTGCGCCGCAAGCCGTATTCCGTGATTTTGCTGGATGAGGTGGAAAAGGCACATCCGGACGTATTCAACGTGCTACTGCAGGTGCTGGATGATGGTCGCATGACAGATGGCCAGGGGCGTACTGTTGATTTCAAGAATACTGTCATCATCATGACCTCCAATCTGGGCAGCCAGATGATACAGGCCATGTCCGGCGATGATTATCAGGTAATCAAACTGGCAGTGATGGGGGAGGTAAAGAGCACATTCCGCCCGGAATTCGTCAATCGCATAGACGAAGTCGTGGTATTCCATGCGCTGGATGATACCAATATCAAAGCTATCGCACGGATTCAGCTACAGATATTAGCGCAGCGCCTGGCGGCAATGGATATGAAGCTGGAAGTAACGGAAGCAGCGATCGCGGAGATCGCCAGTGCAGGGTTCGACCCAGTGTATGGTGCGAGGCCGCTGAAACGGGCGATTCAATCAGCCATTGAAAATCCGCTGGCGAAGCAGATGCTGGCAGGAGAGTTCGCCGCCAAAGATATTGTGAAAGTGGATTTCCAGAGCGGCCAAATGGTGTTTGCCAAGGGCTATCTACATTAACTTGTTTTGCGGCTAGCGAGCCTTGAATTTAAATGGCTTTGAGGTCGCTCGCCGCAGACTGTTTGCGTAGTTTGAGTGCGAACGCGTGCCGCGCGCGCAAACGCTGGTCGGTAAAAATGATCTCCAGCGTTTCTCCCAGCAACATGAAAATGCCTAGCATGGGTAGCGCCAGCATCAGGCCGGAGATGCCGGCGATGGTGCCGCCGACAAACAACATCAGTATCGAGAGCAATGGATGCAGTCGCAGACTCTTGCCTACGATGGCGGGGATGAATACAAAATCATCCAGCAGCCGGATACAAACGAACAGAATAATCACGCCATAAGCCATGGATAAGGTGTCGGGAAAGTCAGTGCCCACTACCAGCAGCGACACCATACAGCCAGCGAGAGGGCCCACGTAGGGGATCTGGCTGATCAGCCCGACCATGACCCCCAGCATCAGCGCGCTATGAATGCCCAATATCAACAGCCCTACCGTAACCATAAGTATATCCAGTAACGCCAGTTTGAACAGTCCGACAAAATACAATCTGGCAGCATGGTTGACGGCATGGCTGAGAAACAGGGTTTTCTCGAAGTAGGCATTGGGTACTGCTTGCGCAAGGAATTGGCGAAACGAGCCGCCTTCTTTCAACAGGAAGAAAGTAATAATGGGGATCAATAATAAAGAAGGCAGCCATTCGATCACGGTGAGTACCACCGTCCCCATATAGCGTTCAGCGAAATGTGCTTGCAGCGCATCGAAACTGTTGTGAATATTTTCGGAAAGATGGGCATTACGCATAAAGCCGAACTGATGTTCCAGTCCATGTACCACACTATCCAGTAAAGACAAGCCACCATTCAGATAATGAGACAGTGTGTCTTGCCATTGATCTACCTGCGGCAGGATGATGGGGTACAGGATCAGCAGTACTGCAATCAGGAATAACAGGAAAGCGCCGGACAAACCGCTGGCAGCCAGATTGCGACTGATCCCGGCCAGTACCATACGCTTGGCCATAGGTTCAAGCACGTAATACAGCACCAGCGCGAGCAGGAACGGCACCACCAGCCATAATATTTTCTGCGACAAAAATAACATCAGGCAGGTGGCTGCGATGATGCCTGCCCATGTCACCGGGCCCGGATTGGAGTGTGATTTACTCATTATTCGAAAACAGTATTCAAGATTGCTTCGTAGTGAGGATGTGCAATGAAATCATTATTTACACCACGTAGCGGTGTATCGCATCACGGAGCCGCTGACCGATATGACGCGAGAGTTGCAAAGATATCTTCGAGGCAATGGTGGCATGGGTTTCCAGCAAACCCATAAAGTCTTCACGGAACAAGGCTGCCAGCGTGCAGTCTTCTGCCGCTCGCACCTGAGCCACTCTTGGAGCGTTATCCAGTAAGGCCAGTTCGCCGAAGAACTGACCCGATGAAAGTTCTGCGATTTTGCCATCGACCGGTCTGCCTTGGCGGTAGATCAGCACGCTACCCGAAAAGATGAAATAGATCGCCTGGCCTTCTTCGCCTTCATCGAACACGATCTCGTCTTTCACATAGTCACGCTCATGCAGCAGGTTATTGATAATCTGCAGATCGCTGGCTTTAAGATCAGAGAATAAAGGTAACGCGCGCAGACGTGCCAGATTTGTGGATTCTGTCTTTTTCTTGGTCAGATTAAATAGCATAAGCTTGTGCAATGAAAGCAAGGATTATGCTCATAGTAATCTAAAATCTTATAATTCTTAAGTCTGTATGGCATTAAAGAGGGAAGATTGATGCGGCAGTTAACCACCAAATTGAAATGCAACACGCGCGGACGCGGACTCTATGACATCACGCAGGAAGTGACGAGATGGGTGGCAGCCAGCGGCATGAGCACGGGTTTGTTGACCTTGTATATCCAGCATACCTCCGCCAGCCTGATGATCAACGAGAATTACGATCCTGATGTGCTCACCGACATGCAGGCTTTTTTTGACCGGCTGGTGCCGGATGGGGACCCCATGTTCATCCACACAGCCGAAGGCAGGGATGACATGCCTGCGCATGTGCGATCAGCACTGACACAAGTCAACTTATCCATTCCACTGATAGATTCCAAGCTGGCGCTGGGCATATGGCAGGGCTTATTTGTATTTGAACACCGCCTTCATCCTTATACACGCCATGTTGTGCTACATTTGCTTGGTGGATAACGTGAATGGATGGTGGTATAGAGCATGAACTGGTTTTTAAATTTAAGTATACGCTGGAAGCTTCAATTCGGATTTTTTGCAGTGACCATGGTGACGACCATTTATAACCGCATACTGGCGTCGTCGGAACTCGGCAAGCTGATTGATATCGCAAAAGCCGATCATGTGGGGGAAGCCGTCCTGCAGCAAATGCAGGCAAGTCATAACGCCTATATCTTCAATTCCTACTGGGAAGCCGGTCTTGAGTTTGTCGCGCAATTCTTTGTGATCGCATTTGTCGCCAACCTGTTTGCACACCCCATCATCAAACTGAGCCATTCCCTTGAAGCCGTGGAGCAAGGCGACTTGACGAATCGTATCGCGCTGACGGCACATGATGAAGTGGGTGTATTGCAAAAACTTTTCAATTCGGTGCTGGACAAGCTGAATAGTATTTTGCGGGAAGTGGAAGATAGCGGCAAACATATGGGGCAGTCCGCTTATCAGGTGGCAAAAATTTCTCACGAGATCTATGACATAGGAAAACAGCAGGAGAGCCGTTCCGGCGAAGTGACCAGTGCCATGCAGCAATTACATAACACTTCTTCTGCGGTGCAGGATCAGGCTACGAAAGCTGCTGAGCGCTCGCGCCAAGTGGAAGCTCTGGCGCGCGAAGGCATAGAAAATGTAAGGCAAAACATCAACGCCATGGAAGACACCACGCGCGAAGTCAGACGGGCATCCAGTGAAATCGGAGAGTTGGAAGAGTCTGCACATCAGATCAACATGATCGTGAATACCATCAAGGAGATCGCCGGGCAAACCAATCTGCTGGCACTCAATGCTGCGATCGAAGCAGCACGTGCCGGCGAACAAGGGCGTGGCTTCGCTGTGGTGGCGGATGAAGTGCGCAAGCTGGCCGAGCGTACCTCTAGCTCCGCTGAAGAGGTCAACACCATCATCGAGCAACTGACCGCTAAAGTGCAACAGGTCATCGGTACCATGAGTGTCGCGGTGGAAAAGGTGAATATTACACAGGAAGACGCACGCAAGACGGCCAGTACTATCGAGATCATGGCTACCAATTCTGTTGAGACTGCACATGGCAACCAGGGTATTTCCGAGGCAAGCCGTCAGCAGTTGCAGCAATTCGGCCTGCTGCAACAGACCATGGAGACCTTGTTTGCTACCTTGCGCGAAAACGGTACCAAAGTGGAAGCAACTGCGGCGATCGGTGAAGATTTGCGCAGAGTGTCGGGTCGCTTGAGTGAGTTGATGTCAAACTTCAAGTTCTCGCATGAGATGCTGATTGGTGCTGCACAACATGAACAACGTACTGTCCCCCGTATCAATAACAGCCTGTTGGTCAAAATGACGCAAGGAGGAAATAAGATAGATGCGATCAGCCAGGATTTCTCCATAACCGGGGTCAAGATGTCCCTGCCGCGTCAACTGGATACGACGCGGCCGGTTGAGCTTCAACTATATTTGCCACATCAAGACCTTAGGGACTACGAAAATCAGCAGCCGATCCAGATGAAGGCGGAGGTGACCTGGCAGGATGGGCAGGATGGTCGGAGCCGCTGCATGGCCGGCCTGAAATTTGTAGGCATGACGGACACCGACAGGAACAAGATCAAGCAATGCTTCAAGTTCTATAACGCAAACTCGGAGTTTTAGCTTAGGCTTAGCCCTGCTTTCCGCCTAGGGTTTTATCAGGTTTTTTAATTGATATAGTGCTTCCAACGCCTGTTTCGGCGTAATATTATCCGGTTCGATATCCATCAGTAATTCCTGTAACGGGTCGGGCTCCGCCTCGGCAGGCTCGCTATGACTGAACAAGTCCACTTGCGGTCCATTGTTAATGTTTTGTTGTTCCAGCGATGCCAGTTTGCGTCTGGCAGCAGCAATGGTGGATTTGGGTATCCCGGCCAATTGCGCAACCTGCAAGCCGTAACTTTGATTCGCCGCACCTTCTTCCACGCGATGTAAAAATACGATGCCGTCGTTATGTTCTACTGCGTCCAGATGCACATTGGCGACTTGCTTATAGTCCTCCACCAGTCGCGTCAGCTCAAAATAATGGGTAGCGAACAGGGTATAGCTGCGATTACGTTCCAGCAGATGCCGCGCACAGGCCCAGGCCAGCGCCAGGCCATCAAAGGTGGATGTGCCACGTCCTATTTCATCCAGCAACACCAGGCTATGCTCGGTGGCATTGTGCAGAATGTTGGCAGTTTCCGTCATTTCCACCATGAAAGTAGACCTGCCGCCAGCCAGGTCATCGGAGGCGCCTATACGGGTAAATATCCGGTCCACGATGCCGATGCGTGCAGATTTTGCGGGTACGAAGCAGCCACAATGCGCTAACAATACGATAAGAGCGGTCTGACGCATATAAGTCGATTTACCGCCCATGTTGGGGCCGGTGATCAGTAATAGCTGACGGAATGGGTTGATACTGGCATCGTTGGCAATGAAAGCTTGTGACTGTGCAGCTACCACTTGCTCCACCACCGGATGTCGTCCGTCAACGATAGACAACCCCGTGTCGTTTTGAAACTCCGGACATACATAGTTCAGTACATCCGCACGCTCTGCAAAGCAGGCCAGCACATCCAGTTCAGCCACTGCACTGGCTATATTCTGCAAGCTTGGTATATGTTCCAACAGTTGCTCCAGCAAAGCCTCGTACAGAGCTTTTTCGCGTGCCAGTGCCCGTTCATTGGCTGAAAGCACTTTGTCTTCAAACGATTTCAATTCCGGAGTGATGTATCGCTCTGCATTCTTCAGCGTTTGCCGGCGGCGGTATTCGGCGGGGGCATTTTCAGCCTGGGCACGGCTCAGCTCGATGTAAAAGCCATGCACACTGTTGTACTCGACTTTGAGATTGGTGAGTCCGGTACGTTCACGTTCCGCCGCTTCATAACTGAGCAGGAAGTCGCCGCAGTTGGTTTGTAGCATACGTAGCTCATCCAGTTCCGCATCAAAGCCATCGGCAATTACGCCCCCTTCACGCAGTACTGCAGCGGGTTCTTCGCGTAGTGCTTGCTGCAACAGGTTCAAGGCGTGTGGCGGCGGGGTGAGCATTGCGGATATATGTATCAGATATGCGGACTGTACCTTATTCAAGGATTGCGCCAGGGTTGGCAGTAATTTCAAACTCTCGCGCAATGCACTCAGGTCGCGCGGTCTGGCGCTGCGTAACGCGATTCTGGCTGTGATGCGCTCGATATCTGCAATCTGCTTGAGGCAGGTTTGTTGTTGCGGGTATACATTCAGCGCTATTAATTCCGCCACGCTTTGTTGCCTCGCATTGATCTTTGCATGGTCGCGCAAGGGATGATGCAGCCAATGGCGCAACAATCTGGCCCCCATCGTGCAACCCGTGGTGTTGAGTAGCGAATACAAGGTAGGAGAGGGCTCGCCGCGCAAAGTCTGGTCTATCTCCAGATTGCGTCGGGTGGCTGCATCCAATTGGATATAGGCGTTCGCGAATTCGGTGTTCAACCCCAGAATATGCGGTAGCGCACTGCGCTGTGTATGTTTGACGTATTCCAGCAACGCCCCTGCGGCGGCAACCGCAGCAGGCATTTCCGTCACGCCGAAGCCGGAAAGGTCACGCACGGCAAATTGCCGTATCAGTAATTGGGAAGTGCTATCCAGATCGAACTGCCAGGGTTCCAGACGCTTTTTTGCACATTTGCTGGCTTCGATGGCAGGGTGCTGGAAGTCGTGTGCCAGAAGTAACTCGACCGGTTGTATACGTTCCAGCTCCTGAGCCAGGGTGTTTTCTGCTATTTCACATAATACGAAACGCCCGGAAGCCAGATTCAACCATGCCAGCCCCAGCTGTTCCTGTTGTCGGCTGACAGCCAGTAATACGTTGTCGCGGGTGTCGTCCAGTAGTGCGCTGTCGGTCAATGTGCCGGGGGTCAGAATGCGCATCACCTTGCGCTCCACCGGGCCTTTTGATTGTGCCGGGTCACCCACTTGCTCGCATATGGCAACGGCCTCGCCCAGTCTCGTCAATTTCGCCAGATATTGCTCTACCGCGTGATAAGGAACCCCGGCCATTTTGATCGGTTCGCCGTTGTGGGTGCCGCGGCTGGTCAGGGTAATGTCCAGCAGTCGTGCCGCTTTTGCCGCGTCCTCGAAAAACAGCTCGTAGAAGTCGCCCATACGGTAGAACAGCAACATATCCTGATGTTCCGCCTTGATGCTCAGATATTGACGCATCATTGGGGTAGGGGCTGGGGTAGGTGCTGAAGAAGCAGCGGTTGTTTCTTTAAGCATGATGAGCAGTTCGTTTTGCAAGCAGTGCCTCGAAGGCATCGATTATTTTTTGTATGTAGGGGTTCTTGAATTTCAGTTGCGGGTAAAAACTCTCAGTATGTACCAGCATGGTCGCATTCGCTTCAAAAATCAGCAGGCGACCATCTGGCATGACAGACAGATCAATGCCGAAATAATCCAGACCCATGCGCTGACCGACTTTTTCTAATGCCTGCAACCCAGCTATTCCAAGAACCTGTTCAGGGTGCGCAAGAAATCGTTGCTCCTCGTCAAGTTTCCATTGATGTTGCAGCATATCGGCGTTGATGTAGTGTACCTGCCAATGCTCGGAGATGGCCAGATGATATGGATAAAGCTGACCATCTATGAAGATCACTCGGTATTTGCGATAGTAACCATCATCGGATCGGTAGTCGTAGTATGCGCTCACATATAGCTCTGTTGCATCACCGATTTCTACGCTCTCCAGCGCGGCAGTATCCATCAATCGTAGCTGGCCTCGGCCACCGTGAGAACCCACTGGCCTGAGTAACAGCGGCGGCTTGATTTCAGTATGCAACAGGTCTGACTTTACACTCAGACGTGCAGTCGACGGCACCAGTATCTGCTCGATACCATGCAGTAACGATGGGGTCGAATCACGGGTGGTGTGTGCGATGTCTCCGGGTAGATTGAGCACCGGTTTCTCGCATGTCGACAGAAAATGCTGTACCGCATTTTGCGTGGCTACCGTTACATCCTGGTCGCCGATGGCGTTGAACACGATATCGTAATGCGGCATCTCTGCGAGTTGAGCCGGAGTTGCGTATTCCATGATCCATCTGATACGGCGATTGCGCGGTTGCGGCAGCAAGTAATCGAACGGGGTGTTACCTGTGCCTGCAGTACACAGAATCAGTACGGTGCGAACAGTTGCTGATGATGACTCGTCTAGGAATACGCACTGCCTGCGATATGCTTCATCACGATGATGTTGAGCCTCAAGCGTATTGCCATCCATATCCAGCACCGCAGCCACATTCTGGTGCGCTGCAACCATTTCCGTATCGATACGTAGTGCTAGCCGGAACCACTGTATGGCCAGCGCAGGCCGTTGGGTCATCATGTAAAGCGTGCCGAGATTATAGAATAGCAATGCGCTATGCTGGGTAAGCGCGATCGCAGCCAACTCAGCTTCGTTGGCTGCTGAGTTCTGCCCGTCGGCGCGCAATGCCCCCGCCATCATGGTGTAAATCGCAGCATCTTCGGGAGTGATCTGGATTGCTTTCTGCAATACAGCTAGAGCTTCTGTGGCGCGCCCGGCAGCAAGGTGTGTTTCTGCCATTTTCAGTAAAGCCATGGTTTAAGGCGCAGGGTTGGGGTGGCGTGCGTGTATCGCTTCTATTTTTTGCAGAGTTTCGGCACTGAGTTCCACGTTGATGCTGGCGATGTTTTCAGCCAGCTGCTGCATGGTGGTAGCACCTATGATGGTACTGGACACAAACCAGCGACTGCGGACATAGGCCAAAGCCAGCGTGGCAGGAGAAATGCCCAGCGCGTGGGCGATGGCAGCATACTCTGCGACGGCATCAATCACATACGGTTTATGGTAGCGTTGGCCGAACGCAGGAAAAAGCGACAATCGTCCCTTGCCTTGCGCTGACAGATCTTTGGTAGGCAGGTATTTAGCGGTCAGCATCCCAAAACCAAGTGGACTATAAGCCATCAGCCCCACTTGTTCGCGGTAGCACATTTCCGCCAGACCATATTCAAATATGCGGTTGATCAGGTTATAGGCATTCTGGATGGAGACCACTCGGGGCAGTCCGGCTTCGTCTGCCAGCTTGAGGAATTGCGCTAATCCCCACGGAGTTTCGTTGCTTAATCCCAGGTAGCGTATTTTACCGGCATGTACCAGCTCGCCCAGTGCATGCAATTGTTCCAGTATGGGCGTGGTGTTTCTTTCGTTCTCAGGCTGGAATGCTGTTTGTCCGAAGAACGGTACATTGCGATCCGGCCAATGGATCTGATAGAGATCGACATACTCGGTATTCAGCCGTTGCAGGCTGGATTCTATCGCCGATGCGATATGTGTTTTATCAACTTTGGGGCCGCCGCGCAGCCAACTGAAGCCTCGCGCCGGTCCGGCGATCTTGGTGGCGATGACGAGGTTGTCTCGCGCTTGAGCCTTAAGCCATCGTCCCAGATATTCCTCAGTGCGGGTAGCGGTTTCGGCGCGTGGCGGTACCGGGTACATTTCGGCGGTGTCGATGAAGTTGATTCCCTGCGCGACAGCATAATCAAGCTGGTTCGCTGCATCGTTGGCGGAATTCTGCTCGCCGAAAGTCATGGTGCCCAGGCACAGTTCGGAAACTTGCAAGGCGCTGCTACCTAAAGTGCGAAATTTCATCTAGTGCTGCGGGTGCTGGCTATGGATGTGGGCTGCGTGTTCGTGCAGATAATCATGCGTCTCATGATGTGGCTCATGCCCAAAATAGGTTGGCATCAACGAGCCTGCAACCATGCCTATGATGCTGGCGATCAGGCCTGCGAGTTGAGCAGGGATGAAGGGATCATCCGACCCGGCAACCAACACCAGTATCCAGGTACTGAAGCCGAGAAAAATGGAGAGCAGGGCCCCCTGATTGGTGGCGCGTTTCCAATAGACGCCGCAGCTCAAAGGTACGAACGCCATCACCAGTGTGATCTGGTAGGCATTCTCCACCATGTTGAATATGCTTAGTCTGGAATTGATGGCGTACAGTGTGACCAGCAAGGTAAAGCTGAATGTCACCACGCGCATCCAGAACAGCAGATCTTTGTCGCCCAAAGGCCGGTTCTTGCTCAGCATGGGGCGTAGGATATTCTCGGTAAAGGTAACGGAAGGTGCCAGCAGCGTCGCCGAAGCACAGCTTTTGATCGCGGAAAGCAGTGCGCCGAAGAACATCACCTGGGCAAACAGCGGAGCATGATGCAGAATCAGGCTGGGTAATATGCGTTGGGTCGCTTTAGGGTCTGCCGAACTCATGAAGCCACTCACCATCTGCGGATCTATCAGCGTCGCTGAGTAAGCCAGGAACATAGGCACGAAGGCAAAGAAAAAATAAAGGCTGCCGCCCAATACCGTCGCCCATACCGCGATGTGTATGGTTTTGGAGGACTGTACGCGCTGGAACACGTCCTGTTGGGGGATCGAGCCAAACATCAAGGTCATCCAGGATGCGGCAAAACCTATAATGTCTTTAATATTGGCCGAGGGCCAGAATTCGAGCTTCCCCGCAGCCCGTGCATGATTGACCACTGCGCCCACGCCACCCACCTGCCCGCTGATTTCGCCGCCTATATACAGCATGCCGACGCAGATGATTATCATCTGCAGAAAATCGGTGATTGCCACCGCCCACATGCCGCCGAACAGGGTGTAGACCAATATGGTTGCGGAGCCTATCCACATGCCGGCGCTGGTGCTGAGAGCACCGTTGGAGACGATATTGAACACCAGCCCCAGCGCGGTAATTTGCGCGCCAACCCAGCCCAGATAGGAAATAACGATGGCAATCGTCGTCAGCACTTCCACTTTTCGACCAAAACGCCTTTTGTAAAAGTCGCCTAGGGTGAGCAGATTCATGCGGTAAAGCGGGGCGGCGAAGAACAGGCCGACCAGAATCAAACACAATGAAGAGCCGAAAGGGTCGGCGACCACGCTGCCAAGATTGCCTCTGAGAAAGTCGGCGGGGATGCCGAGTACCGTTTCCGAGCCGAACCAGGTGGCGAATACCGTTGCAGTCACCATGTAGAACGGCAGATGCCTGCCTGCAATGGCGAAATCCTTGGTGGTATGCACGCGGCTGGCAGCCCACAGGCCGATGCCGACGGAAATGATCCAGTAGGTGATGACAAACCAAAGCAGCATGTTGACCTCTGATGTGTTGCGATTAAATTATTTTAGCAAGAAGCAGACCAGCTGTGGGCATGCTCCCCGCAGCAGAATCAATAAACTATCGCGTCAATAAAAAAGGTATGTGAGCAACCCCATCATCCCAAGCAGCAGCGCACTGATCCCCATCAGCCAGTATTTTTGCTGGCATTGTTCTGCGATCAGTTTGCTTAAGCCTATCTCAAGTTCCAGCCTGCTGTTCTGTTGTGAAGACTGCAATGCCTCATGCATCAGCCGCGGGATCTGCGGGATCAGATGCCCCCATAACGGCGCCTCGGTTTTCAGGCTCTCCAATGCACTACGCCAACCCATTTGCGTGGACATCCAGCGCTCCAGATAAGGTTGCGCGGTTGCCCATAGATCCAGATCCGGATCGAGTTGACGCCCCAGGCCTTCGATATTGAGCAGGGTTTTTTGCAACATCACCAGTTGCGGTTGTATCTCCATGCCGAAGCGGCGCGAGGTCTGGAACAGCCGTAACAATACGCGACCGAACGAGATATCTTTCAGCGGCTTGTCGAAGATAGGCTCGCATACTGCGCGGATGGCATTCTCGAAAGCGGCGGGAGAGGTGTCCGGCGGCACCCAGCCGGATTCGATGTGCGCACGGGCGACTTCCTTGTAATCACGGCGGAAGAAGCCCAGAAAGTTACGTGCCAGATATTTTTTGTCGCTGTCTCCAAGCGTACCCATGATGCCGAAATCCAACGCCACATAGCGCCCCAGCTCGTCGCCCAGATAACCGACTTGTACGTTGCCCGGATGCATGTCGGCATGGAAGAAGCCGTCGCGGAACACCTGGGTGAAGAATATCTCGACGCCGTCACGCGCCAATTTGGGGATATCCACACCCAGTTCGCGTAGTTTGTCTACCTGACTGACGGGAATGCCGTTCATGCGCTGCATCACCATCACTTGCGTGTCGCACCAGTCCCAGTAAACTTCAGGTACCAACAGCAAACGGCCATCTGCAAAATTACGATGAAGCAGGCTGCAATTAGCGGCTTCCAACATCAAATCCAGCTCTTCGTCCAGATGGCGGGAGAATTCGGCCACCACTTCTCGCGGTTTCAGGCGTTTGCCGTCATACCAGAGTTTTTCCAACAGCCATGCCACAGTGTCCATCAGGGCTACATCCTGGGCGATTACTTTAGCGATGCCGGGGCGCAATATTTTTACCGCGACCGGCGTACCGTCAGGCAATACGGCAAAATGCACCTGAGCTACCGAAGCGCTGGCGACAGGGGTGGCGTCGAATTCCTGAAACACTTCATGCGCCGGTTTTCCATAAGTCCTGTGTATCACCGCTAACGCGAGGGCGCTGCTAAATGGTGGTACCCGGTCTTGAAGCTTGGATAATTCCTCGGCGATATCCGGCGGAATCAGGTCACGACGTGTAGATAGTATCTGTCCGAATTTGATAAATATCGGCCCCAGGCTTTCGAGCGCCAGACGCAGTCGTACTGCACGCGGTTGTGTTAACGGGCGCCAGAATAGCAGGGTATTGATGACAACGCTGAGTACCCTGAAGCGTGCTTGGCTGAGGATGAACTCGTCCAGGCCGTAACGCAGGGCGATGAATTTGATCTTGAGTAGTCTGAACAGCTGCATGAGTTACTTAATCAAGAATTCTTATCATGCGATTTTTCCAGGTTTGCGATTCGCTTCGCCAGCCGTTCCGCGGCATCTCGCAATTCGTCCACTTCTGCCGCGAATTGCTCCAGATAGCGGCGCTTGGTGATGAGAGGATTTTCCTCCTGCCAGTACTCGGCCAGCATGGCGGCTAGGTTCGCGCTTTGTTGTTTGCCTTGCTGCAGGAACTGTTTGCCCATGCTGATAATCTTGGTGGCCGGAATGTCGCCTATCAGATGGCTGAGATCTTCTTCTACATCCCAGGATAACTCTCGCAATACCTTGCCAACGCTGGCCGCAAGGTCGGCATCGCCTTGCATGGTGATCTGTGAAGTGTCCAGAGTGCCGTGTAGCGCCATACGCAGCGCAGCAAAAGGTGGAAGTACCAGCGTGGCATCCGGCATTGCATCAGGGGCATTATTTGAATTTAAATATGCGTTGAACGCAGAAAATTCACCATTGCTTTCGATCAGCAACAACAGCGATATGGGCGGTATCTCCAGGCGTATGGTTTTGCCTGCATGCTGACATAATTTATCTTTAGCCCACGGTTGTTGGGTTAACAGGTGATTGAGGAAGCTGACGTTAAGTTGCGATAGCATGCGCTCGTCCTGGAATTAGAATTTCCAGCCTTTGTGCAAGGCTACCACGCCTGCACTCAGGTTTTGGTAATCGGCTTTATCAAAACCTGCGTCCAGCATCATTTGCGTGAGCGTATTCTGGTCGGGATGCATGCGTATGGATTCAGCCAGATAACGATAGCTGGCCTCATCTTTAGCTAGAACCTTGCCCATCCATGGCAGCAATTTGAACGAATAGGCATCGTATACCTGTTCCAGCGGTTTCCATACTTTGGAGAATTCCAGTACCAGTAGCTTACCTCCCGGCTTGAGCACGCGCTGCATTTCCTTGAGTGCCCGGTCTTTATGCGTCATGTTGCGAAGGCCGAAAGCCACGATCACGCAATTGAAATAATCGGAGGGAAAAGGCAACTTTTCCGCGTCACACTGTAATGCAGGGACAGCCAGACCTTCATCCAGCAATCGGTCACGGCCCACGGCCAGCATGGAAGCGTTGATGTCGGTGAGCACGACTCCGCCGCTGGGGCCGACTTTTTTGGCGAATAGCCGGGATAGATCACCGCTGCCACCTGCGATATCCAGTACTTTCTGCCCGGGCCTTACACCGCTGGTTTCAACAGTATAGCGCTTCCATAACCGGTGCATGCCGACCGACATGGCATCGTTCATCAGATCGTAGCGAGTGGCGACTGAGTGGAATACCTCGCCTACCTTGCGCGCCTTTTCATCTTCGGGGACTGTCTCAAAACCGAAATGGGTGTTGTCGCTCATGCGGGTATGGCGGCGCGGGTGATTCCTGCCGCAGTCAGTCGGTTGAGATAATCCTGCCATAACTGTTGCTGGTTGTTGCCCAATTCATAGAGCAGATCCCAGGAATATAACCCGGTATCATGGCCGTCAGAGAAAACCAGTTTAATTGCATACAGGCCGACCGGTTCGATTGCAGTGATATTGACCAGTTCTTTCCCCGTCTGCAGTAATTCCTGCCCCGGCCCGTGGCCACGGACTTCGGCTGAGGGCGAATAGACGCGCAGTAATTCGCAGGGGATGGAAAAATGTGCATCATCATCAAAACTCAATTCCAGAATACGCGAAAGCTGGTGCAGCTTGATATCGGTGGGGAGCGGTGAGTTTTTGTTGAGGCCGGTCATGTACGGGATATACAGTGTGAAAGTGTCAGGCAAATCATACCAGAAAGCGTCTGATTGTTTGATGGTTGCGGGCTGTAAAACAAATGCCTGAAAAACAAAAGCAGCCAGAAATGGCTGCTTTTGTGCTGCGATAAACGCTGCCTATTGCTGGTCAGATTATTCTGATATCTTTTTCAGATTGTCCAGACCGCCCCGATATACTGAAGTGATGGTCTTGGTAGCGGCTGCATCATCCTGGCCGTCTGCCGGCTTATCTGACAAGTCCTTGCGTTTGAAGCTGCCTTTCCATACTACTTTGGTCGTGTTGTCCTTTTCCGCCATGACTGTTACCGAAGAAACATAGCTGCTGACTGGAAGCACGCTTTCGATGATGGCGTACTTGAAAGTCATTTTTTTACTATTGTAGCTCAACAGCTTTTCCTTGACGGTGCCACCATCTTGCAGGGTCAGTAAGCGCGTGGCGCCTACCTTGTTATTTTTTCCGCTGGTGATTTCTGTGGACTTGATGGCGGGATGCCATGCGCCGAGATCGTTGAAGTTGCTGACTTTCGTCCAGACCTTGTCGGCTGGGGCATTGATCTGGACAGACTCTTCCACTTTTAAAGTGTCGGCGCCAGCCGCAATGGCACTGATTGGTAGAGCAATGGCGATGGCTAAAGTGACTAGTGATAATTTATTCATGATCTATCTCCTGATTTGAAATTTATGGGTGCATATTTGAGATATGCGATACGCAACGACAGCTGCATTATTTACTAGATAGACAGGTCTGTCTATATTTTTTGATTGCGTATTCGATAATTTTTATCTACAAGCAAAAGTCAGAGCTGCATTTTTGACTCAAAGTTGCAGCCATTCCTTGATGAAAATGCAGGACACTTCCCTGTATTTGGGTGCAAACAGAAAATTGGTTTCGTTGGCTGGCTTAAGCCATAGCTACGTTAATGAGTGTATTTGCCGCTTCGCGTGCGTGTTCTATAGCGCCGGAACCACGCTGCATCTGCTCGGCCATGGCAGCACCCTCGATCAGCAACGACAGTTGCAATGCCAGAATGTCGGGTTTTTTTACACCGGATTGCTTGGCACTACTGGCTATGGTGCTGCGCAAAGCCTGGGCGAACTCAACGGAAACCCGATGTACAGGGTTTTCAGATTGAGGAAATTCAATAGAGGCGTTAATAAATGCAAAGCCTTTGAATTCAGGGTCTGCGATCCATTCCATCACTGCACCGACGAGTTCCTTTAACTGAGCGGTACCTGACTTTTCGGAGCCTACACGGTCGAATAACCCTTTGCGCAACAAGTCGTCGTGTTGTTGCAGATACTCGACGATCAGTTGCTCCTTGGATTTGAAATACTTGTACAGCGTCATCTTTGCTATGCCGGCGGCAGACACGATGGTATCTACTCCGGTCGCATTGATGCCGCGCGTGGCAAATAGTTCGGAAGCCACGTTGAGAATATGTTCGCGCATCGCTGTTGCCATCAGCTCACCTTCTTTCTAAGCCAGACCGTATTGATATGGTCATTGGAGTGTTGTGGATAGCATTCGGTCGCATGTATGGTGTTATACCAGGCCATAAACGCTCTGAGGCTGGCTTCATCTGCTGCCGGATCGTCAGGCTGACGCGACTCAATCACATTCATATAGGCTGTGGTCTGGTCGGGGGGCAACATCGCCAGATGTGGTGCATTGCATTCTCCACGCATGATCTGCTCATGCAGGGCCAACACGGCTTCAACCTCGTCCGGGCTCACATGCTTTATCACAGCAACCGGCATGATGTTGTGATAAACAGTTACTTGCGGGGTAGCTGTCGCTGGCAACGTGGTTTGTGCCAACAAGTGCCAGCCAATAAAGGTTGCAAACAGGGTGGCAGCCAAACCTGCGCCATAGGCAAAACGATGGTTGAATTTGGGTGTACAGGCACTGGCTACCAGCACCTGTGCTGCCTCTGCTGCTTCCTCAAGCACTTGCAACTCGGGATGGCGTAATTGTTCCGCAATCGCACCCAGCAGTAACATTGCCAGCTGGTTGGATAGCATCGCAGGGTTTTTGGCCTTTGCTAAAACGGAAAGGCGAGTGAGAAAAGATGTCAAATGCTGGAATTTTTCTCCGGCTGGTACATCGGTAATCGTTTCAAGCGAAAATTTATCACGCATTCCTGGAGCAGTGATCCATTCGCCGGCGATGATAAAAACAGCAAGCAGTCGTTCTCTGGCTGTGCCGCCGCGCTTTTCTACCATGCTAAAAAACCACGAGCTTTCAAATAGATCCATTATCCATGACCATCTATATACTGACCTGTATATTACGCGATATTTTGATGCATTTGTCAAATAATAAAGGCCACCTTTTAGGGTGGCCTGTAATGCATGATTATTTGTTATGGCGACAGCCTAATGATGAACAATAAGCGATTTCATCTTCTGCATGGCTTTTTGTTCGATCTGACGTATGCGTTCCGCTGAAACCCCATATTCAGCTGCAAGATCGTGCAGGGTTGCGCCATCTTCATTGTTCAACCAGCGTGCCTGCACAATATGTCTGCTGCGATCATCCAGGCTGCTTAGCGCATGCTGCAGACCTTCGGATTGCAAGGTCTGCATCTGCATGTCAGCCAATTCGTCAGAGGGCTCAGGCCGCGGGTCTTGCAGGTAAGCGATCGGGCTGAATTGTTCGTCGCTGTCATCTTCAGATTGAGATTCCAGTGCAAGATCATATCCATCCATGCGCTTTTCCATCTCCAGCACTTCTTCCGGCTTTACTTTCAGCTCGCGCGAGATTTCATTGACTTCGTCCGGGTGCAGGGTTCCCCTATGGGTCTTCATCTTGCGTAAATTGAAGAACAGCTTGCGTTGTGCCTTGGTAGTGGCAACTTTCACCATGCGCCAGTTACGCAGAATGAATTCGTGCATCTCGGCCTTGATCCAGTGCACGGCAAATGAAACCAGTCGCACTCCGCGATCGGGGTCAAACCGACGTACAGCTTTCATCAGCCCAACATTGCCTTCCTGAATCAGATCAGCTTGCTGCAGACCGTACCCGGAGTAGCCGCGCGCAATACTGACCACCAAACGCAAGTGCGAAAGGATGAGACTCTTTGCAGCTTCGAGGTTATTGTCGCGCTGCAGTTGTGTTGCCAGTTCGTACTCTTCTTCGGCGGTAAGTACAGGAAAAGCACGCACTGCCTGAATGTAATGTTCCAGGCTGCCTGTGGATAACGGTGTTGGAAATGATAACGCTTGACTCATGTTATTAGCTCCTCGTTGCAGATTGAGTTAATTTTAGCACTCACTATTAGAGAGTGCTAGCACGAAATTGGTTCAATTAAATTTCACAAATATAGAGAATGGCAACGGTGGAATATCAATACTGTTATAGACGGTCAGAGAGTATTTATATTGTTGTGTTCAAAAAATAAAAATACTTCCTGCGCACGAATTAGCTTGTAGTCTCGCTTTCCTGCATATGTTACTAGGCAGTAACTTTTAGCTTGCGTTATATGTTACTGGTTAGTAACATTGTGCGCAAATAGTGGAGTTCAAGATGAACAAGCCAATCGTAAAACAGACACGAAAAATGATCCACGGGCCGATCGCGCAAGCCCAGATACTCGATGCTGTGGATGAATTGTTCTACATGGAAGGCGCGCGCGCTGTCAGTGTGGATGCGGTAGCTAAATATGCCGGCGTCAACAAGATGTGCATTTACCGTCAGTTCGAATCCAAGGATGAATTACTGCTGCGCTATCTGGAACGTCGCAATCATTTTTTCTGGGAGAATTTCGAGGCTACCATGGCCAGCTACGAAGGAGACCCGCGGCAACAGTTGCTGCAATTCTTCAACAATATGGCAGCACGTACACGCTGGCCTGGATACCGTGGTTGTGCGCTAGCCAATATCGTCAACGAATTTCCTGACCGTGAGCATCCGGTACGGCAACTGGTCACTACCAGCAGGCAAAAGCTACTAGGGCGGTTACAAGAGATCGCCGAGCAGGCAGGCGCTAACGATCCTCAGGGTCTGGCAAACGGCCTCGCGTTGCTGCTGGACGGTGCTTTCATTTCGACCCAAACCTATCCGGCCAATCACCCCATCCTGGAGTCGCTGGTTCCGGTAGTAACGACCATGGTAGATGCCGCCTGCTTGCCAAATCGACAGCACGTTGTTAGTGATGTCTTGGCAAAAAACAACAAATAGGAATCAGGATTTTCCTGATAAATAGCGTGAATAGGAATTTTGCATGATAGGAATCGTACGCGTTGCTTTGCAGCGGCCTTATACGTTCGTAGTGATGGCGTTATTGATGCTTATCATGGGAACGCTGGCAGCATTTCGCACCCCGGTGGATATTTTTCCCGAAATAAGGATCCCCATTATTGCTGTTGCCTGGCAATATGCCGGCCTTCCTCCGGACGACATGGCAGGGCGTATCACCACACTTTATGAGCGTGTATTGACGACGACTGTCAACGATATCGAACATATCGAGGCAAGCTCCTATAACGGTTTTGGTATCGTCAAAATCTATTTCCACCCGGGGGTTAATATTGCCACCGCCAATGGCCAGGTAACGGCGGTGTCGCAAGCAATCACCCGGCAGATGCCGCCAGGAGCGACGCCGCCGCTTATTCTCAACTATAACGCGGCGACTGTGCCTATCCTGCAGGTGGCGCTTTCGGGCAGGGGATTGACCGAACAGAATCTGAGCGACCTGGGGCTCAATGCGATACGTACCAGGCTAGTCACGGTGCAGGGCGCTGCGATTCCTTACCCATTCGGCGGCAAAACACGACAGATTCAGATCGATCTGAACTCGGCAGCGATGCAAGCGCGCGGCTTGTCGGCACAGGACGTTGCGAATACCCTAGCAGCCCAGAATCTGATACTGCCAGTAGGGACGCAGAAAATAGGCAGCAATGAATATGTGCTGCGTCTCAACAATGCACCTACTGCGTTTCAAGACCTCGGCGACTTGCCGATCAAAGTAGTGAACGGTGCAACCGTCTATATACGTGACGTGGCGCAAGTGCGAGACGGTAATCCGCCGCAGACCAATATCGTGCATGTGGACGGAAGCCGTTCGGTATTGCTGTCGGTGCTGAAGAGCGGCGCCACCTCGACCCTGGATATCGTTTCCGGAGCCAAAGCCAAACTTGAAGAGATCAAGCCCTCGTTGCCGCCGAATCTGGTGGCAGAGCCCATTAACGACCAGTCACTCTTCGTGCGAGCGGCCATCAGCGGTGTAGCCTATGAAGGTATCACCGCAGCCGTGCTCACCAGCCTGATGATACTGCTGTTCCTTGGCAGTTGGCGTTCTACACTCATTATCGCCGTCTCCATTCCGTTGTCGGTGCTGGGAGCGATCATGGCTCTGGCGGCTATGGGTGAAACTTTTAATATCATGACGCTGGGCGGTCTTGCGCTGGCTGTAGGCATACTGGTGGACGATGCCACGGTGACCATAGAAAACATCAACTATCACCTGGAGCAGGGAAAAGAGGTAGAACCCGCAATCATGGATGGTGCTGCGCAGATCGTCACCCCGGCGTTCGTGTCTACACTATGTATTTGTATCGTGTTCATCCCCATGTTCTTCCTGCAAGGGGTCTCGCGTTTCCTGTTCGTGCCTATGGCCGAATCCGTGATGTTTGCGATGATGTGGTCATTCATCCTGTCGCGTACATTGGTACCGACCATGGCCAAATATCTGCTCCAGCGGCACATCGGAAATGGCAACAAAGCGCCATCAAGTAATCCGCTGGTCAAATTGCAACGTCGTTTCGAAGATGGTTTCGAACGTTTTCGCTTGGGCTACCGCGACCTTCTGGAAATGGCCATCAACCATCGCAATCTATTCGTGCTGGTGTTCATGGCGTTTGTGTTATTGAGTGCCGCGCTGATCCCTTTTCTGGGACGTAACTTTTTCCCAGCCGTTGATGGCGGCCAGATACTGATGCACGTTCGCGTGCCTGTCGGTACTAGGGTTGAGGAAACAGCTTCGCGTTTTGCCGTGATCGAGCAGAGCATCAAGCAGGTGATCCCTGCGGCCGAGATCGAAACGCTGGTGGACAACATCGGTATGCCGATCAGCAGTATCAACATGACTTACAACAATACCGGCGTGATCGGCTCGCAGGACGGCGATATTCAAATCTCATTGAAGAAAGGCCATCCCCCGACCGAGGATTATGTACGCCAATTGCGCGAACGCCTGCCACGCGAGTTTCCAGATACGGTATTCTCGTTCCCGCCAGCCGATATCGTCAGCCAGATCCTCAACTTCGGCTCGCCCGCACCGATTGATCTGCAAATACGCGGCGGCAAGCTGAGTGCCGACTTTGATTATGCCGATTCCCTGCTGGTTAGGATCCGCCAGATACCCGGTATCGCCGACGTACGCATCCAGCAGTCGCGTAAATATCCGCAGTTTGATATCAATATGGATCGCACCCGTTTTCAGCAAGTCGGCATGACTGCGCGTGATGTGACCAATAGCCTGGTCGTCAATCTGGCCGGCAGTTCGCAGGTGGCGCCTACTTACTGGCTTAACCCTGCCAACGGCGTGTCTTATCCTATCGTGATGCAGACGCCGCAATACAGTCTGGACTCGTTACCGGCACTGGCAAACCTGCCCATAAGCGGAGGCAGTGGTAAAAGCTTGCAAACCCTGGGCGGGCTGGCAAGTTTTAAACGCAGCTACGGTAACGCCGTCGTCAGCCAGTACGATATCCAGGCGATGGTGCAGATTTATGCTACTACTCAGGGACGAGATTTGGGCGCGGTGGAAAAGGAAGTACGTCGTATCATCGATGAAACAGCTGGGCAGGTTCCCAAAGGCGCCAAAGTTGAATTGCTGGGGCAGGTAAAAACCATGGATAGCGCGTTCTCCTACCTGTTGTACGGCCTGCTCGGTGCCATCGTACTGATCTATCTGCTAATCGTGGTCAATTTCCAGTCGTGGAGCGACCCGTTCGTCATCATTACGGCACTGCCTGCGGCACTGGCCGGTATCGTGTGGATGTTGTTCGTGACTTACACCCCAATCTCGGTACCTGCACTGACCGGTGCCATTATGTGCATGGGCGTGGCTACGGCGAATAGTGTGCTGGTCATCAGCTTCGCACGCGAGCAATTGGACGCGTTGGGCGATTCAACCAAAGCAGCCCTGGAGGCCGGTTTCGTGCGTTGCCGCCCGGTGTTAATGACGGCGCTGGCGATGATGATAGGCATGATGCCCATGGCGCTTGGCCTGGGTGACGGTGGAGAGCAGAACGCTCCGCTGGGACGCGCAGTAATCGGCGGCCTGTTGTTCGCCACAGTTGCAACTTTGATTTTTGTTCCGGTGGTGTTCAGCATTATCCATCGGAATTACAGCAAGAAACCTGTAAGCGATACCCAAATTGGAGAATTGAATGCCATCTAAGCGATCCTCACCCAGCTCTTCCCACCGCGGCCTGCTTATCAGTGGGGTCGTGCTAATCATCATTGCGGTGGCCATCGTTGTCGCAGGCATCTCAAGTCGCGCTGCGAACGATGAGAATCTCAAACAATGGACTAACAGGCAGGCGATCCTGAATGTGCGCGTGATAACGCCGGGAAGCCAGAGCGGCGCAGCCAACCTCATACTGCCTGGCCGCTTTGAAGCTTTTATTCATGCGCCGATCTATGCCCGTGTCAGTGGCTATCTCAAGAACTGGAAAGTCGATATCGGCGGACAGGTGAAAGCCGGCCAACTATTGGCTGAAATCGAAACGCCTGATCTGGATCAGCAGATACTGCAGGCCAGAGCCGATGTGGCAAGCGCACAAGCCAATGCCGAACTGGCGACGACCACTGCCAATCGCTGGCTGGCCATGCTCAAGACCGACTCCGTTTCACGTCAGGAAGTCGACGACAAGACCGGCGATCTGTCTGCAAAAGTCGCCATGGTCAAATCGGCTCAGGCCAATCTTGACCGTTTGCTGGCTACCAAGAATTTTGCCAATATCGTCGCTCCATTCGATGGCACGGTGACTATGCGCGCAACCGATAACGGCGCATTGATCAATGCCGGCGGCGGCACAGGTCCGGCCTTGTTCGAGGTCTCCGATGTACACAAGCTGCGTTTATATGTGAATGTGCCGCAGAATTATATCAACACCATCAAGCCGGGAACCAAGGCCGATATTACCGTTCCTGAGCGTCAGGGTGAAACTTTTCCGGCTTTCGTACAGTCGTCATCGCACTCGATAGATGAATCTTCCGGTACTACTCTGGTTCAACTGCTGGTGGATAACGCTAGCGGCAAATTGTTACCGGGTGGGTTTGCTAATGTCAGCCTGCATCAGCCGACTAATGCTGCGATACTCAGCATTCCATCCAGTGCGTTGATTTTCGATCAGGCCGGGTTACGCGTTGCCGTAGTCGGCAGCGACAACAAGGTGTTGTTGAAGACGGTCACCATCGCGCGTGACCTTGGTAAAGTGATAGAACTCAACTCCGGAGTCGATGCCAGTGATCGCATCATTGAAAGCCCGCCAGACGGTATTGCGGACGGCAATCTGGTGCACATCGTGCAGTCTGCTCATAAACAGGCAGACGACTTAACCCCCAACAAGAAAACCAGCTCCTGAAAACAATTCCATGATGAGACACATGAATATCGCTGTAGCCAGGACATCATTGCTGATGTTAGTGCTCACTGCTTGCTCGATGGCGCCGCCGCTCAAAATGCCTGAAGTCAATGTAGCGGGCAGTTACAAGGAAAGCGGGCCGTGGGTGAATGCGCAACCAGCAGACGACTTGTCGCGCGGGGAGTGGTGGAAGCTTTATAACGACCAGCAACTGGACGCCCTGGAACAAAAGCTGATTAGCAATAGCCCTGATCTTGCAGCGGCCGTTGCGCATTACCTGCAAGCCGAAGCCATCAGCAAGCAACTTAATGCCCAGATCCTGCCTCAGGTAATCGCTGTAGCTGGAGCGCAGCGAAATGATCTGTCGGACAGACGTCCGTTGCGCAATAGTGCCGGCGGCAGCTACTACAATGACTTTAGCGTAGGCGTGCAGGCCAGTTACGAAATCGATCTGTGGGGGCGCGTGCGCGATCTGGTGGCTTCCGGCAAGGCCACGGAGCAAGCTGAACAAGCCAATCTCGAATCCCTCCGCCTCAGTTTGCAGGCTGAACTTGCCCAGCAATATATCGCACTACGCGGGCTAGACCAGCAGATCGCACTATTGCGCGACACGGTGGTGGCTTACAGCAAAACGCTGGAACTGACCACTGCGCGCTATGATGGCGGAATCGCCCCCAGACTGGACGTAGCCCGTGCTCGCACCCAATACGAGACTGCGCAATCGCGGGTGGAGCAGGCACTGGCACAACGTGCGCTTACCGAACACGCTATTGCCGCGCTACTGGGCGAATCGGCATCTGCCTTCTCCATCACTGCCAGCACCGATGTCATCACTATACCCTCCATTCCCGTCGGCGTGCCTTCCACACTGCTGCAACGCCGTCCCGACATCGCTGCTGCACAACGCAGAGTTGCTGCTGCCAATGCCAGTGTGGGCGTAGCCAAAACAGTCTTCTTCCCCAGTCTGACTCTAGGGGGGGCATTGGGGTTTGAAAGCAATTCGCTCAGCACTTTGATTGCTGCTCCGAGTATGTTCTGGGCGATAGGCCCTGGCGCTTTGCTCACCTTATTCGACAGTGGCAAGCGCAAAGCGCAGGTTGAGCAGGCGCAGTCTGTACTGGATGAGTCCGGTGCAAAATACAGGAGCGTGGTGATTTCAGCCTTCCAGCAGGTTGAGGATAATCTTGCCTTATTGCATCACTACCAGTCGGCGGCACAATCGCAGCAGTCGGCAGTAGCTGCGGCCAAACAAGCACTGGATTATTCTTCCAGCCGTTACAGGGAGGGCGCTTCGAGCTACCTTGACGTCACCACTTCACAAACCGATGCGCTGCAAACGCAACGTGACCTGCTTAGTCTGGAGACGCTCAGGCTGCATGCCAGCGTTGATCTGATTCGTGCTCTTGGCGGGGGCTGGCAAGCGCATTCTTGAATTCGGTCAATATTGCATAGGAGTAATTTCTCCCAAAACGCCAGAAGTGGTTAAGATATGACGGACATCAATAGCTGAAGAGCAGCGCATATGAACCTGAAAAATAATCTGACCAAGACTCTGCAGAGATTCGGTCTGTTTTATGGCCAAAGCATGACCCTCACCATAGGGCTTATTTTATTCATAGGGGTGGCAATGGTTTTTGCCGTTTTCCTGTTCATCAATAGTGCGGCTCCTGACACCCTCACCATAGCCAGCGGTCCCCCTGGCAGCACATCGCAAAAGAACGCTGAAAAATACAAAGCCATTCTCGCCAAGGAAGGCATCACACTCAAGATACTTCCTTCGGAAGGCTCTGCCGACAATTTAAAAAAGCTGCTCGATCCGAAAATAAATGTTGATGTCGGTTTTGTGCTTGGAGGAGACATGACCGGGATAAATACGGGAAAGCTGATGTCGCTTGGCAGTGTGGCTTACCAGCCGCTGATGATCTTTTATCGCGGCAAACCCAAAACCCTGCTGTCCGCATTCAGTGGGCAACAACTTGATATCGGTCAGGACGGAAGCGGTTCAAAAGCGATTGCATTGACGTTGTTGAAGGCCAATGGCATCGAACCCGGCGGTGATACCAGTTTCGTCAGTACCCCTGAGAAAGAGTCGGTAAAGGCGTTGATCGACGGCCGTATAGACGCGCTATTCATGATGGGAGATTCCTCTTCCACTGACCTGATGAAGCAGCTGATCCATACCCCCAATATCAACCTGTTCAATATGGTGCAGGCCGATGGCTATAGCCGTCGCTTCAATTATTTGAATAAGCTGATACTGCCAGAAGGTGCAATCGATTTCGGCAAGAACGTGCCTGCCGAGGATTTGTATCTGGTCGGTCCGACAGTAGAGCTCATTGCCAGGGAGAGTTTGCATCCTGCCTTGTCCGATGCCTTGCTGGAGGCGGCGCGTGAAGTGCACAGTACGCCCAATATGTTCAGGAAACGCGGTGAATTTCCTGCACCGCTGGAACATGATATCCGCATCAGCCCAGATGCCGCACGCTTTTACGCTACAGGTAAGAGCTTTTTGTACCGGACTTTCCCGTTCTGGGTGGCGAGTCTGGTCAGCCGTATTCTGGCTGCGGTCGTACCGCTCGCCTTATTGTTGATTCCGGGGCTGAAGCTGGCACCAGCGATCTATCGCTTGCGTGTGCAGTCCCGTATCTACCCCTGGTATAAGACCCTGCTGGAACTGGAGCGCGATGCGTTCGATCCTGCGATCGACAAAAAGGGCATAGAGCAGTTGCTGCTGAAGCTGGATAACATCGAGCATAAGGTCAACAAGATAAAAATACCGGCTTCGTTCGGTGATCTTTTCTATAGCCTGCGCGGGCACATCGGTTTTGTGCGCAATCAGTTATTGTCGGTAAAGCCTCGCGCCTAGAGAGATTCTGATTGCTATAGGACTCCTGCCGGGCGATTACTCTTCCAATAGGCTACGCAGCATCCAGGCCGTTTTCTCATGGACATTCAGCCGTTGCGTGAGCAAGTCCATGGTGGGCTGGTCATTGGCTTTGTCCACAACCGGAAACAGGTTGCGTGCAGTACGCGCAGCCGTTTCCTGAGCGTTGACTAATAATTTGATCATCTCGGTGGCTTTGGGCACACCATCTACTTCCTTGATCGAGGCCAGTTTGACGAATTCCTTATAGGTGCCGGGAGCAGGGAAATCAAGCGCGCGGATGCGTTCTGCGATCAGATCCAGCGCGTTCCACTGTTCCGTGTATTGCTGCATGAACATCAGATGCAGGGTATTGAACATCGGGCCTTTTACATTCCAGTGAAAATTGTGCGTCATCATGTATAGCGTATAGCTATCTGCCAGCAAACTTGACAGGCCATGAGCGATTTTTTCTCTATCTTTTTTGTTGATGCCGATATCCATCCCGATTCTCCTTAACTGCTGTCAGATTTCCACCATCTCGAAAACCGCCTTGCCTGCTCCGCAATCCGGGCAGATCCAGCTATCCGGCACATCTTCCCAACGTGTACCGGGGGGAATCCCTTCTTCCGGTCTCCCCATGGCTTCATCATAGATAAAACCGCATACCGCACATTCCCAAACTTTCATGAAGACTCCTAATATTAAACAACCACGATAAACAAGTTTAACCCAACTCCGGCGTGATTGACGCAGGCACTTTCCCCTAGTGACGGATGAGATGGTCGAACGCGCCCAATGCTGCTTTTGCCCCATCCCCCAGTGCAATGACGATCTGTTTGTACGGCGTAGTCGTCACGTCTCCCGCAGCGAATACGCCAGGCAGGCTGGTTCCGCCGTGGTTGTCTACTTCGATCTCACCGTATTGGGTAAGGTTCAACGTATTCTTCAGCCAATCGGTATTGGGCTTGAGGCCAATCTGCACGAACACCGCTGCCAACTGCAGATGATGCTTGCTGTTAGTGGCCCGGTCCAGGTAGTCCAGCCCGCTCACTTTGCCATCCGCGCCAGTTACTTCGAGCGTTTGCGCCTGGCAAATGACAGTGACGTTGCTCATGCTGAACAGCTTTTTCTGCAACACGGCATCAGCCTTCAACTGTTCGTCGAACTGCAAAAGTGTGACATGCTCGACGATCCCGGCCAGGTCGATTGCTGCTTCCACGCCGGAATTGCCGCCACCAACCACGGCGACTTTCTTGCCCTTGAACAACGGGCCGTCACAGTGCGGGCAATAAGCCACGCCCTTGCCGCGATATTCCTTTTCGCCGGGCACGTTCAGCTCTTTCCAGCGCGCACCGGTGGCGATGATGATGGACTTGCTCTTCAATATCGCGCCATTGGCGAGGCGGATACCCAGCACTTCGCCCGGAATCAGTTCTTCCGCACGTTGCAGATTCATGATGTCCACATCGTAGCTCTTGACGTGCTCTTCCAGCGCGCTGACGAGCTTGGGGCCGTCGGTCTCCTTGACCGAAATAAAGTTCTCGATCGCCATAGTGTCCATCACTTGCCCGCCGAAGCGGTCGGCTACCACACCAGTGCGGATCCCCTTGCGCGCGGCATATACCGCCGCAGCCGAACCCGCCGGGCCGCCACCGATGACCAATACGTCGAAAGGAGCCTTGGCGTTGAGCTGAGCGGCATCACGCTCTATACCGCTGGTATCGATACGGGCCAGGATCTGCTCAAGCTCCATACGGCCATTCTCGAATGGCTTGCTGTTTAGGAAAGCGCTAGGCACGGCCATGATCTGGCGTTCGTTGACCTCATCCGGGTAGATACCGCCGTCTATCATGGTATGGGTGATGCCGGGGTTCAACGCGGCCATCAGGTTCATGGCCTGCACCACGTCAGGGCAGTTATGGCAGGTGAGCGAGATATAGGTCTCGAAGTGGAACTCCCCTTTGAGATTGCGGATCTGTTCAATGATCTCGTCGCTGAACTTGGGCGGGTAGCCGCCTACCTGCAACAGGGCGAGGATGAGCGATGTAAACTCGTGACCCATGGGAATTCCGGCAAAGTGTACGCGTGGTGCATCCCCGGCGCGAGCGATGCCGAACGAAGGACGGCGCTTGTCGTTGCCGTCTTCGCGTAGTGTCACCTTGTCCGAAAGCGGGGCGATGTCTTGCAGAAACTCGCGCATCTCGGCCGCAGCGGTGCTGCTGTCCAGGCTGGCAACGAGTTCGATAGGCTGCTGCAAGCGCTCAAGATAGGTGCGTAATTGTTCCTTGATGTTGTTATCCAACATAATGTTTCTCCTTAAAGATGCTTAGCGCAAAGCGGTCGGCTTGACCACCGCTTTGCGCTAAGAACCGATGAAATGCTTGATTCAATCGCTACGGAGATCATCCGTAGCGATTGATTTGCCGCCTTAGATCTTGCCTACCAGATCGATGGATGGCGTCAGTGTCTTGGCACCCTCATTCCACTTGGCAGGGCAAACCTGGCCGGGGTTGGCTGCGGTGTATTGCGCTGCCTTCAGCTTGCGCACAGTTTCCTTGACATCGCGGGCGATCTCGTTGGAATGGATCTCCAGAGTCTTGATCACCAGGTCGGGATTAATGACGAAGGTACCGCGTAATGCCAGGCCTTCTTCCTGAATGTGCACGCCGAAAGCATTGGTCAAGGTGTGAGTAGGATCGCCCACCAGCGGGAATTTGGCTTTGCCCACCGCCGCAGAAGTCTCATGCCAGACCTTGTGCGAGAAGTGGGTATCGGTAGTCACGATATAAACTTCAGCGCCCGCCTTCTGGAACTCGGCGTAGTTGTCCGCAGCGTCTTCAATCTCGGTCGGGCAATTGAAGGTGAACGCAGCCGGCATGAAAATCAGCACGGACCATTTGCCCTTGAGGCTTTGTTCGGTGACTTCGATGAACTGGCCATTGTGGAAAGCCTGCGCCTTGAACGGTTGCACTTGGGTATTGATGAGTGATGTTGCCATTTGTTTCTCCTTGTTAAGAGTTGTTTAAAAATCGGTTGTTACCATGTACGGTAACAATGAGCGCCATTCTAATAAGGGCTGTTTGATAAATCAAATTGTATATACTTATTGTTTCGATTTATAATATTAATTGATCGCAAGCGATAGCGAAGTATCAATATGACCTTGAATGAGCTTAAATATATCGTGGCTGTGAGTCGTGAGCGCAATTTCCGACGTGCTGCCGAGCGCTGCTTTGTCACTCAGCCTGCACTGAGCCTGGCGATCCAGAAATTGGAAATTGACCTGGGCGTCAAGATATTCGAGCGTAAAAAGACCGAAATCAGTCTGACGGCAGTGGGTGAGCATATCGTTGAGCAAGCCACACGGGTGCTGGAGGAAGCCGATAAGGTAAAAGATATCGCCCGTCTGGGAGCCAGCCCGTTACTAGGGCCTATCCGTATCGGCCTGATCTACACGGTGGGGCCTTATCTGCTGCCGGAGCTGATCCCCGTATTGCGCCAGAAAGCGCCGGAAATGCCGTTGGATGTAGAAGAGAACACCACGGTAAACCTTGAGGCGCAACTGCGGCAAGGCCTGATAGACGTCGCGGTGATCGCCCTGCCTTTTGCACTTCCGGGCGTTGAAACCACAGCACTTTACGATGAGGATTTCGTAGTGGTTGTCCCCATCAATCATGCGTGGGCGAATAAAAAATCGATTGCAGCCAGCGAACTTGCGGAGCAAAAAGTGTTACTGCTGAATAGCGGACACTGTTTCAGTAACCAGGTGAATCAGGCTTGCCCCGAACTGACCAAAAGCGGTGAAGTGCTACATGGAAACTCGTTGGAAACCATACGCAACATGGTGGCTTCCGGCCTGGGTATCACGGTATTGCCGCAAAGTGCTGCCAGCGAGCGTTACGCCAATCCTTTGCTTAAGTTTATTCCATTCTCTGCACCTGTCCCGACCAGACGTATCGCATTGGCATGGCGCAAGAGTTTCGGCAGGATCGATGCGGTCAAGGTACTGGCAGAATCGGTACGTGCAATCAAATCGGAGTGTTTCGAAACGGTAGTCTAAGGCACCCACGGGCTATGTGCTAATGCACTACCCACATGCCATTCTCGCGCTCTATCCTGCGCGCTTCCTGGTTTTTGCCCAGCTTGCGCAGACTGCTGACCAGGTAATGCTGGACATCTTCCAGATAAGTACTGTTTGCACCATAAGTTGCTTTGAAATTGGCTACTACTTTTTTCAGGATAGGAACGGCTTCTTCGTAACGCTCCTGCAAGAAATACAGCCTTCCCAGATTAAACGCTGTCGAGGATGTATAAGGATGGTTCTCTCCAAGTTTGAGCGTGCGCACCTGAAAAGCATGCTTGATATGTTTTTCCGCGTCGTCATACTTATTCTCGCCGACTAATTGTTCACCCAGATTGTCTTCAAAGGTGGCACATTCCAGATTATTCTCATCATATGCTTTAACACATATAGCCAACGCTTGTTGCATATAGTCTGTGGCTTCTGCTAGGCGCCTGCCCATATCCTGCATTTGTATGCTCAGCGATAGGGCATTCAGGCTTTCTGCGATCTCGGAACTATCAGGAGGCAGCGCTCTTTTTACGTATTTCAATTGGTCTCTGGCAATAGTTTCAGCGTCGTCCAGCTTCCTCTGAAATTGCAGCAGTCTGATAAGTTCGTTCCTCGTCTCATAATCATTTTTATCAAAACTTTGCGGCGGCTTCTTAGGCAGGCAACTGTGTAGAAGAGTATCTGCCTCATCCGCTTTTGAATTATCCAGCAACATCTCAGCCAGGTCACCGCACATTCTCACGCGCGGTATGCTCGGCTTATCTCCTTCTGAGCGGAGCGATGTTTCGTAGGCCTTTTTAAAGTAGTCCTCTGCCGGAGTGATTTTGTTTTGAACGCGATAGGCTTTGCCTAGTGTATACAGCGAATAGACTTGCTTGTGGATGTTTGTCTCCTGGCCACTCTCGAAGAGTTGCAGTGCCTGAATAGCCAGCCGCTCCGCCTGCACATAATCATTAGCCTTCATCGCGGAATTTATCTGGGCATTCAGCGTTGCCCATGCGTCCGTTGCATGGCAGGTATAGCTGGATATAAGCAAAAAAATTACAACTGCCAGCTTGACCAGCGTTATCACCGTTTCGCTACTGCCTTCAGTTCTGCCAAAGAGCGATTCACTGCGAGAAGCGCGCCCAGCCATCCCAATCCAGCTGCACCGCCCAGCAGGATCAAACTTGCCTGGCCGCCCAGCATGTGCAGGAGGAAATCGGCGGAATAGAGCAAGGCCAGATCCTGCACTGACGCATTAAAGATATAGAGTGCGATATAGACGAACAGCCATGCCATCAGCCCCCCGGCGAAGCCATGTAACAGGCCTGCATGGAGAAAAGGACGGCGTATGTAACGGTCAGTTGCACCGATCAATCGGCTGACTTCGATCTCTTCGCGCTGAGTGAGGATTTGCAGGCGTATGGTGTTGCCTACGATGGCCACCAGGGCAAAACCCAGCAATGAAGTGAGAATGACGACAGCTTTGGTACTCATTTGCAGTAATACGTAGAGGCGCTTGACCCACTCTGCATCCAGCAGGGTATGTTCCACATTCGGCAATTCGGATAGCTCTTTTTGCAGTTTATCCACCGCTTGCGGTTCCGTATCCTTGGGATGGATGACAAAGGCATCCGGCAAAGGATTCTTTTCCAGTCCGGTATCGGCAACGGTACTATTCCTTTGCATTTCCTGCCAGGCGGTTTCTTTTGAAACAAAGTTGAAATCCTTGATGCCGTGGTTTTCCTTTAATCTTTGATCCAGGGCCTTGACCGCGCCATCCGTTGCGTTCAGCGACAGGAATAGACTGATCTGAGGTTCTATGGTGATGTCACCAGCCGCCTGACGAATATTGTCGGCCAGCAGATAGAGCCCTGCAGGCAAGCTTAAGGTCGCTCCTATCACTGCCGCCATCAGCAGGTTGGCGACAGGTGCATGGCGCAGCTTCTTCAGCACCAGAATAAACGCATGCCAATGTGATCGAAGCCAGTGATAGATCATGCCAGCACTCCATGTTGCAGACTGAGTATCTGTTCGCCTTGCCGGGCGATTCCTCTGGCATCGTGCGTGGCGATGATGACGGTCACGCCGACCTGATGAAAAGACTTGAACAACTCTATGATGTCGCGGGCATAATTCTCATCCAGATTGCCGGTCGGTTCGTCCGCCAGCAGGATGGACGGACGGCTGACGATAGCGCGGGCAATGGCAAGGCGCTGTTGTTCGCCGCCGGATAGCGTGATGGGGGCGGCTTTTTCTCTGGGCAGCAAACCGACTTTATCCAGTGCCGCACGAATACGTTTGCCTGCTTCGCGTCCGGTGACGCCTACGATGGACAATGGGAGCGCGACGTTATCATATACATTGCGGTCATAGAGTAACTTATGGTCCTGAAAGATTAATCCGAAATTACGTCGTACATAGGGCAATCCGGATTGCCGGATCTTGCCCACGTTCTGGCCTTTGATGATGACGCTGCCGGTGGTGGGGCGCTCAATGGCGGCGGCAAGTTTCAAAAGTGTGCTTTTGCCAGCGCCGGAGTGGCCGGTAATAAAGGCGAGTTCGCCTTGTGCGATTTCAAACGAAACGTTTTTCAAGGCCTCAAAGCCGCCAGGATAACGTTTAGTCACTCCGTCAAACTTGATCACGAGAAGAGCGCCTCACTAAATTCTGCTGCATTAAATGGTTGCAGATCTTCTATCTGTTCACCCACGCCGATAAAACGTACCGGAATAGGCTGGGTTCTGGCAATGGCAGCGATTACTCCGCCTTTAGCGGAGCCATCAAGCTTGGTCAATACCAAGCCCGTTACTATTAGCGCCTGATTAAACGCCTTGACCTGCGCAATCGCATTTTGCCCCGTGTTGGCATCTAATACCAGTAGTACCTCATGCGGTGCATCGGGCAATGCTTTGGCGATGACCCGCTGCACCTTCTTGATCTCTTCCATCAGATGCTGTTGCGTAGGCAGGCGCCCCGCAGTATCCGCGATGACGACGTCTATTTTCTTGGCAATGGCCGAATTCACTGCATCGAAGATCACCGCTGCTGGATCGCCTCCCTCCTGCATCACGACATGCACCTGATTACGTTCCCCCCAGGTTTGCAATTGTTCACGCGCAGCGGCGCGAAAGGTATCGCCTGCAGCGATCAGCACCGATTTTCCTTCAGCATGCAAACGCTTGACCA
>CAILHX010000034.1 GCA_903834185.1 uncultured Methylophilaceae bacterium
GTTGTGCCGTTTCAGCAGATCCGAATCGCCGGTCTGCCTGCCTTCTTCATAGGCAAGCTGCAGGCCTATATGCAGCCCGTCCAGCAATTCAGCCCTGACGCCGCCTTCGAGTATGCCTTCGGTGGTGCGTACGAACAGGTTGTTGCCGGTATAACTGATGATGGGAACCCCGCCGATCTTGCTGGAACGCGAACCGTCGTATGCCGGCTCATAGGTGATACCGCCGCCTATCAATGTGGCATCGGGGGTGGCGGCAGCTTTTGCTATCTCTGCCAGTATCCTGTCGGAGATGCCTGCCGCCTGTGTCGCCCCGCATGCCATCAGCATGGTGAACAATAGAGAAAGCTTGCCTGCAGGTGAGATTGTGAACGCTCGGCTGGGGAGGAGCATGATCTGCTTGGGCATCGGGCTGGATACTTTGAATATGTATATCAAAACAATATCACGTCAACCCGCAGGTTTGATTATATTTTCAGGGTGAAGCGCGATGCTGTCGTGTGGAGGCCGGTGCCAGCCAAAGCCGAGCTAGTTTGCGAGCAGCTCCGTTGCATTCGTGGCGTTCAGCGCGACTACACGGTTGCGGCCTTCCGTTTTTGCGCGGTATAGCAGCTTGTCGGCAATGGCGACGGCATGGCTGGACGACTTTAATTGCGCGCAGTTAAAGGTGGCAACCCCCAGGCTGATGGTCACGTGCGGGGCGGTGAGCGATTTGCCGTGCAATATCTTCAAGGCCTCGACATCGGCACGTATCTGCTCTGCCAGCAATATCGTGCCGGGATGTTCGGTGCCCGGCATCACCCCGGCGAACTCCTCGCCACCGTAACGCGCGGCCAGGTCTGAGGTGCGGTTGAGGTTGCGCTGAAAAACGCCTGCGATCTGCTTCAGGCATTCGTCGCCCGCGATATGACCGTAGTTGTCGTTGTAGGCTTTGAAATGATCCACATCCAGAATCAGCAGGGATAGCGGTTCGCCGGAACGTTGCAGACGCGCGATCTCCTTGTCCAGCACTTCGTCAAAGTGACGTCTGTTGGCCAGCTGGGTCAGGCTGTCGGTCTTTGCCAGTCTGGCCTGCTGGTCGTAAGCGTCGGTCAGGGCATTGACCAGCTCTTCTTTCTCGAAAGACAACTGCAAGGTGTCACTCAGGGAACGGCTGAAACGTCGGGCAATGCTGATAAACAGCAACAGAAATAAAATGGAGTATAGCGCCAGTACGAAGTTTGAATCCTCTCGGCTGATCAGCAGCACGGTCACCATGGGAATGGTGGCGGGAATCGCGAAGGCATAGAAAGCCGGCAAGAAAGCGCCCAGCGTCAGCGCACTACCCATCACCATGGCCTGGATCGCGGTAATGATCACTACCGTGCCAGCCGGTGTGCTATTCAGTACGAATAACCCGCCCAGGCCCCAGGCAATTCCTGAAAACCCCAGCGTCCATGCGTAACGCCGCGCCTGATCGAAGTCGAAATCCCCGTTCTTCAGCCGTGCGCGGCAGCGTCGCACCAGCAAATAGCGGAAGCCAACGGTCAACTGCACCAGCAGCATCCAGCCGAATACCAGTTTGCTATCGGAGGAAGACATTTGCGCCAGCGCCACCAGTAAACTACCAGCGGCGCTGCCTATCAGCGGGATATTCGAATTCTCGACCAGATGACGGAACAGGGCATTATCAACGCTTGTCTTGTGGCTCAATGCAATTCCCCTTGTGTCACGCTTGTTGCACAGCGTTACTTGTGTATCCATTATTCGTCATGGTACTGCAATGCGGGCAGGTAAATGCAATTCCCCGCAAAAGATAAATATCACCAGCGGCTGCGGTTGATGTCGCGTCCTGGGTTTTGCCTGCGCTCGCTATAAAGCGGGTACTGCTTGTTCAATACTCCGCTCGCGCACTGGTCAATTGCCTGCATCCATATGTTTTTTTCTATTCCTTGCCTTGTCGGCACGGCGTTCCTGGATTCGCTCCCTGCGCGCCTGTTGTTTCTCGATCCGGTTGTCGGCGGCGGTGGAAAGCCTGGCCTGTCTTCTTTCATTTCTCAGTTGTTCGATATGCTGGAACAGGGAAGCTTTGCGTGCCGCAATACGATTTTCTATGCGCAATGCACGGTGCAGCCAGAAATCAGGGCGTTTGTTCAGGAATAGCGGCGCGATGCGGTTGTGCCAGGCGGAGAAGGCGTGCCGGCCGGGTGTGACTTCGGTCTCGCCTTGCGCATTGCTGAGCACGGTCTTGCCCTCATTCACGGTGTCGTAGGTACCGGCCTCATCGGTGCCGGGTTGCGGGCCGGATTCTTCAATCACGGTGGTCTCGTGGTCAGTACCGCGTATGCCGATCACGGCGGTGGGGGTGGTGAGGCGGTAGGCGTGCGGGTTGTATTTTCCTATCCAGCCGGTGATGGAGCGCAGGCTGCCCTTGAGCAGGGTCATGAACACTTTATCGGCATCAGCATCTGCGTCGGCCTTGTATTCATCCACGCGAAAAGTGGTGTCGGGGCGTAGTGCGAGGAAAGCGCCGTCCAGGGTGACGATATGCAGCTCGGTGTCGTGGCCGGTAGTGATGGTTTGCCCGGTGGAAACCTGGCTGCCCACTGCTAGCGCAATTTCGTCCGTTGAATCTCCCGATGCTGCGCTGGCAGCGCCGGAAAGCGCATCCACCGTGCCGAATGGCTCGGCAGCCGATACCGTGCACCAGCCCTGGCAACACATCATCAGCATGATAGTCAGCAGCCAGTGTTTCATTGAATCGCCCTACGGGGCTGGTACGGCCTGAGTTTGTTCGGTCTGGGTTTGTTCAATTGGTGGGACTTGTTCCACCACCACATTATCCTTGGACGTATGTTTGACTTTATACATGATGGCATCGGCTTTGGCGATGATCTCCGGCAGCGTCAGATCGCTCGCGCCGGAACACACGGTGAGCGCGCCTTTGCTGGCGCTGGAGATGGGGCTGTAGGTTTGCAGCACGCTTTTCAGGCGGTCATGCAGACGTTCCAGTATGGCGCGCGCCTCGGTGGAATTGGCTTCGGGCAGCAATATCAGGAATTCGTCGCCACCCAGACGTCCGATCACGTCCACTTCGCGCAGCGTGGACAGCATGCACTGGCTGGCGGCAGACAGCAGCGCATCGCCTACCGCGTGCCCCTGGGTGTCGTTGATCTGTTTGAAGTTGTCCAGGTCGATCAATGCCAGGGTATAGGGGTAGGATGCGCGCGTCACCCGCGTGATTTCGAATTGCGCCATGGTCAGGAAATTCCGGCGGTTGCGCAACCCGGTCAGGGCATCGGTCTGGCTCTCTTCCTCCAGGCGCTTGACCAGCATGCGCAGATAGAACATCAGGATGGAGAATCCCAGGAACAGGATGATGGGTGACGAGTATGCCAATACCAGTTGCCACAGGGGTGCGCCAGCCGGGATGTCCTGCCATGCAGCATAGATGCAGGATGCCATGGAGATGGTGATGACGGTGGCGATGGTGCTGCGGCTGCAGTACCAGACAGCAAGGAAAATGGGGATCAGATAGAACCCGCTCAGCGAGATATAGTTCGGTGCGGCAGTATCCGCCCAGGTGGTGAATACCACCAGCAGCACGACGAATGCTTCCTTAAGAAAAGCAGGGGCTCTCTCAAATGCAAAACGGAGTTGATTAAGGAAGGCTATCTGCTGCTGTTTCATCGTGCAAAACTATGGCAGCTATTGGCTCGCGATGCAACAACTTGCGCTGTCGGGTAGTGAGTCAACAACACTGTCCCTAGTCGCCCTTGCCGAAATATCGTATCGCCTGGGTCTTGATCAGGCAGTAGACCGGGTCGTGGATTTTTATTTTCAAATCGTGCAACGCCTTGGCGGTGATCTCGGCGATCAGCATGCTGCCTGCATCCACCGTGACCAGAGCGCGATGATTGACAATGCGGATGGCGCTGACTGTTCCGGGGATCTGGTTCTGGATGCTGATGCCGCTGATTTTTTTCCGGGACAGCGCGATATTGGATGCGGGGATCACCACCGAGAAACGGGCACCGACCGGCGCTTCGGTGTAAGGCAGAAACAGAACGTTATCACCGTTACTGGCTATGCAATAGCCCAGTTCCTCGCTTTTCCCGGTCAGCTCGACGCTCAGTGCATTATCCGGACCCAGTGAATTGGCCAGCGACAGCAGTTTATCGCTGGTGAGCATGTCATGAAAGTCGCCATGCGCCAGTATGGTGCCATGATCAATCACGGCCAGTTGCTGCGTGAGGTCGAGAATCTCGTTGATGTTGTGGCTGACGTAGATCATGGGCACGCCCAGTTGCTCCTTGACCCGGCGCAGGAACGGCAATATCTGTTGTTTGAGGCGTTCATCCAGCGATGCCAGCGGTTCATCCAGCAGTAGTAGTCCGGGCGATGCCAGCAATGCCCTGCCCAGTGCCACGCGTTGTTTCTCGCCGCCGGAAAGCTGGCTGGGGCGATGTTGCAGCAACGGCTCCAGTTCCAGCAGGTTTACGATTTGGTCGAAACCGAAACGTTGGTCGGCCTCTGCCAGCAGCTTGAACCCGTATTGCAGATTGCCCTTGACCGTCAGGTGGGGGAACAGCTTGCTATCCTGGAATACCAGACCCACGCGGCGCTGGTGAATGGGAATATCCACGCCGCGCGCAGTATCCAGCAGGCAGCGCCCGTTAACCACGATGCGCCCGCGGTCAGGTTTGATGGTACCCGCCAGAATGCCCAGCAGCGTGCTTTTGCCAGAGCCGGAAGGGCCGAACAGGCCGGCCACGGTTCCTGCTGTGCTTTGCTCCAGTGTCAGTGCGGCTTGCAGTTTAAAGCTGCCTCTATCCAGTGCGATGTCCAGCTCTATCATGGGTTCAAGCATGGGTTTAATCGCGCCCCGCTTTGTTACCCAGCAAGCGTAGTGCCCGGCGTTCCATCAGCTCGCTGGCGAACAATGCAGCGAGTGCCAGGGCAACAGACAGGATCACCAGACGCAAGGCTTGCACGTCGCCGCCCGGTGTCTGAGTATAGGTGTAGATGGCGAGCGGCAGGGTACGCGTTTCGCCTTCGATGTTGCCGACGAAGGTGATGGTGGCGCCGAATTCGCCCAGACTGCGGCTGAAGGCGAGGATCAGGCCGGTGATGATGCCCGGTGCAGACAAGGGCAGGGTGACACTGAAGAATACGCGCAAGCTGCTCGCGCCCAGCGTGCGTGCGGCGGCTTCCAGCCCGCTATCCACCTGGATCACCGCCAGCCTTACCGCGCGCACCATCAGCGGCATCGCCATCACCGCAGAGGCGATGACAGCGCCTACCCAGGTGAAGGCCACGGTAATGCCCAGGCTCTGGTGCAGCCACTTGCCGAGTATGCCCTGATTGCCCAGCAGGATCAGCAGCAGATAACCGGGAACCACGGGGGGCAGCACCAGCGGCAGGTGGACGATGCTTTCCAGCAGCGATTTGCCGAAGAATGATTTACGCGCCAGCAGCCAGCCTATGAAGATGCCGGGGATGCAAGTGGCGACCATGCACCACAGCGCCACTTTGATGGAAAGCAGTAGCGCTGCGAGCTCGGCGGGTGTGAATTGCAGTAATTCCAATAAGCCAATTTCCAATCGTTTTGATGACCGCTAATGTCCGGCCAGGCTGAATCCGTATCTGCTGAATATAGCACTTGCTTCCGGCGATGCCAGATATTCGATGAAATCTTTTGCAGTATCCTGACTCCCCGCCACTGCCGCCACCGGATACACGATAGGGTCGTGGCTGGTATCGGGGAAGGCGGCCACGGTATCGCTCTTGCTGGAGACTTTGGCGTCGGTCTGATACACGATACCGGCGGCGCATTCGCCGCGTTCCACGAACGCCAGCGATGCCCGCACATCCTGCGTGCCGACGATGCGCGACTTGATGGCGTTCCACCAGCCCAGTGCAGTCAGCGATTGCTTGGCGTAGATACCCGCCGGTACCGATTCCAGATCGCCGGTGCACAGCTTGCCGTCAAATGCCTTGGCAAAATCGAAAGACTTGTCCATCTCCACCTTGAACGACTGCCCCTTGGGCGCGATCAACACCAGATGGTTGCCCAGCAGGTCGTGGCGTGAGGCTTTATCCAGCTTGTTCTTGTCCTGCAGGTAATTCATCCACTTGCTGTCTGCCGAAATGAACACATCGGCAGGCGCGCCGTTCTCGATCTGCTTGGCCAGTGCGGAAGAAGCGGCGAACGAGCTGACCACTTTCACTCCTTTGGCTTTTTCATATTGCGCGGCGATGTCGCCAATTGCATTAGTCAGGCTGGCAGCGGCATAAACGGTGACTTTCTGCTCGGCATGGGCCGGGGAGGAAACGGCAGCCAGCAGCGCCAGCGCAGTCAGTAATCCTGAAAAGTAGGTTTTAAGCATGTTTTTTCCTTAAAAGTCGTATTGAGCGCGCAGGGTCATGGCATCTTCAGTATTGCTGGATTTGTTGTTGATGATGATAGCGTTATCAAAGCTGGTATGGATGTAATTCAGCATCAGCCGCGCGTTAGGTGTCATGATCCATTTGGCACCGGCGGTCCATGCATCTGCTTTGTTGGTGAACGAGGCGGCAGCAGTGGGTGTCGTCAGACAGCCTGAACCGGCAGCGCAGCCCTGGGCGGCGGTGGTGAAGTCGGAGCCGTCGAATTCGCTATAGCGCAATCCCAGCTCGAACGCACCATAACCGCTGAAATCGGAGGTCAGGCTGCTCTTGGGGATGATGCGGCCGAACATGCCGTCCTTGTAGGAGTCGGCATAGCTCTCGCCGGTGGCCAGCCAGGTCATGCTGGCATACCAGGCATCTACATCCTTGTCGAAACCTTTGCCCGCAGCAGTATTGCCGTTGAAATTGGTAGCGATATACTCGCTTTGCAACTTGACCGGGCCGTATGCCAGCGCGGTTTCAAGGCCCAGGCGCGACTTGTCCAGCCTGACAGCGTTAAATGCCGCAGTGGAGAAGAATTTGGTCGCCACATCGTTGGCGGCGGCGGCGGTGTTGGAAGTGACGCCGTTGGCCTCGGTATAGCTGGAAAGACCGGTGGTGCCTGTCGCGGTAGATGGCTCTACGCTGCCGCGGCTGCCGGTTATACCTATGTGTACCACCGCATTGCTCCAGCCTGCCCAATCGGCGATGTTACCCGTGGCGCGACCGATGACATCCTTGGAGTCTTTCAGGCTGTCGTTGTTCTGGCCGCTGCCGTTGATGTAGGACAGGTTGTAATAAGTGCCCTTGAGTGGCGCGCCGAACAGCATGATGCCGCGGTCATAAGTGGAGTTGAAGCTGGCACCTGTCGTAGTGGCCAGCGATAGCTCCTGAAAATCGGTGAAGTTGGTGCTTTCGCCGCGTTCCAGGCCGAAGATGGGTTTGAACTGCCCGACGCGTAAGCGTGCACCGGCGAAATGGTTGTATTCCAGATAGCCGTAAGTCAGTGCAGTCGTGCCTTTGGCGCCGTCAGTGGAGTTGGAATATTCGCCTTCCACCCGCACCGCGTAATCCTTGAGGAAAGTGAAGGTGGCTCCAAGTCTGGCTCGGCGTATGGTGAAGTTGTCGTTGCGCCATTGACCGGGGTCGTAGGTACGGTAATCGGCCTGCACGCGCCCGTTCATCTGCAGGCTCCAGTCGCCGGAGCCATCTTCCAGCACCAGACCGTTCTTGAACGAGGCGTACACCGGGTTGCCTTTGCTCTTGCCCTTTTCTTCAACCTTGGCGGTCTTGGACTGGCTGATCTGGTTCTCGATGCCGGTCAGTTCCTTGGTCAGGATGTCGATCTGTTTGTCCTGTTCGGCGCGTTGCTGCTGCATCTGCTGCACCATGCTCTCCAGTTGCCTGATGCGCGCTTCTGCATCATTGTCGTCTGCGTAAGATGCCACAGGCAACGCTGTTGCCAGCGCGATAACCAGTAATTTGATAGGAAAATGATGCGCTTGTTTCTGTTGTTGCATATGCATGGTCTGACCCCCGGGTTTGAGTTGATTTCTGATTGCATTTGTATTGATTCAGCGGTCGGCACTGAATTTTTCGATATTCAGCCGCTATATTGTTTTCGCTATATATGAACGGGAATAACGAATGATGTCAATACTGCTTGTTACAAAAAAATTACAAGGCAATTAGTTCAATTCGGAGAATTCAGCTGGTGAGGGTCAGTCCGGAGGCTTCAGATGCGATGCGAATTCGACAATCTCGCGTTCTGCTGCAGCTCTGGTTTTGACCACCAGATCACGGTAACACTTGAGGATATAGAAACCGAATTCGGTCACTTGTGCACCGCCGCCGTGTGCGCCGCCGGGCGCTGTTTTCACCAGGGGTTCATCGAAGCAGCGATTCATGGTGTCCACCAGCTCCCATGCACGCCGGTAGGACATCCGCATATGCTTGGCCGCCGCCGAGATCGAGCCATACCGGTCAATCGCCTCCAGCAACTCGGCTTTGCCCGGCCCCATGGCGGTTTCAGCACCGTGCGCGATGCGTATTTTCAGTAGTTCCGTGCTCATGCCTGAGGATTCTCCTCCTGTTTGGTCTCCGGACTAGTCTGTTTTTTCGGTGGCAGGAAGAATTCCATGGGGTGGTCGCGCAGGCGGCGACCAAGGCTTTGGAATAGCACGTGCCAGTGAGCGAAGGTGATCTTGCGCGCTTTCATCGCCACGCTGAGTGCCAGGGCGAAGCTCAGCGACAGGTTGGTCAGCGCGATCAATGCCACGCCTATGCCGGCCCAGACGATCTCTGCCGTGGCTGGATGGAAATCCAGTGTCACCAGCGAGAAGCCGAGGAAGGCTGAAGAGAAGGTGACATGGCGGATGTCGAGCGGCAGGCCGGTCATAGTGCCTATGGCGGTAAGGCCGCCCAGCATGCAGCCGAAGTAGAAGTTACCCGCCAGCGCGCCCAGGTTGTTCTCAATGTATTTGGCGACGCGCGACAGGCGGTATTCGCCCAGTATCCATTTCAGCCATTTTAGTTGCTGTATGCGCTGCGGGATCTTGCTGTACACCGCCAGGTTGTCGTGATGCCCCGCCACCAGTCCCGACAGGAACAGGCACACGCCGGCGAGGGCTGCATAGAACAGTGCCAGGCTGTGCACCGGGTCTGTATCCGCCAGCAGGTGGTGCGCTTTGTCCACGCTGATGAATTGGTTTAACGCCAGTGCGATGAGCATGGCCACAGGTATCGCCAGTATCACGTTGCCGATGATGGCGACCAGCTGGCTGCGCATCGTTTGTGCGATGAGTGTGGTCAGATTCTCCAGGTCGCGCGCGCCGCCGCCGCTTTCGCCTATGCTGGCGGCGATGGCGGAGGCCGTCATCGCCGGTTGCTTGGTGGCGATGGTGAAGTGCAGGATGTGGATGAGCATGAAACCGAAGCCGTAATTGAGGGCGATGGCGATGCCTTCGATCAGCGGCGGCATGTGGCTCTGCACGATGAAGATCTTGATCATGGCGAGGATCGGGATGATGAAGCCCGCGCCCATCGCCGAACGCATCATGGCGAAGTATTCCGAACGTGTACTGGTGATGTAGTGTTCGCCGGTACGGCTGGCATTCTCGGTCACACGCAGTGCCAGCAACTCCATGTTCTCGCGCCAGTGTTTGCGCATGTCGTTCTTGTGGCATTCACCGCTGACCAGGGTTTTGAAGATGCTCACGAAGCGCGGATAGGCGCTGACGCCGCTTCTATCTTGGCGCAGGTCTTCCAGTATGCCGAGCAGGGCTTCCATGCGCGCTATCTGCTGTGCTTCGCGCTGCAGCAGGAAGGTGAGGCTGATGCTGGTGCCGGAATTGGCGGCAGTACGGCGTATCTTGTGGATCACCTGCTTACACTGGTCGAGCAGTACCAGTACGTGTTTGGCATCATGGAATTTCACACGCGGTTTTTCCCATGCTTTTACAAACTGCTGCAGGTATTCGCCGGTCTCGTCGTTCTGGGTGAGGAAAGGCGATTCGAATTCTTCCAGCGACGGCTCATTGCGTATCAGCTCAGGTTCCAGGCCGATGGAAGAAATGCGGTAAGACAGCACCAGCACCGCGTCGACCAGGCCGCGTACTGCCAGCGGCAGGCCTGCAACGGTCTCCTGCTCGTCAAAGCGCAATGCGGCGAGCAGGTCCATCCAGCACGCATCTGGTACCTGCATGATCCACAAGTCGTCGTTCTGATCGGTGAACACCACTGCGAACAGGTCATGCAGATAGTTGGGGTCTATCGCATCCGGCAACCATCTGTGACTGAGTCTGCGGTACATCTCGGAAAAGAATCCGGTGTTGGGCAATATGCCGGATTCGGCATACACCGAAACCGGTTTGTGCGTACTCAGCAAGTCATTCAGTGCGTTACGCAACACTGCGCGCAATTCCGGTTGCGCGTTCAGGGTATGGCACAGGGCGTTGAGCATGTTGCTGGCGTAATCGGCATGCGCGCGCCGGGGCGGGCGTATGCCGGTGATCAGCTCCGCGACCAGCGTGGCTGGGGTTAGACCCTCCTGCATGCCGCGTTGCAGTATGGTTTTCATGGCGGTGATATCGCTCTTATCGGGAAGCCAGGATTTTGATCGGTCTGGCTTTACGCAACGACACCTGCATCAGGTCTACATAGCCTGTCTCGAAGCAGTGGCGTGCGGCATCGAAATAGGTGCGGTAATGGTCGAATAGTGGCTGCCCGTATTTTTGCACGATATGTTCGCGATGCGCGATCAGGCACTTATCCCACTCGGCCAGCGTGCGCGCGTAATCCAGCCCGATGAGTTTGATGCAGGCGATCTCGTATTTATCGATGATGGCTGCCTGCACGTCGCTGACGGAGGGTAATGCCGAGCCGGGGAATACCTTGGTGAGCAGATATCTGAAATCGCGCACTTCAGAGATTGAATTGGGCGGGCGGTTGATGACGATGCTTTGCAGGCCGATGTGTGCGTTATCCGATGATACGCTACGGCACCAGTCGAAGAAGCCGGCGTAGACCTGACGCTGTTGTGCGGCTTCATGATCGCGGATAGACGCGAAATGCTCGAACGCGCCTACCGAAACGATGGCATCGAATCTTTTTTCAGGAACGGGAAAATCCTGCCATGAGCGCAACTCGACCGAGACTCCCGGGGTCGGGTGGGAAACGATGTGCTGGTACTGCTCGGTGCTCAGCGTCAGGCCTTGCGCTTGCGTGCCGGCGAAGTTGCCGACGATGTGCCGCATCAGCCCGCCCCAGCCGCAACCTACATCCAGCACTTTCTGATTTTCAGCAACATGCCCGAAGCGGCAGATGCGCTCCAGTTTGTGTTTTTGTGCCTGTTCCAGCGTGGATGCGGTTTTCCATACGCCACAGCTGTAGGCGCGGTAGTCCGTATCCAGAAAAAGTGCGAAAAAATCGTTATCAACGTCGTAGTGTGCTTGGATGTCTTGTTGGGTCGCCATAGTAATTCGAGCATATTAGGATTTACGTGAATGGGCAAGATGAATACGGCCTGCCTGTGGTGGAAAGTCTGCACGGTGGGTGGGGGAAAGCCGAGAGCAGAAAAAGCCCGGTGCAGGCGCGCCTAGGGGATTCCCCTAGGCGAAAATTGGGTTTTCCCTACAAAGTTATCAAATGATTCCCGATAGTCGTGGCTTTGCAAAGAATCTAGGATGCTGCGTGTCGTAGGTAAAAGTATGCTTGAGATGCTGTATCTAGTGATTTTTCCTGCAATTCCATTTAACTATAAATTATCCCAGGGGGAAGTTGTAACATGAACAAATCCGATCTCGTCGATGCTATCGTCGTCAACGCAAAAGTCAGCAAGGCTGATGCAGGAAAAGCGGTGAATGCGCTGACAACTGCGATTACCAAAGCGTTAAAAAATGGAGACAAAGTCACTGTAATGGGTTTCGGAACCTTCAAAGTATTCAAACGTGACGCACGTACCGGCCGCCATCCTCGTACCGGCAAGGAAATCAGGATCGGTGCACGCAAGGCATTGGGTTTCTCTGCCGGCAAGGCACTCAAGGACGCATTGAATTGATCAGGCAGGCCGGCCATTCCGTGGCCGGTCCGGTAGGGTGGGTGTCAGGTCACCCACCCTACACCTGAAGCTGGGTAGTCAAAGCAGCATCACTTCCTATCGTTTTATCAGCAGACCCTAGACCAGCATCCGCCACACCATTCCAGCAAAGCCGCAGCTCAGGATCACCGGGATGGAACCGACATTGAAACGAAAGACGGCAAGCGTTGCCATCATCACCATCACCAGCGCAGTCACATCCACCGCGTTTGCCCATCCGTCCGGCCACAACACATGGTAAGCGAAGAACACCGCAAGATTGAGGATCACGCCCACCACTGCGGCAGTGATGGCGCTTAACGGTGCGGAGAATTTGAGGTTGCCGTGGGTGGTCTCGATAAAAGGCCCGCCCAGCAGGATGAAGATGAAACTGGGCAGGAAGGTGAACAAAGTGACGATGGACGCAGCCATCAGTGCCGAAGCAAATGCGGCATCCACACCGAGCACATGGGTGAGCCAGCCGCCCACAAAACCGACGAATGTCACCACCATGATCAAGGGGCCGGGTGTAGTCTCGCCCAGTGCCAGGCCATCCATCATCTGGGTAGGGGTGAGCCAGTGGTAATGTTCCACTGCACCCTGATAGACGTAAGGCAGCACCGCATAGGCACCGCCAAAGGTCAGCAGCGCCGCCTTGGTAAAGAACCAGCCCATTTGCGTATAGGCGCCTTGCCAGCCGTAGGTGAGTGCCAGCGCCGTCATCGCCACCAGCCATATTCCCACGCCCACCGCCAGTCCCCGCCACAACTTCGCCCAGCTGAACAAGGCATGTGCCGGCGTCGGCGTGTCGTCGTCTATCAGCGCTGTGCCGTAATCCTTGTTTGATGCGCCGTGACCGCCGCCTGCCGTAAAGCTGCCGGGTGCGAGGCGTGCGCCGAAATGACCGATCACCCCTGCCGCGATCACGATCAGCGGAAACGGCAGCCTGAAGGCAAAGATGGCGATGAAAGCCAGTGCAGACAGGCTGCATAGTATCGAATTCTTCAGCACCCTGCGACCGATGCGGTATGCAGCAAACAGCACGATGGCGACCACTGCCGGTTTGATGCCGTAAAGCACGCCTGCCACCACCGCCAGCGACCCGTAGGCCATGTACACCCAGGCAAGCCCGGTGAGGATGAAAAAGGAGGGTAGTACGAACAAACCGCCTGCGATCAGCCCGCCCCATGTCCTGTGCATCAGCCAGCCGATGTAGGTGGCTAGCTGCTGGGCTTCCGGCCCCGGCAGCACCATGCAGTAATTGAGCGCATGCAGGAAACGCTGCTCCGAAATCCAGCGTTTTTTCTCGACCAGGTCATGATGCATGATGGCGATCTGCCCTGCCGGACCGCCGAAACTGATGAACCCCAGTTTCAGCCAATAAAGAAAAGCCTGCTTCAGTGAAACCGGGGCAGGTGTTTGGCTGGTATCTTCCATCAAGGCTCCTGTACGCTATTTGCGATAGCGTACATCACTTGAGGGGCCGTGTGCGAGATGCGGTTTGAACGGGAAGATTAGCGCGGAAGGAATCTGAATATCTCGAAAAAACTGGTGGCTTCGAATATTTTCATCGCCATTCTGGAGCATGGGCCGAATACGATTTCGATATTCACAGCCTCTGCCTTTTCTTTCAGCGTGAGCAGCAGGCCAAGCGCGGTGTAGTCCACATACTCCACTTGCGACATATCGAGTCTGATGGTTTTGTAGTGTTTGTTGTGCAATGCCGGTTCGTAATTCCTTTTGAAGTTATCCTGAGCATGATGGTCAAAACGCCCATGGCATGAAAGGGTGATCTCGGAACCGGTTTTCTCTGTCGAAATTTTCATATATTTAACCAAGCGACATGCATGCCTCAAAGTTTTCAAATGCTGCTACCCATACATAGCGGCGCGGAAACATTAATCTTGAGTACTTTTACATTGTGAAATATTCATGAGCGCGTATGATCGGTTGCGTCTGGTAAAATTGGCACCATGGTCGCAGAACCAACACGCCAGCCATCAGTCTTAGCCGCATGTTTTTCGCAATAGTGTGTACTCATAGGAGAATGTCTTTGCAAACACAAGCTGATTCTGCCGGGCCGGTCATGTTCTACCGGCACCGCTCGCCGGTGCGCATCATGCACTGGATCAATGTGCTGAGTTTCTTCCTGATGCTGATGAGCGGCCTCACCATCTTCAACGCACACCCCAATCTTTACTGGGGCAAGGATTCCAACTCGGTGCCGCTGCTATCCATCAATGCCGAGGAAGGCGCGAATGGCGAGTTGCATGGCTACACCACCATAGGCGGCCACAAGTTCGATACCAATGGCGTGCTGGGTGCGTCGCATGAAGCCGGCGATGCGGCACTCAGCGACCGGGCGTTCCCGTCCTGGGCCACCATCCCTGGTCGTCAGTGGCTTGCCATGGCGCGCAACTGGCATCTGGCTTTCGCCTGGATATTCGTACTCAACGGCATCGCCTATATCGCCTATGCCATTTTCAGCGGCCATCTGCGGCGCGACATGATCCCCACGGGTCAGGAGCTGCGTAACATCGGCGCTTCCATCATAGACCATCTGCAGTTCAAGCACCCCGTGGGCGAAGCGGTGAAGCGTTATAACGTGCTGCAGAATCTGGCGTACCTGCTGGTGATCTTCGGTCTGTTGCCGCTGATCGTGGTGGCGGGCTTTGCCATGTCGCCGCGTCTGGATGCGCTATTCAACGGTGGCTGGGTCGATCTGCTGGGCGGACGGCAATCTGCACGCACGCTGCATTTTCTGGCAGCATTCGGCCTGCTCGGTTTTGTCTTCGTGCATGTATTCGAAGTCATCGTCACCGGGCTGTGGAACAACATGCGCTCGATGATCACCGGACAGTACCGGCTGCCGCCGGAGACGCATGTCAATGTGGAGAAACGATCATGATGAAGCGCAGCAAGCGTGAAAGGCTGTTGCAGCAGCAGCTTGAAAATCAACCGCCACGCCGCCGTTTTCTGCGCCTGGGGCTCGCGGCGGTAGGTGCGACCATACTCAGTGCCTGTGACCGGCTATCGGCCAACAGCAAATTCGTGGGCGCACTGGAGAGCGCGCAGAACCTGAGCCGGGCTGCGCAAAAGCTGGTCACCGGGCGGGTTGCCATGGCGCAGGAATTCACGCCCGCCGACATCCGCGCCAGTTTCCGCAGCAACGGCACCATCATGCCCAATAGCGAGCAGTATGACGCAATGCTCAAAAACAACTTTGCCGACTGGAAGCTGGAAGTGGCCGGTCTGGTGGAGAAGCCCATGCAGTTCAGTCTGGCGGAGTTGCGCCAACTGCCGTCGCGCACCCAGATCACCCGCCATGATTGCGTGGAAGGCTGGAGCGCCATCGGCAAATGGAAAGGCGTGCCGCTGCATCACATCCTGGCGCTGGTAAAACCGCTGCCGGAAGCGCAATACGTGTTGTTCCGCTGTGCCGACCCGATGGATGAAGAAGACGATGATGCCGGTCAACAGGCTAAAAAAGAGGTGAAGGACAGTACCTATTACGAAAGCATAGACATGGACGATGCCTATCACCCACAAACCATACTCGCCTACGATCTCAACGACACCGCGTTACCGGTGAGGAATGGCGCGCCGTTAAGGGTGAGGGTGGAAAGACAGCTGGGCTACAAGCATGCCAAGTATCTGATGAAAATAGAACTGGTGAAAGATTTCGAACATATACGCGGCGGCAAGGGCGGCTATTGGGAAGATGAGGGCTACGACTGGTATGCAGGCATCTAGCGGTATAAAAAAGGCGGGTTAAAAAAAGACGTCCGCAGGCGTCTTTTTTTTGTCTCGCGCAGTGTGGACGCGGATGCCTTCAACTCCCCCAAGGCATCATGCATAATGTTCCGTTTCAAGCGCTATTGATTTGGCGCTCAGGTTTTGCAGATAAAACTCTAGAAAGTCATCCACGGCTAATGGTCGGCTATAGTAGAAACCCTGAATCTGATCGCACCCTATGCTTTTAAGCAATTCAAGCTGCTCGATGTTTTCAACACCTTCGGCTACGGTATGTAAATTAAGAGTCTGCGCCATCGCTACTATCATTCTCGCAATTGCCACATCGTCAGCATTTGCAGGAGTATCTTTAATGAAGGCGCGGTCTATTTTTACGCAATCAATCGGGAAGCGTTTGAGATAGGCAAGAGAAGAGTGCCCGGTTCCGAAATCGTCCAGTGCCAGATGAATGCCACGTTCATGAATTGCGGACAGTAATTTGATGACTCCTTCAGGATCGTCCATCACCATGCTTTCGGTGATTTCCAGTTCCAGCGAACTGACAGGCAACCCTGTTTCTGCTAAAACGCCATCTATTTCAGCTAACAGATTACCGGCGCGCAATTGTCTTGCAGAGAGATTTACAGCCACGCGCAGCGGCGGGAGTCCGGCGCGTTGCCATTCTGCATTTTGCCTGCATGCTTCACGCAAAACCCAATTCCCTATCGGGACGATAAGCCCGGTATCCTCGGCAACAGGGATGAACTCAATGGGCGAAATCATTCCTCGTTCCGGGTGGATCCAGCGCACCAGCGCTTCCATTCCCAGCAGGCGTCCGCTTACGGGCTCTATTTTGGGCTGGTAGAGCAAACGTAATTCGCCATTTTCAACTGCATTATGCAGATCTGACGCCATCGTTAGCGTCCTGGAGGCAAGAAGTGCCATCTGTTCGTCGTAAATGGCGAAATCATTGCCCCCGGAACGGCGCGTGCGGTTGCATGCCGAAGCCGCGTGCTGCACCAGAGCCTCGGCATTCATTTCCATGTCGTTACCGTATTCCATCAGCGCTATGCCTATGGAAAGTGTCGAAAAATATTCTCGCCTTTCAATATGCAGCGGGCGCTGGGTTGAAAGTAATTGCCTTGCCCGGTCCTGTGCATCGGTCAAACTGTCGTACCAGCGTAGCAATACGAATGCGCTGTTGCCGAAACGGTAGAGTTTTTCCTTTTCGGCATTTATTCCATCATTCAAACGACTGGAAATTTTTACCAGCCATCTTTCAGTATTCACTGTGCCAAAGTTCTCCAATACCTCCTGTTCCCGATCCGGGACGATCATCAGCAGCGTCAGAAGCTGTTTGGTTCTGTGTGCAGAGAAGATGTCTTCCCGCAAACTGTATTGATTGGGCAAGCCTGTTGCGGGGTCAAAGAAAGCCTTGTAGGCAAGGGCTTCTTCCGCTTGTTTGCGCGCTGTTACGTCTTTGAGATAAACATGATATTCGGAAAAATCAGCCAGATATGAAACGGTGCATTCAAGAATATGCTCGCCATGGGTATATTCAAATTGAATGTTGGGATTTATGCTGGAGTTGGTTTTGGCCAGATATTGGTGCAAGTGCGCGGGCAGAAATTTATTCAAGTCTGTTCGAGTCAGATTCAGTTTATCAAGAAGGTCAAATGTGGCCGGATTTGCATAAGCGACTTCGCCCGACACCCCTAAACGCAATACCGGGTTGGGATCGCGCTCGGGAAACATCGATAATCTACGCCGTTCCAACCCCTCGCGGACGATGGCAACCACGTAGTAGCCAACAAAACCTGCAATACCGAAAATCAGTACTGAAAAACAGATGACCCACCGCACCATGGTGGAAACGCTTTGCTGCGTCTCCGATCCGAGATCATTCACCGCCATCCGGTTCGCCATGGTGATGGCGCCAAGGGCCGCTTCGATCTGCCTTACCTTGGGCTTGACGCTTGCCAGAAGCATGCGGGATTTGTCCCAATCCACATCGGCAACGGCAAGGGTTGAATACAGTGAATCGGATAACTGGTCGAATTCCCACAATCTCTTCCGCAGATCCGGTACATACATATTGGAGCTACGGTCTGCTTCAAGTTTATCAACGAGTGCGTAAAGCCGTTGCTTATCAAGCTTTCGCTGGGTCTGGAAAACTTCTTTTGATGTCGTGAAAGAATAAAGTTCGTACAGGCTTCGTTCTTCATCCGCGATCACGCCACGCAATTCACCGATTCTCTGTGAAAGCGGAAGTTTTTCAGAAATAAAGCTGTGGTTTACGGCTTGCACCGAATCACCAAGGTAAATGATACGCGCGGACACAGCAACACCCACGGCCATGACAAACAGAAAGGCCAACCAAATTCTGCGCTGAGGCATATAAACCTTTAAAAAATCCTAGTGACTATGAGTCGCTTCATAGCGCCTGATCCTTACAGAAATCAATACATCGAAATCAAGACTCTGCTTTGGAGGATATTGATAAAAGCTCTGAAATGCATAAGTCACGCATTAACCCTGCACGACTTCTTCTGCATCTTCCAGAATACCGCACATACGGTTAGCAGGTACGGCGATGTCAATCAGGCGCGGTTTGGGCAGGTTCAGGTTATTCATCATCTGGATGAACTCGTCTCTTGATTTGCCTGCCAGGCGTGGATTGATTGCACGCTCCTGACCGATATTACTGACTCTTTTTCCATGATAGTCATGCCCCGGATACACCAGAGTTTCATCCGGCAGCGTGAACAGCCTTTGTACGATGCCATCATATTGTGCGCCGGCATCTCCGCCCTGGAAATCCGTTCTGCCGCAGCCGTTGATCAGCAAGGCATCGCCTGTAAATAAGCGGTCGCCGATAAGGAAGGACGTGCTTCCCGGAGTATGGCCCGGGGTGGATATGACATGAATGTCAGATTGACCGAAAGTGAGGGTCTGTCCATGTTGCAACTGCATGTCCGCACAGACCGCACCGCATTGTTCATTGACTCCGGTCCTGGCGGCTGTCTGTTGCCTTAATAAGCCGCTGCCGGTCACATGGTCGGCGTGGACGTGGGTCTCGAGCGAGTACTTCAATGTGCAACCATGATCATGAAGTAACTTCATGTAGCCTTCGATATGGGTCGAGACCGGGTCGATAAATATCGCTTCCCGGCTTTCCTCGTCAGCTAAAAAATAGGTGTATGTTGAAGATTCCTGATCGAAGAGTTGCCTGAAAATCATGGTTGCCTGCCTCATAAAAGTTGATTTGAATTGATCAAACAAAAATA
>CAILHX010000035.1 GCA_903834185.1 uncultured Methylophilaceae bacterium
AAAGTAGGCTTGCGATCCCGGCGGGGTGGTCGGCGCATCGGTCAGGTAGTAGTCAATCGCGCTCAGTCCGGTGGTGTAGCCGAAGTCCAGCCAGTGCAGCGAGACCGGCGCAGGTTTGCGCGCGAATACCAGCAGGCGGTTGTCGCCTGTGTGTCCGGCGATATCCACAAGGATGTCGATGCCGTCGGCGCGTATGCGTTCGGCCAATGACTTGTCGCTCATGCCGCGGGTGGGGATCCAGTGGTCTACGTAGGTCTGGAAGATGGTTGTACCGCTGTCCGCATGATTGATATGTGCATAGGCGTAGATTTCAAACTGACTATGGTCGTGGTGCGATAGCAAGGGCTCGAGGAAGTAACGGCTGGAATGGTTATAGAATGTTGGAGAGACGTAACCTATCTTTAAGCGGCGTTTTGGATCACGGTCATTGCTGTGCGCTTGCCATTCTTTATACAGGGGCTTGGCAAAGTGTTGTTCGTATTCCTTATAGTAGGCATACAGCTCTTCACTGCTGTAGTCCGGGTGGTAGTTCACGCAAAAAAAGAGGTTGCTGAGAACAACGTTATAATCGGGGTTGATTTCCAACGTTTTGCGATAATGCGCAATAGCCTCATCGAAAGATCCAAGATCCTTGTATACATTGCCGATATTGTTACGCGCATGGGAGTCATCGGGAGCCAGTGCGATCGCCTTTTTAAAGCTGTCAATCGCCATTTCCGGATAACCACATCGGTCAAAATATACGCCAAGATAATTATGCGTTTCGAAGAAATCCGGATTTATTGCCAAGCTATTACTCAAATTAGCCAATGCCAATAACAACTGGTTTAGTGCGATGTACATCAAGCCCAGCCTGGTTAGTGCCTTATATGACTTTGGATCAATGTTGACCGCTTCTACCAAAGCATCTTTGGCTTTTTCGAAGTCACCTAATACCTCGTATATCAGGCCGAGGCGGAAATGGAGTTCACTGCGCTTTGGATCGAGCTGAATAGCTTTCTGTATGCTTAAGATCGCTTCGTCATATTGTTCCAGCATCAGCAAACCCAGCCCAAGATTGTAGTGGGCATCTGCGGAATCGGGCTTTATGGCGATGGCTTTACGGTGAACATCTATTGCTTCTTGACTCCGTTTGGCTTCATTCAGGGCAATACCTAGATTGCCATAAGCTTCAGCAAAATCGGGATTGAGCTCGATCGCCTGCTGATAGCAAACAATTGCTTCATCAAACTTTTTCAGTTCTTTATATACGTTGCCCAGATTGAAATGGGCTTCTACATGATTCGGATTAAGCTCTGTGGCGCGAAGAAAATTGGTGGTCGCCGCTTCATATCTCTTTTCGGCTTGGAATATATTTCCCAGATTACTGTAAATGTCCGCATCATCAGGCGACAGTTCAGTGGCTTTTAACAGCGCTTGTTCAGCCTCAGTATATTTTTGCTGTTGGGCATAGGCCAATCCCAAAACTTTCCAGGGCACTACATCCTCAGGGTTCGATTGTGTAATTGAAATAGCCAATGCAGTGGCTGCTGCATACTCGCCGCTATAATAAAGATGCAATAGTTGGACTGTCGGAGATTGAGTGGGGATCATGGCCTCACTTTTGGCTGGTGATGGCGATTGCGCTTTAGGTTGCACTGATTCACGCTCTACCTTTGCGGCTAATTCATCTATCTCCTGCCCGGTTAAGCCATGCTCACGTGCCATTTCAAGGACATTTCTGACAGCCTGCCATTCCTGCAACTCGACAAGGGCATTGATATAGCCAAACCAGTATTGTGATTGTTCCGGATGGCTCTGCAGTGCTTCTTGTAACAGGTTCAGACCATCGGACATATTTCCTTGTTGTACGTATAGCATCCCCAGATGATGTTGTACTTCCGCGTTCTGAGGAGAGTCCTGCAGCACCTGCAGGTATAGCCGTTTAGCGAATTCCAACTCCCCCTCACGATTCAGCCTGATTGCTTGCTTTAGCTTCTCCTCTGCACCCAAGTGATCGTAGGTGGTTTCAATTGGCAAGGATATGACCGCTTTTTCACCCAGTAGTCGGGATATCGGTGTTTGTGGATATTTCTTATCCCAGCCCTCGATATACGCGGCTTCCATCTGAGCCGTGAACCTGACCGGATCGCCAAAAATACCTTTGCGCATGGCGGCAGGGACCTGCAGCCTGAGGTCAGCGATGCGCTGCGGGTTTGCAGCAAGTCGGACTGCGCATTCCACATACTCATCTTCGTAGAAAGCGATGCAATCATCCAGATCCAACCCGGCATTCTTGATGATTGAATATGACAGACGCTGCGCGTGCGTATCTCCTACCAGCGTGATCACAGGCACACCCATCCATAGCGTTTCTATTGTGGTAGTACCGCCCGTGAGCGGTAATGTGTCGAGCGCGATATCAATATCGTTGTAATAAAGAACGTGCGCACCGCCATTGGGGTGCGTATCAAAAATCATGATCACCCGATCAGCAGTAATGCCATAGCGTGCAAAAGTCTTGAGCACGCTATTCCGGCTCGCAGGCACTTTAAGATTGGGGTGATTCAGGTACATCTTGCTACCGGGAACACGATGTAATATGCGGCTCCACAAGGAAATTGTCGGCGCATTCAACTTGTATATGTTATTCATCGAACCGAACGTCACGTAGCCATTTCTGAGCACAGGCACAGTCTGCACGACCTCATGCTCGGGCAATTCGTCAACGGTGATGAAAGATTCAGGTAACCTCAGCAGGCTCTCGACGAAATACAGCGAGCTTTTCGGTCCATCCAGCCAAGGGTCCGAAATGACGTAATCCACTTCTTCCAGGCCGTATGAGAATGGGTAACCCAGATAGCTCATCTGCACGGGTGCAGGCCGGTATATCAAGACTTCAGTACGAGCCCCTGCGGTATACCCTCCCAGTTCGATCAGAACATGGATCCCATCTGCATGGATGCGCTCTGCCGCTTCCACATCATTCATATCCACAATGCGTATAAAATGATCTGCAGCATCTATATAGGCTTTGGTAATGGAGTCTTCCTGCCTCTTGGTAGCGGAGGAGTAAAGAAAAATCTCGAATTTACTGCGATCCCTGTAATTGATCAGGCTACGCAAAAAACGTGTGACCACATGATGTCTAAAGTCCGCAGATAGGTAGCCGATACGAATACGCTTGCTACTGGCGAATGCCAGGGGATATTCAGTATACGCAGGCCCCATGCGTAACCTGCGAAATACGTCTGCCGCTAAACGGTGCAGATCGAGTAGTTTCTTATTGCTGAATCCGTGGGTGCTTAGAAATGGCAGGTTCGCCATCAGGAAAAGAGTGAATAACTTGGTCCCCTTATCAAACTCATGCACCGCATTTGCCAGTAACTTATCGGAGACATCCCACAGACAGTAGAACTTGGCGATAGAGAAAGCAGCAACCGCTGCAACTCCCGGGTTTTTCATCTCGGAGATTTTCACCGCGAGCGCCAGGGCCTCATCTATCTTATTGGCTCTGGCAGTTACTTCCAGCAAACGACTTAATGCCCATACATCCCCGGGAGCATGCTCAAGAATATCCTTGTATATCCTGATTGCTGCCGTGAAATTTCCTTCGACTGCAGCAACCATCGCCAATCCAGTCATTGCTTCCGGATTGGGGTCGCTATCGCTGGTAGCACTCTGATAGTATTTTTTTGCTCTTTCTACAAGGCGTAAGCGTATACAGTGATTTCCCATATTGATCAGCGCCTTGCGATGGCCTGGATCAAGTTGCAATGCCTTTTTCAACCAAATCTCGGTTTGCTCAACATCACCGTCGTGGTCCGCGCTGATGGCGGCTAAGGTGTTGTAGATATCCGCATTCACCTCGGGGTGAGATAGCAGCCTCTGACATATGCGACGAGTTTCTTCGTAACGGCCGGTCAGCAAAGCGATGGAACTCTGCAGGTATTCCAAGGCAAAATTATCCGGGAATGCCTTTAGCAGTCTTTTGCACATCCTTTCGGCATCAGCATACTTTCCAATAGTGGCTAGGCGTTGTGCTTCATTATAGGAAATTTCACTCATATCTTACTTGCGCTTGATCCATGCCGACGGCCAATAGGTCACAGGCTCGGTAATAGAACCTTCATTAAAGGGAATGACGGGATTCTCTATTTCATACTCGGGATGTGTGGCTACATATTCCAGTGCAGCTTCACGCGGATTATTCCATCCCCAGTCGTCACTGCTGCGCGGCGCGCCGACAAGATCACCCATGATACCGTCGGTTGCAACGATATAAGACCCCTTGGAAACGAATGGCGCATAGGCTTTCAGTTCGTCCAGCACATGCGCCTTGGTATGATTGGAGTCCAGCAACACCATCACCGTTTCTCCCGGCTTCACTAATGCCGCTACTTGCTGCACGATATCCGGCGCAATGGAACTGCCTTCTATCATGGTGATGTACGGATACATCTCATGCGCTTCGATCGCCTGACGATTGTGCGGGCGGATCTCGATATCAACACCTATCACACGCCCTTTACCCATGGCGTTAAAGATGCTTGCGTAATAGATTAATGAACCGCCGTGTGCGATACCTGTTTCGATCACGACATCGGGCTTGATCCGGTAGATCGCTTCCTGAACCCGCAGCATATCTTCCGGTAACTGGATAATAGGCCGTCCCATCCAGCTAAAGCTATACACGTACTTGGTATCCCAACCGCTTCTGATCCAGGCACGAGAAATGGCGGAAAAAGCTTCTGGTGTGCCTATCGGATAAGTTGCGTTACCGTCCTTACCGTCCACCACGACCAGCCCTGCTTCCATATCTATTTTTATCATGCGCTCTTAACCTTAATTTAGTTTAAAAATTACCTGAATTTAACTACCAGCCCTTGCCCTGTAGGCAACTCAAGAACACGTAGCCCATGTTTGGCAAAAAAAGGATCCTCTGCCTGTTTTTGAGCACTATAAGCTAACCAGCCGTAGTCATCGAGTACCAGCATGCCTCCAGGCACTATTCGGTCGAACAATATCTCAAGTGCGCCTATCTCAGCTGCAGCGCTATTGATGTCCAGATGCATGAACGCTATTTTTTCCGGTGCCTTTAATAATAACGCCTCTGGCACAGAACCTTGGATGACGTGCACATTAGGATGCTCAGCAAATCTCTGCTGCACTTGTTGGTATAGCGAGCTACCGTGTGCAGGCATAGAATGATGATCCATCCCTTCTTCGTGCTCAAACAGATCGTATAGATAGTAATGTTTGCCTGTATTATTAAAATCCAGATACTCACATATTATTTTGGCCGATGTCCCTTTATAACAGGCACATTCCACGAAATCGCCTTCAAATTTCAAACAGCTACGTGCTGCCCAGGTAAGGACATGAGTTCGCCATAAGACTGTTCGCTCTATTTCCTGTTGCTTGGGATCGGCGTTATGAGTATTCCGCTCAAAGATGCTCATGAAAACCGCATCGTCCAAAAAGCCCAGGTTCCTCCCTATCGTAAACAGGTTATCTCCACAAAATATCCCATAAGGCGCTAGTTCCTTTAAGGCTTGCTGCACCCCCCTGAAGAATTCGGTAGAGTCACTAACCCCGTAAAAGCAACTATTCACAAAATTCTTCATCTTTTTCCCGAGTAATTCATCCTAAAATTGGAGCCCATAAATTTGCAGATTCAGGATGGCATTATTTAATGACCATTCCCTGTCCGGTCGGTAATTCCAGTACGTGATACCCACGTTCTGCAAAAAAAGGGTCTTCAGCCTCCTTTTGTTCTTTATAGCCTATCCAGCCATAATCATCCAATATCAGTATGCCTCCCGGAACAATACGGTCAAATAGCATTTCAAGTGCCCCGATTTCCGCGGCTGCACTATTGATATCCAGATGCATAAAAGCTATTTTTTCTGGCGCAACAGTTTGCAGGATATCCGGCACTGCGCCTTTAATGACATGGACATTGGGATATTCAACGAATCTTTGCCGGACATAATCGTACAAGGAGCTGCCATGGTCGGGCATCGCATGGTGATCCATTCCTTGTTCGTGCTGAAACAGATCGTAAAGGTAATAATGCTTTCCGGTTTTATTAAAATCCAGGTACTCACATAATATCTTTGCCGATGTTCCTTTATAGCAGGCACATTCAACAAAATCACCTTCCAGATTCAACCCTCCTGCTGCAGCCCAGGAAAGCACATGCGTACGCCAAATAATGGATTGATTCATTTCTTGTTGTCGCGGATCGCTGTGTTTTGAATTCTCTTGGAAGGCTGCCATGAAAGCCTCATCCTCGAGAAACCCAAGACTCTTGCCAAGAGTAAATAAATTGTCTGCGCGAAATACACCACCGGACTTAACCTGATTCCCCGCCAACTCCAACCCGTCCATGAATTCCGTATGATTGATTGGGCCATAGAACATGCTGGTTAAAAAGTTTTTCATGCTTGCTTACCTATTTTATCTTGCACGTTTATCGGCATGCAGTAACTGAATGCGCCACGGTCAAGTGTTGCATAAAACACCGTCGTTAGATGATTTTTCATTTGGGTGCATCCAAAGTAACACTTTGTTGATAATCTCGTACCACCGCACTTAAGCTGTCTTTCAGTGGTCGGGGAGCGAACCCGAATTCTGTGACCAGCAACTCAATGGAAATAGGTGGGAACACGATTTCGGGTGCATCCCCGGAAAACTCCACCTCACATCCCGTAATTGCGGCGATATCCTCGAGCAACTCCCGGTTGGTCACATTGCGGCCGCCAGCCAGATTATAGAGCCGCTGTTTACCATTGGCGGCGATCTTTACCAGCAATTCAACCACATCATCAATATATACATAATCCTTCTGTGAGTCAGGCGATGTATTGACCCTGACATGCTTGTTTTCAACGGCATCTCGTATCACCGCATTAAGAAAATTCTCCGATGTAAAATCGTCACCGACTACATTCGACAGCCGTACCGCGCGCACATTCGGTTTACTGCACGAAAAGCACAGCGATTCGCCCATCATTTTGCTCAGATTGTATAGATCACTGGGGTTTTGCGTGTCCGCTTGCAGCAAGCTAAGCTCGCTGGCTACGGCAGAGTTTCCATAAATACGGGTGGATGACAGATAGAGCAAGGAGTCGAACTGCGATTTTTCCAGCACGTCGGCCAACACATTCACATGTGCACGCACCGTATCGAAAGGACGCTTACGAAAATCAGCCGTCAAGCCTATGCAATAAATCACATGTCCGAGATTTTCGGAATAAATGCGAGGATCGTCCCGTTGCGGCGAAAAGCACGTATGCCCCTGCCGTTGCAAATATGTCACTAGATGAGAGCCGATAAAGCCACCAGCTCCTAACACCGTGAACCTCATTCGCGACTACCCATTTTGCGCAAGGGGTTGCCGATATTGATGGAATAGGCTTCGATCTCACCTTTCACCAGAGAACCTGCACCGATCACACATCCCTTGCGCAGAATTGCCCCGTCCAGGATGACACAATTCGCACCTATCCAGACATCGTCTTCCACCACAATTCCGCCGCGGCTTGGCTGAAAGCGTTGTTCGATGATTTTTTTACTGCGCGAGCGGAATTCATGGTTGACAGGCGCAAAAGTGCAATTGGCGGCCACCAGTACGTCTTCACCGATATCAACGCCATTTCCCGAGTAGATGACGTTTCCAGAATTAATGTAACTATTACGGCCGATGCGCACATCGCCGGTTCCAGCGACCGGCTTGATCTTGACGAAGGCATCAATGAATGCGCCATCTTCCACGATGATGCGCGTGCCGCGTGTGGAATCTTCAATGTCTGCCAGCGGCGATATCCTTGCTGTCGGCGAGATGATTAACATATCCCCTCCTCCCATAGATCATATTCGCTATCCCGTTTGCTAATGACAGGGTTGGGAAGCGGCCAGTCAATCGCAAATACAGGGTCGTTCCAGCGCAGCCCTTTCGCGCTTTCCGGGTGATAACTTTGGCACATCTGGTAAAACACCTCGGTCGCTGGTTGCAACGTCTGGAAACCATGCGCCAAACCTTCAGGGATGTAAAGTGCATGATGGCTGGCAGCACTTAACTCAACCGCATGCCAGTGTTTGAATGTAGTTGATTCCGGCCTCAAGTCGACGATCACGTCGTAAATCGCGCCCTGGGTGCACCTCACCAGCTTGGCCTCTGCATGAGGAGCCGCCTGATAATGCATGCCGCGCAAAGTGCCTTGGGCTTTATTAAAAGAGATATTGCACTGCGGCAGGTTCGGGTTTAATCCATGGGCAATAAATTCTTCGCGACAATAAGTGCGCGCAAAGAATCCTCGTTCATCTTCTATCAGCTCCGGCTCAACCAGGTAAGCACCAACGATAGGAGTGGGGATGAACCGCATCACAATACTTTAATGGTAGGCACTGCAACTGCAAAACGACCTCCCCATTCACGGATATAAGCCAGTAGCTGCATTACTTCACTTTGTATATTCCATGGCAATATCAGCACGATGTCCGGTTGTCGTTGCCTGATCGCATCGGGATGCAAGATGGGGATATGTGCGCCTGGCAGATACTTCTGCTGCTTGGATGGCGCGGCATCACAAACATAGGGAAGCAGATCAGGTTTGATACCGGCATAATTAAGCAAAGTATTGCCTTTGGCCGCAGCACCATACCCTGCGACACGTTTTCCGGCACGTTTCTGCTCGATCAGGAACATTACCAGATCATCTTTCACCCGGTCAGCCCGCTGCTGAAATGCCTGATAAGTCGGCAATTGATTCAAGCCTCGACTGCGTTCCTCTTCCAGCAAAGCTGCCACCGCAGTTGTAGTGGCTCGCTGGTCCTGTTGGTGGCAGCCATAGACACGCAAACTGCCGCCATGTGTGGACAATTGCTCTACATCCAGCACGCGCAACCCTGCCTTGGCAAAAATGCGGTCGACTGCGAGTAGCGAAAGGTAGGAAAAATGTTCGTGATACACAGTATCGAACTGGGTATGTTCGATCAACCGCATCAGATGCGGGAATTCAAGAGTGACCGTACCACCCGGCTTGAGTGCGGTCTTGATGCCAGCGGTAAAGTCATTGATGTCCGGCACATGAGCATAGACATTGTTGCCTAGAATCAGATCCGCCTGCTTGCCTTCTGCCACGAGGCGTTCAGCCAGTTCCCGTCCAAAGAATTCTCTCCGTACCGGAATACCCAATTTCTCTGCAGCAGCAGCCGTACTCGCCGTGGGTTCTATCCCCAGACAAGGGATGCCTGCCGCGACAAAATTTTTCAGCAAGTAACCGTCATTAGAGGCGACTTCGATCACCAGGCTTTGCTGACCCAAGCCCAGACGCTGTGTGACCATCTGACAATAATGTCTGGCATGTTCCAGCCAGCTCTGCGAAACGGAAGAGAAATAGGCGTAGTTGTCATCGAACAACTCATCTGCTTCATTGTAATCATCGGTCTGCACCAGCCAGCACTTCTCGCAAACATGCAGCTTCAGGGGGTAAAACCGTTCCGGCTTGGTGAGGTCGGCAGCGTTAAGATAAGCATTGGAAGGTGGAGCGAAGCCCAGATCGAGAAACGCATGCTGCAAAGGGTGGTGGCAGTGACGGCAATTCATTTTAATGCGATTTTCCTATATCAAGCTTTTCCATATAAGCGCAAATCTGTCCCAAAGTGACCTGGCGCATATCACTGCTAGCAGCATGGTGAGCCCGATGCCATGCAGTAATGTTTTCCAGCGCTTGCCCCAGTGTCCAATTAGGCTGCCAATGCAGGCGCGCCCTGGCTTTGGAACAATCCAGTTTAAGATAATTGGCTTCGTGCGGATGGTGCGCCTGATCCAGCTGCCAACGCGCACCCTCTCCCCATAGCCGTGTGAGCTGCTCCACGATCCACTCTACCGGCTTGGCATCTTCTTCGCTGGGACCGAAATTCCACGCCTCTGCGTATTCCGACCCTTGTTCATGCAATCTTTGCGCCAGCAGCAAATAGCCGCTTAACGGTTCCAGTACATGCTGCCAGGGGCGAATTGCATGGGGGCTGCGTATCAACACCGGCTGCTGCTCAGCAATAGCGCGCAGGATGTCGGGAATAAGCCGGTCCTGCGCCCAGTCACCTCCTCCTATGACATTTCCCGCTCGAGCAGAGGCGAGCGCAATCGCTTTGCCATGCTGTCCAAAAAATGAATTGCGATAAGCCGCGGTTACCAGTTCCGAGCAGCCTTTGCTGTTGCTGTATGGGTCAAAGCCTCCCATAGGCTCATTTTCACGGTAGCCCCACAGCCATTCCTTATTTTCATAGCATTTATCGCTGGTAACATTGACGACGCAACGCACACTGCTACTGTGCCTGACAGCTTCCAGCAGGTGCACGGTACCCATCACATTGGTGGCATACGTCTCGACCGGGTTATCGTAAGACGGGCGTACCAAGGCTTGTGCCGCAAGGTGCAGGACGACTTCGGGCTGATGCTTATCCAGCGCCTGCTTTAATTTTTCGTAGTCACGCACATCGCCGATGATGGAAGTCATGCCGTCTGCAACATGCGCCACCTCGAACAAGCTTGGATTGGTCGGCGGTTGCAGCGCGTAGCCTACGACTTTCGCACCCAGCTGCTGCAGCCATAACGATAGCCAGCTACCCTTGAAGCCGGTGTGGCCGGTGATGAAGACCGTTTTACCGCGCCAGAACGCTGCGTCTATTGCCATGTCTTCCAGGGTGCCTTGCCTGTATTCCACAAATCATCGAGATAGAGTTTTTCACGCAAGGTGTCCATAGGCTGCCAAAAGCCTTTATGTTCATATGCCATGAGCTTGGCTTGCTTTGCCAACATTTCCATAGGCTCCAATTCCCAGCTGGTACTATCGTCGGCAATAAAGTCCAACACTTTAGGCGACGCGACAAAAAAACCTCCGTTGATCCAGCCGCCTTCGCCTTGTGGTTTTTCCAGAAAACCGCGCACTTCAGCCCCATTTATATCCAGCGCACCGTAACGTCCTGGCGGCTGAACGGCAGTCACTGTGGCCATGCGCCCATGTTGTTTATGGAATTCAAGCAACTTGCCGATATTGATGTCGGCCACGCCGTCACCATAAGTAAAGCAAAAATCCTCATCGCCCAGAAACTCGCCTATGCGTTTCAAACGTCCGCCGGTCATGGTTTTCTCACCAGTATCCACCAGGGTCACTTTCCACGGTTCGGCGTTGTTCTGATGAACCTCCATGCGGTTGTTACTCATGTCGAAGGTGACATTGGAGGTATGCAGGAAGTAGTTGGCGAAATATTCCTTGATGACGTAGCCGCGATAACCCAGACAAATAACGAAATCATTGATGCCATAAGTAGAGTAGATCTTCAGGATGTGCCAGAGTATGGGCTTGCCGCCTATTTCAGCCATCGGCTTCGGTTTGATCTGCGTTTCTTCGCTAAGACGGGTGCCGAGGCCACCGGCAAGAATCACTGCTTTCATTATCAATAACCTTCATCTCGTTAACGACAGTGCTCGGATTCTAGCACAAGCACGCCGTCAAGCATGGCGGCTGGCTGTCACCCGACCATGTCCGTCAGGGAGGGCTCCAGGCAGTTAACCATGTATCGATGCGCCGATGTAACAACCAGTGCTGCAGAATATGCTGCCGCAACGCCTCGCCTCGCCGCTCCATCTCGTCCGGTGCGTTGATATGCTCGCGTATGGCCTTTACCCACGCTTCCGTCTTGTTGACGACCCTGGTCACCGGATAATCGCCCTGATACGGCAGGATATCCGTACATATCACCGGAATGCCGAGAATGCCGTATTCCAGCAAACGCAAATGGCTCTTGCCTTCATTGAACGGGTGCATTTGCAAAGGGGCCAAAGCCAGGTCCAGATTCAACCCGGCCATCCTGGCCGGATAATCCGAGAACGGTACTCCGGTATGTACTTCTTTCACATACGGCACCATGGATTTCAGGCATAGTCCCATGAATACCCAGTCCACTTCATCTGCCAGCTCGCGCACCGTTTCCTCGATCAGTTCCAGATCACCTATATGGCTACTGCCGCCTACCCAACCAACTCTTGGTTTCTGGCTGACGCGACGCTTGGGCTGCAAGTCCTTCCACAAACTGTATTCGATGCAATTGGGGACGACTACGATATCGTCATGCAGATCCCGATAGGCATGTTTCAGGAACTCGGTGGAAACCGTGAAGCGACCACAGGCGCCTACGCCCTTACGCAATATGCTTTTGATATTATTGGGGATATCTGCTGCGTGTATGTTCTTGCGCGGTAGATTGATGAGCAGATCATCCAGATCGTATATCAGGAACTTGTCTCCAATCTCGCCCAGCAGCGCCATCATTTCCGCCTGCTGCGGACTGGTCTGGCGCTGGAATACCATGCTGTCCACTTCCAGTGCTATCAGGTCTATGGCATTGGGATACGTCGTGCTGTTCCATACTTGCGCTTTGGCTTCACTGTTCATCACGCGCGTAGGCGCCAGAATACGATACTGTCCGCAACCGGAAACATCCGCATTAAAACTCAGGATACGCGGCAAAGGATGCCAATCCAGCACATTCCAGTTCAATTCGGGCCTGTGCTCCAGTGAAAATGCCGTGGTGCGCAGGGATAAATTCGGGTTGTAGGCAGCATCATGGGTAAATCCGGCTGTTGAGCCGGTCAATAACTGATGCGCCTGTCGCTGCTGTTGCACAAAAGAATTGGGTGGTGCCTGATGCTGTGCTAACCATGCAGATGCTGTATTGCGCGTCATGATGTTGACATGAGGCGTCCATATCAACTTGAAACCTTCAGCATGCAGTCGCGCGCTCATCTCAATCGTGCTATTGGCATCATCCACGATGTTTTCATCAAAACCATGCACTGCCTGAAATGCCTGTGCCTTGACCAGTAAACACCCTGCCGCCAATGCCGAAAATTGCTGTGTGAGATGGGCACGGTGCATATAACCGCTATGCTGCATATTCAGCCCTGCAAAAGCCGAGCTGCCCAGACCACCCAGCTCGCCCAGGCCGCGGATGACTCCGCTGGAAGCCAGGGTGCCGTCCGGCAACAAACGTCGCGGGGCAACTGCGGCTACATCCGCACGCCGACACAACTTCAACAGCTCGCTCAGCCATGTATCCGTCAGCACCACCGAGTCATGGTAGAGAAACAGCAGAAAATCACCACGTGCATGACGCGCCAGCTCGTTATGCATTGCGCCCAGTGAAGGCTTCTTTTCACTACGCACCACGCGCAATTGCGCATTGCCTAACGACTCGATCCCCTCCAGATATGCCCACATTTCAGGGCTTGCACTGGCGGCCGAAAGTACAATCACTTCAAAATTCCGGTACGCGCTGATATTGATCAGCGATTCCAGACATTCCTGCAAAGCGGCAAGTTGGTCTTCTACGGCGATCAGTATGGAGACGCTGGCTTCATCAGCGGTTTTATTCAAATCCTGGTAATCAATGCGAAAACTGCCCGTAAACAAACCCGGCAGGACATTTGCTGCAATGCACTGCTGTTTAAAATAGTCATTCAAGGCTACCGTGACATGCCTGACGATCTCCTGCGGACTGACGGCTGGCCGGCTGGCATCACGGTGATGCAGCACGTAGGGCATGTGCCCGATACTCAGTTCACCTTTGGCCGCCAAAAAACGCAAGGCCAACTCATGCCTCTCAACGCCTGCGAGCTGGCGGAAGCCAGCCAGCGCATTGAATACCTGTGTGCGAAAAAACAATGCATCGCCAAGGTAGGGATAGGCCAGTAACAGTTCTAGGTTCAAATCCGGCTTGAACAGGGGGCTGCAGAAAGTGCCGCCCGGCTCTGATGTGTCCTCATCCACATAGATCAATTGCCAGTCCGCATGTGTATGAATGGCCTCGGCAATGAGCATCAGGCTGTGAGGAGCAAGCGTGTCTCCTGCCGCCAATACCGACACCCAATGACTTTGCTGGTCCTGCGCCAACAGGGCATTAACCGTCTCGACCCAGTTTAAATGACTTTGGTGCCAGAACAATGGCTTGCTTGCTTGCAAGCTCTTGGGACAAGCCGTGTTTGAGATTACCGTAATCTGATACGCCGGGAAAAATTGTGCGTGCAACGAATCCAGACTACGCGCAATCTGTGTTTCATTCGCGGTGATGGCATTGATGACCAGGTGAAAGCGAGGTGACGGCTGCCAGCTTGCCATGCGGGCTTGGAATTGCTCACGTTCGGTACGGTGAAAAACCCGCTCACCTAACCATGCTTCATATTCCGACAAGGCTGGCTGCGTCATGTGACTAGACTCTAACCGCCTATCGCAGCAGTCAACACTTCGATCACATGCTGTTGCTCTTCTGCCTGCAACACAGGCAATATGGGCAGAGAAATGGCGCGTTGGTAATAAGCTTCCGCAACAGGAAAATCGCCAGCCTTGAAACCAAGCTTTCGATAATATGGATGACTATGCAGCGGCAGATAATGCACGCCCACGGCTATACCCGCATCACGCAACTTGCCAAAAACCATTTGTCGTTTGCCAGCATCATTCAGCTGGATCGCATACAGGCTATAGGCAGAAAGCACATCGGGATGTCGCCAGGGAATAGTTAAAGCCAAATCCTTGATTGCCGAATCATAAACAGCTGCCAGTTCTTGACGGCGCCGCACAAAACTATCGACACGCTTCATCTGGCTTGCCCCCAGTGCCGCCTGAATCTCGGTCATCTGGTAATTGAAGCCCAGTTCGACCTGTTCGACATGCCACACACCCTGAGACAGACTACGCATCGATTCCTGCTGATGCGTGAGACCGTGGGATCTTAATCGTAGCAGTTTTTGATATAAATCATGGCGATTGGTCAGTATCATGCCACCTTCGCCGCAGGTGATGGTGGATGACGGGTCAAAACTGAATACCGTCATGTCAGAATACTTGCAACAGCCCACCTTGTCGCCCAGATACTCACCGCCCAAGGCGAGCGAAGCATCTTCGATTACCATCACGCCATAATGCTGGCAGAGTTCATAAATCTTTTGCATGTCGCATGATTGCCCAGCGAAATGCACCGGCAGCACCACTTGCGGCAACCTGCCTTGCATCTCAGCATCAATCAGCTTTTGTTCCAGCTTTACAATATCCAGGTTCAAGCCAAGGACATCAATATCTACAAAATCCACCTCGCCATAGCAAAAGCGGGCGCAATTTGCCGATGCCACAAAAGCATTAGCAGACGTCCACAGCGATCTGCCAGGCCCTATTCCCGCAGCCAGACAAGCAACGTGCAAAGCAGCTGTAGCGCTATTCACAGCGATCGCATATTTCGCGCCGCAATACTGCGCGACTGCGCTCTCAAAGGTCTCAATCGCTGGCCCAGCAATCAAACAACCGGAGCGCAAAGCCTCGATCACAGCGAGCGCATCTTCATCTGAGATTGATTTTTGTTGATGGGATGTTGAGATCATCAGGAAACCTGGAAATCTTGAGAAACACCTAACTACTTATAGTTGGCGGAAGCGGTGAGATTCGAACTCACGAGGGGCGCGAACCCCCGACAGTTTTCAAGACTGTTGCATTCAACCGCTCTGCCACGCTTCCGTTAGCCAGAATTCTAGCACAGACGCTCAATCATCCTCCACCGGCAAATCGGGGAACAATACGTCATTAAAGCCGAAATCTCGCATATCCTGGATGCGCATCGGGTACAGAATACCGTCCAGATGATCGCATTCATGCTGTACTACCCTTGCATGAAAGCCATGCACCGTGCGGTCTATCACCTGCCCGTGCTCATCGAAACCGCTATAGTGCAAGTTGGTATAGCGCGGCACAAGTCCACGCATGCCGGGAACAGATAGACAACCTTCCCAGCCCTCGTCGGTCTCTTTGTCCAGCGGTGTTAGCACCGGATTGATGAGCACGGTATAGGGAATCTCTTCCGCCTCGGGATAGCGCGCAGATTTGAAGCCGCCAAAGATCACCAGTCTTACACTCACGCCGATCTGCGGTGCAGCAAGACCCGCGCCGTTCAACGAGGCCATGGTGTCTTGCATATCCTGGATAAGCGCATGCAATTCCGGAGTATTGAACTCTGTTACCGGCACGGCACGCTCTAGCAACAGAGGCTCTCCCATACGCAATACGGGTCTAATGGCCATAGTTTTTCACCAATTGAGCGACCACTTTACGCACCCGTACCATCGTCTCATCCATCACCGCACCTACGTCCTGATAACGTATGCCATGCTTGCTGGAGGCACGTCCTGCCGCATGGTTCGCCACGACACAGATCGCAGCATAGCTTTGACCAAGCTCACGTGCCAGTACCGCTTCAGGCATGGCCGTCATGCCGACGATGGTTGCGCCATCACGTTCCAGCCGGTCTATCTCTGCCGCTGTTTCCAGCCTCGGCCCCTGCATGGCAGCATACACCCCGCCATCAACACAATGCTCGCCTACATCTGCGATCGCCTGCAAACACAGTTTGCGCAAGCGCTGGGTATATGGCTCGGTAAAATCGGTATGCACCACCGGCTTGTCACCCACCTCATCAAAATAAGTATTTTTGCGTCCCCAGGTGTAATCGATGATCTGATTGGGAATCACGAGTCCGCCCGGAGTCAGGCTGGCATGAATGCTACCGACGGTTGCCACGGAAATCACATCCTGCACACCCTGATTTTGCAATGCCCATAGATTGGCACGGTAATTCACCAAATGCGGCGCGATGGTATGGCCATAGCCATGGCGCGGGATGAATACAAGCTGATACTCGCCGATATGCCCGAAGGTCAATGCACCGGAAGGCTCGCCATAAGGCGTACGCACGATCTGTCGGTGCGTGATCTCCAGATTATCCAACTGCGTCAAACCACTACCGCCAATGATACCCAGCATAGACTTCTTTCAATGAATTTCCCCAGATTGTAGCTCAAAGCTGCCTGCTATACTCGGACAAAAATACTAGGCAAAACGTTAATATGCAGGCAATGAACCACTACGAAAACTTTCCGGTAGCCTCTGTCTTGATGCCGCGCGAATTGCGTCATCCGGTGATGCTCATTTACGCTTTCGCACGCAGGGCGGACGATTTCGCCGATGAAGGCGACCTTACCGGCGAACAACGGCTGGCGCTATTGGCAGGATATCGCCAGCAACTCGACCTGATTGCTGCCGGGCAAGCTAGTAGCGACGAATTTTTCAATGCACTCTCCGCCATGGTCACGGCGCACCAGTTACCGTTACAGCCTTTTTACGACTTGCTGGATGCTTTTGCGCAGGATGTCACCCAAACCCGCTATACCGATTTTGCACAGCTGATGGATTACTGCCGACGCTCAGCAAATCCTGTCGGGCGCTTGATGCTGCATCTTTATCGGCAGGTCACGCCGCAAAACCTCGAATATGCAGATGCCATCTGCTCTGCCTTGCAGATCATCAATTTCCTGCAGGATGTGGTGATTGATTACCGCAAGGATCGCATCTATCTGCCGCAAGACGAATTGCAGCGTTTTCATGTACCTGAAACACAGATCGCGAATAATGATGCGGGAGCAAACTGGTGGCCGTTGATGCAATTTCAGATCGAACGCGCGCGGCAACTGCTGCACGCCGGTAAGCCTCTAGGCCGCATACTTCAAGGTCGCATAGGTCTGGAGATGCGCACCATCATCGCCGGTGGCGATACCATTTTAGACAAGCTCACTGCCTGCCGTGGTGATATATTTCTGCATAGACCTACCCTGAATGCATGGAACTGGATAAGCATGTTGTATCGTGCTTTGTCAAAACGATGACTGATGCAAAAAAAATGACCGACCCTCATCAATACTGCCAGGATAAAGCTGCCGCCAGCGGTTCCAGTTTTTATTACAGCTTCATGTTCCTGCCGGGGGAACGCAGGCAGGCGATCACCGCGCTATATGCTTTTTGTCGTGAAGTGGACGATATCGCCGATGAATGTTCCGATCCCAATATCGCGCGTACCAAGCTCGCCTGGTGGCGAGCCGAGATCATCAATCTGTACGCAGGCCGCCCGCAACATCCGGTTACGCAGGCATTGGCACCCGCTGTGACGGCGTTTGGACTGAATGAGGAATATTTCCACGAGATCATAGACGGCATGGAAATGGACGTGGAGCAGAACCGTTACGCCGATTTCAAGGAATTGCAGCTGTATTGTTACCGCGTTGCCAGTGTCGTCGGCCTGCTGTCCGTATCCATTTTCGGCTACAGCGACCGCAAAACCCTGAAATATGCGCATGACCTGGGGCTGGCTTTTCAACTCACCAATATCATCCGCGATGTAGGTGAGGATGCCAGGCGTAACCGCATTTATCTGCCACAGGATGAACTGGCACGGTTTCAGGTCACTGAACACGACATACTGCATGGTCACGAGAACATGCAGATCCGTTCGTTACTGGAATTCCAGATCGAACGTGCGCAGGACTTTTACCAGCGCGCTTATGCAGAACTACCGGTCGCTGACCGTAAAGCACAACGCCCGGGATTGATGATGGCGGCTATCTATCAGGCATTGCTGCAAGAGATAAAATCCGGGAATTGTGAAATAGTGCTCAACCAGCGCATCAGCCTGACGCCTTTACGCAAGCTGTGGCTGGCCTGGAGAACCTGGATATTTAGTTGAAAATAGCAGTGATAGGTGCAGGCTGGGCCGGGTTGGCGGCAGCCGTAGAGCTTGCTGCACAGGGTCATCAACTGACTGTGCTGGAAGCATCACCTCATCTCGGTGGTCGTGCACGTGGCTTCGAGCATAAAGACTTGCTGCTGGATAACGGTCAGCACATCCTGCTTGGCGCTTATCGCCAGACTCTAAGACTCATGAAACTGATCGGGCTCAAAGAAGCGGATATTCTGCTGCGTTTGCCACTCACTCTGGAAACACCAGGCCACCTCAAACTCAACACGCCTGCCCTGCCCGCCCCGCTGCACTTACTGGCTGGCCTGATCTCCGCCCAAGGGCTGAGCCTGTATGAACGCCTGGCTACACTGGGATTTTTCGCCAAACTGCGTGTACGCAATTTCAAACTGGTACAAGACCAGACCGTTGCCGAATTGCTCAGCAAACAGCCGGCCAGGACGGTAAAACTGCTATGGGAACCGTTATGCATCGCTGCGCTGAATACCCCTGCCAGCATTGCTTCCGCCCAGGTTTTTCTCAATGTGTTGCGCGACAGTTTCAGTCATAACCGTGCCGATAGCGACATGCTGCTGCCACGACACGACCTCAGCGCCTTATTTCCACAGGCCGCAGCCCGCTATGTGACGGAACACGGCGGCAACATCTTATCCGGCACCACGGCAAAATCGCTGCACCTGCAGCACAATGGGGTCGTGATCGACGGTGAGCACTTCGATAAAGTGGTCTGTGCTGTCGCGCCGCATCAGCTGGCTGCATTGCTGCAAGAAATCCCGGAGGCCGCGACGGCCTTGCATATGGTCAGCAAGTTCTCATACCAGCCTATCGCCACCGTTTACCTGCAATACCCTTCCACATTCACTTTGCCCTCCCCAATGCTGGGTTTAAACGGTGGCGACGCGCAATGGGTGTTTGACCGCGGCACGCTGTGCGGACAACACGGATTGATTGCGGCCAGCATCAGCACCGTTGGGGAATATCAGAAGCAGAGCCACGATCAAGTAGCAATAGCGGTACACCAGCAATTGCAGGCATTGATCAGCAACCTGCCTGCGCTGCAATGGCATCAGGTGATCGTGGAGAAGCGTGCCACTTTCGCTTGCGTGGCAGGATTGCAAAGGCCAGCCAACCTTACCGCGCACCCGCATCTGTTTCTGGCTGGGGACTATACTGCAGGCGATTACCCCGCAACACTGGAAGGCGCGGTACGCAGCGGGAACAACTGCGCCCGGTTATTATGCAAGAGCTCTGCTTAAGTATCAAAACCGCGGTCTTTATCGTCATCTCCAGCCTTTTGCCTCAGTTCGTGATGCAGCAAGTCGGATAGATCCTGCCTCGAGCGGGCGGAATGCGAGATGAGCTTTTGCTGGTCGTGCCTGATCAGCAAGGCTTCCTTGAGTATCTTTTCGTCATGCTGCTGGAACTGCCAAGCGATACGGCGTGCCTGAAACGCGCCAAAACCCAATATCTTCAGAGCTTCCTGCGCCACCGTCAGTGCCGAATGGAAAGCCTCCCTGACTGAAGATATGCCCAACTCCATATACTGATAGGTGTCGGTTCGGTTACGCGCCCGCGCCAGTATCTTTACTTGCGGATAATGCGTTTGCACGTACTTGGCGGTGGCGACGGAAGCCTCGACATCGTCGATCGCGATCACCAGCAGCGTCGCCGTGGCGATACCCGCAGCCTCCAGCACATCGGGCCGGGTGATATCGCCGTAATACCCTTTGAAGCCAAAGCGTCGTACCATTTCAATCTGGTTGGGATCATACTCAATGACGGTTGGCGCGACATTGATACCATTCAGCAGTCTCGACACCACTTGCCCGAAACGTCCATAGCCCGCCACGATCACCTTGCGATGCGTTTCGAATTCATCGAACGCCCTCTCTGGCCTGAGGCGATGCTTGGTGCTGATGCTATAGAGCAGCATGATCAGCGGAGTAGTGAGCATGGAAACAGCCACCACCGCATTCAGCAAACTGGCTTGTTCGGGGGTGAATATATGCATCTGCGCCGCTGCGCTGTAAATAACGAATGCGAATTCGCCGAGCTGCGATAGCGTCAATGCAAAAATAACCGAGTCGGTATCCGCCTGTTTGAAACACTTGGCAAAGCCGAATAACAGCACGATCTTGAGTAGTACCAGACCTAACGCCAAACCCAGCACCAGCAGTGGTTGCCGAAAGATCAATCCGACGTCGACCGACATGCCCACCGCGATAAAGAACAAACCCAGTAACAAACCCTTGAATGGCTCGATGTCCAGCTCCAGCTCCTGCCTATATTCGGAGTCAGCTAACAACACCCCTGCCAGAAAAGCGCCCAGGGCCATGGAAAGCCCTACCGACTGCATCAATAGGGCAACCCCCATGACCAGGAATAAGGCGAAGGCGACGAATATCTCGCGCATGCCGGTATTGGCGATATACCTCAGCACCGGCCTGAGCAGGAAATTACCGCCAACCACGATGAACACGATCAACCCCAGGCCGCGCGCTACCAGCATCCAATCCAGTTTCATGCCTGCTTGCGGCACTAGCAAGGTCAACGCCAGCATCAGCGGGATCACGGCAAGATCCTGGAATAGCAGCACCGAGAAAGCGGCCTGCCCTCCCGGTTGCGGCAACATGCCGCGCTCCGAGAGCGTCTGAATGGCGATTGCCGTTGACGACATGGCCACGCCCATCCCCACCACCAGCATCATGCGCCAATCCTGATGGAACAATAGCCCTATCCCCATCACCAGCAGCATGGTCAGCATCACCTGTATGCCGCCCAGACCGAAGATAGGCACGCGCAGATTCCATAATTTGCCGGGTTCCAGCTCCAGACCTATCAGGAACAGCATCATCACCACGCCAAACTCCGCGAACTGTAACACGCTTTCCACATCATGGATCAGAGCCAGCCCCCACGGGCCGATGATGATACCTGCCAGCAGATAGCCCAATACCGAACCCAGGCCGATACGTCTGGAGACCGGTACGGCAAGTACCGCCGAGCCCAGATAGACAATACCTTGAAGCAATATGGAGGGAGCTTGGTGTTCCATGGGGTTCGTTAGTTGAGTTTTGCCGTATGCTGTTGCGCATAGTCTGCCTGCGGCGCGTGGTGGCTATTAATCAGCGGCGGCAGCTCGCCGCGTAAAAGATCATGCATCCATTGAACATAGCCTTCGACTTTGGCGTTTATGCCCGCCGCATCCAGATTTCTCAGGTCTTGAGTCAAGAACGGCTGGCGGTAAAGCATGTCGCATAGATCGGCGGTCTGCTCGAACGGACGCAACAACTCTGCCAGGGTGAAATTGTTATGCCCGCCTCGCTGATATACATCTTCTGAACCGCCGCTACTGATCACCTGAACGAACGACTTTCCTTTTAATGCATCACCTCTTTTACCCTGATTGTCCTGTCCATATGCCCAGCCCAGTGCCAGCACACTATCTATCCAGTTCTTCATCAATGCGGGGCATGAATACCAGTACAGCGGGTGCTGCAGAATCAATACGTCGCAATCTTCAAGCAGCGCCTGTTCACTCGGCACATCAATCAGTTGTTCGGGATAGGTCTGATACAAATCATGCAACGTCACGCCCGGCAAGTCTTTAACTGCCTCGCATAATGCTCGATTAATGCGCGAAGTCTCGTAGGACGGGTGGGCAAAGATGATCAACACCCGCAAATGATCGGCAGCACTCTTTTCAGTCATGCCATCACCAATCGCGTTGCTTTTTAAGCGCCTGCTCTACCCTGTCCGCACCGAAAACCTCAATGCCGGAGATCGGCTGTTTAGGCAGGTTGGCCTTGGGGATGATGGCATGGGTAAAACCCAGCTTGGCTGCTTCTTTCAGCCGTTCCTGACCGCGCTGCACCGGGCGTACTTCGCCTGCCAATCCAACTTCACCAAACACCACCAGCTTATTCGGCAACGGTTTATTCCTGAGCGAAGACACGATAGACATCAGCACCGCAAGGTCGGCTGCAGGTTCGCCTATCCTCACGCCACCCACCGCATTCACGAACACGTCCTGATCGAAACAGGCAACTCCGGCATGGCGGTGCAGTATGGCGAGCAACATGGCCAGCCGGTTCTGTTCCAGCCCTACGGATAATCTTTTAGGATTGGGGGCATGTGCTTCATCCACCAGCGCCTGTATCTCCACCAGCAACGGGCGGGTACCTTCCTGCGTCACCGTCACGCAGGAACCGGCGACCTCCTCGGCGTGATGTGATAAAAACAATGCTGACGGATTGCTCACCTCTTTCAGGCCTTTTTCCGTCATCGCGAACACGCCCAGCTCATTCACCGCGCCAAAGCGGTTTTTGAATGCCCGTATCAGGCGGAAACTGGAATTCTGGTCGCCTTCGAAATACAGTACCGTATCCACGATATGCTCCAGCACGCGCGGACCTGCCAGCGTGCCTTCCTTGGTGACGTGACCGACCAGGATGATGGTGATGCCGGTTTGCTTGGCGATGCGGGTGAGTTGCGCCGCGCACTCGCGCACTTGCGCCACCGAGCCGGGGGCAGATTGCAAAGCTTCCGAATATAACGTCTGTATGGAATCAATCACCGCCACTTCCGGCTTGTGTGCATTGAGCGCGGCGCTGATCTTTTCCAAACTGATCTCGGCCAGCAGATGCACCTGACTGGCATCCAGACTTAATCTTTTTGCCCTTAACGCGATCTGTTGCGCAGATTCCTCACCGCTCACATACAGCACCTTGCGCTGGCTACCGATATGACAAAGCGCCTGCAACAGCAACGTGGATTTGCCGATGCCGGGGTCGCCTCCGATCAGCACTACCCCACCCTGCACCAGCCCGCCGCCCAGTACCCGGTCGAATTCTGCAATGCCGGTTGGATGACGTGGCACATCCACAGCCTCCACCTCCGCCAGGCTTTGCACTTCCGCGGTTTGTGCCAATGCAGAAAAACGGTTGCTACTCACCGTTTCGGCGATGGTTTCCACCAAGGTGTTCCAGGCCATGCAATGCGGACATTGACCTTGCCACTTGGGCGATTGCCCGCCACACTCGGTACAGGTATAGATGGTTTTCTGCTTAGCCATCCTGGCTGGCCTTTTTACACATCGGTAAATTCCACTGTCACACGTGGTGCGACTGCGCACAACAGTTCATAGCCCACAGTCCCAGCCGCCTGCGCCACGGCATCCACTGAAACCTGTTTGCCCCATAGCTCCACCGGGCTGCCTATCTTCGCATTCGGGATCTCCGTGATATCCACATAAATCATATCCATGGAAACACGCCCCAACGTACGGGTGATGAGACCGTTAACGCAGATCGGCGTACCCGTCAGGGAATGCCTTGGATAACCATCGGCATACCCGCATGCAACCACGCCGACACGTGTGGGGCTGTCCGCGTGGAACAGGCTGCCATAACCTACGCTATCGCCCGGTTTCAGGGATTGAACGGCGATGATCTCGCTGGTAAGCGTCATGGCGGGCTCAATATCCAGACTTGATGCAGCGACATCAGAAAACGGGCTGGAACCATATAGCATGATACCCGGCCTGACCCAGTCTGCATGTGCTTCGGGGTATCTGCATATTGCCGCAGAATTGGCCAGACTTTTGGGATAGCGCGAACCGGCTGTCAGTTGATTAAACAATGCCAACTGGTCGTTGATCCCTATGCTTTCGTCGGCATTGGCAAAATGCGTCATCAGGGTAATGCCTATGACGTTGGTACAGCCTTCCAGACGCTTGAGCATGGTCGCGAATATGTCGGGGGCAAAACCCAGGCGGTTCATGCCGGAATTTACTTTCATGAATACTTCGACCGGATTGTTGCCTGGGTTGTTGTCGGCTTCGAACATTTGCAGTTGCTGTTCGTTATGTACCACCAGCGACAGGCGGTATGCCGAAGCGATCTTCAACGCGTCGGCATGAAACAACCCTTCCAGCAGCATGATGGTCTGGTCGTAGCCCGCTTCGCGCAAGGCAATAGCTTCATCCAGCCCCAATACAGCAAATCCGTCAGCATCCGACAGTGCCTCGGCGACGCGCAGCAATCCGTGTCCGTAGGCGTTGGCCTTGACGACCGCCATGACTCTGGAGAGTGGTGCGCGTGATCTGACGATGCCAAGATTGCGGCGCAACGCAGCGCCGTGAATGAAAGCTTTGATCGGGCGTTGGGTTTGCAAAGCCACCCCTTTACTCCTGTATCTGACCGGAAGCGTGGTTCTCGAATCGGGTATGTGCGCCCAGGAAAGTCAGGCGTATCGAACCGATAGGTCCGTTACGCTGTTTGCCGATGATGACTTCGGCTGTGCCTTTGTACTGCGTATCCTTGTTATAGACCTCATCACGGTAGAGGAACAGGATCACGTCGGCATCCTGCTCGATGGCCCCCGACTCGCGCAAGTCCGACATCACCGGCCTTTTATCCGTCCGGTCTTCGATCTTGCGGTTGACCTGAGACAGTGCGATCACAGGTATATTCAACTCTTTGGCCAGGGCTTTCAATGAACGGGAGATTTCCGAGACTTCAGTGGCACGGTTCTCAGTCTGTCTGGCAGAGGTCATCAGTTGCAGATAGTCGATGACGATCAGCCCCAGCTTCTTGCCTTCCAGTGCTTCACACTGGCGTTTGAGGCGGCGTGCGCGGGCGCGTAGCTCCATGGCGTTTATACCGCCGCTTTCGTCGATGTGAATGGGCGCGTCGTTGAGTTTGCCGAGTGCATAGGTCAGGCGTTCCCAGTCTTCGTCTTCCAGTTGCCCGGTGCGCATCTTGTGCTGGTCTATCTTGCCTACCGAACCGATCAAACGCATCGCGAGTTGCGTGTTTGGCATTTCCAGGCTGAATATTGCCACCGCCTGATCGGTATGCAACGCCACATTCTCGGCAATATTCAAAGCGAATGCGGTCTTGCCCATGGAAGGCCGACCGGCAATGATGATCAGTTCACCCGGTTGCAACCCGGAAGTCATGTCGTCCAGATCGGTGAAGCCAGTGGGGACACCGGTGATGCCGTTAGGGTCGTCCAGATTGGAAAGCTTGTCCAAACGCTCCACCACCATGGGCAGGATGGATTTGATGTCGACAAAACCCTGATTGGCGCGCGCGCCGTGTTCCTTGATTTCGAAAATGCGCGCTTCTGCTTCGTCGAGCAAAGTGGTGGCATCGCGCCCCTGAGGGTTGAAAGCACTGTCGGCGATATTGGAACCCACCTCCACCAATCTTCGCATGATGGCGCGTTCACGCACGATCTCGGCATAGCGACGGATGTTGGCGGCACTCGGAATATTCTGCGCCAACGCGCCCAGATAGGCAATGCCGCCCACGCTACCCAGCTCGTTATTGTTTTCCAGCGCCTCTGCCACCGTCACCATATCGGCAGGTTTGCTGTGTTCGACCAGGCGCGAGATATGCAGATAGATCAGCCTGTGGTCATGGCGGTAGAAATCATCCACCCCGATAAGATCAGCGATGCGGTCCCATGCCTCGTTTTCCAGTAGCAAGCCACCCAGAACGGACTGCTCGGCTTCTACGGAATGCGGGGGTAGTTTCAGGAACTCCAGAGTATCATCGGCCATGGCAAATTATAACGTGAACATTGAAGTTGATAATATATTAAGTACTGATAGAATCCGCTGATGGTTAGCCCCCCTGACAATCCCCGGCAAGAACCGAATCCACCCATCACCCCAGAAATTGAAATGCAGCGCCTGCAACAGGCATTGGAACTTCATCAAACGGGCCAATTAGCTCAGGCTCAGCTGATCTACGAAGATATACTCAAAACCAACCCCAGGCATGGCGACTGTCTGCATCTGCTGGGAGTGGTTGCCAGCCAAACAGAAAATTACCAACGCGCGGTGGATCTGATTGGCAAGGCGATCGACATTTATCCCGATAATCCGGTGTTCTACGCCAACCACGCCATTGCGTTATCGTCGCTCGGGCAACTACAGGCTGCAATTGTCAGTTACGATAAAGCCATCGCTCTGCAGCCGAATTACGCTGAGGCCTTTTGCAGCCGTGGCCTTATACAACAGGAACTACAACAGCCGGAAGCCGCTGTTGCCAGCTTCGACCAAGCTATCCGACTCAAACCCGACTATGCTGACGCGTGGTTCAATCGCGGCATCGCACTGCAACACCTCAGACAACCGCAAGCTGCAATAGCCAGCTATGACAGAACCGTTGCACTCGATCCAACTTATGCTATCGAAGTCTGCATTCGCGGCGGCCTTGCATTACAGGAGCTTGATCGGCCGGAGGCAGCTGTTACCAGCTACGATAAAGCCATCGCACTGCAGCCGGACTATGCCGCAGCCTGGTACAACCATGGCACCGCACTACAAACGCTCAAGCAATTTGAAGCGGCGCTCGCCAGTTATGATCAGACCCTCGTCCTGCAACCGGATTTTACCGATGCCCATGTCAACCGTGGCATCGTGCTACAGGAACTCAAGCGTTCGGAGGCAGCTCTCTCCAGCTATGATCAAGCCATTGCGTTACGTCCGGACTACGCCAAAGCATGGTTCAATCGCGGCATTACGCTCAAAGAGCTAGGGCGAATGGATGCTGCGATCGCCAGTTACGATCGAGCCATCTCCCTGCAGCCGAATTATCCTGAAGCCTATTCCAACCGCGGTATCATATTGCGAGAACTCAGAGAACTGGACGCTGCACTAGCCAGCTACGATCAGGCAATTATGTGGCAGCCGGACTATGCCGAAGCCTACTGGAATAAATCGTTGGTGCTGTTGTTGAATGGCGATTTTGCGCAAGGATGGAGGCTTTATGAATGGCGCTGGAAACGAACGACCTTTACTTCGCCTCAGCGCAATTTTTCACAGCCGCTATGGCTGGGCAAAGAATCATTGCATGGCAAAACCATCCTATTACATAGCGAGCAAGGTTTGGGAGATGCGATACAGTTTTGTCGTTATGTCGCGCTGATAGCTAAAATGGGCGCGCGATTGGTCCTCGAAGTAGAAAGCTCTCTTATCGGCTTATTTCAACAACTTGATGGCGTAAGCGAATTGGTAGAAAAAGGCGCTACCTTGCCTGCTTTCGACTTTCATTGCCCCCTGCTCTCACTGCCTTTAGCCTGCAATACCAGCATAGACTCCATTCCGGGTAATCAGCAATATTTACGTGCTGATCCCAAAAAAATTACGCTCTGGGCAGCTAGATTAGGTACTAAAAGCAGAAAACGCGTGGGCATTGTATGGAGCGGCAACGTGCTACACAAAAATGATGCCAACCGCAGCCTGAAGCTTGCTGAACTCATGGCGAGGCTACCGCAAGATGTCGAGTATGTAAGCCTGCAAAATGAAGTACGGGATACAGATAAGGAAGCGCTTGCAGCGAATCCGCACGTCAGACACTTTGGTAGCGAACTCGCCGAATTCACCGATACCGCAGCATTATGTGAACTGATGGATATCGTGATTAGCGTGGACACAAGTGTGGCGCACTTAAGTGGCGCATTGGGTAAACCTACCTGGATTTTATTGCCGCATGTACCAGATTGGCGTTGGTTACTGGATAGAGTTGACAGTCCCTGGTATGCCAGCGCAAAACTTTACCGACAAAAGACGTTGGGTGACTGGGATAGCGTACTCAAAAACATTAAAGCTGATTTGGTAAACGCTCTGGAATTTAATTAAGCAATTGAATGCAGTGTATTGGCGGAGAGAGCGAGATTCGAACTCGCGACAGGGATAACCCTGTGCCACCTTTCCAGGGTGGTGACTTAAACCACTCATCCATCTCTCCGCGAAGGGGGCGAATTGTAACCTAAGTCATCTATTTGCGAAACTTAAGCTGGCATAGTTGTTTTTTGTTTAATGGCAGAAGTGACAGGAATATCCTCTTCAATCAGCAAATAGCTTTGTACTATGCCTTTGCCTTTGACTTCCAGCGGCTCACGTTTTTCAAACTTATAATCATTCTTCAGTAATTCGTAAGCTGCTTGTGTCACCTGGATGCGCTCGGGGACTCCATAACTTTCCATACGGCTCGCCATGTTGACCGTGTCGCCCCACAAGTCGTAACTGAATTTGCTGCTACCGATCACGCCTGCCACCACAGGCCCGCTATTGATGCCGATACGCATCATCAGGCCGGTGCCGTTTTTGGACATTTCCCTGAGTACTTTTTGCATATCGAGCGCCAGCTTCACGATGGCAATCGCGTGATCCGCTCTGGGCTCCGGCGCCCCGCTCACTACCATATAGGCATCACCGATGGTTTTGATCTTTTCCACGCCATGCTTCTCGACCAGTTTGTCGAAACGGGAAAACACATCAGACAGGATATCCACCAGGTCGTCAGGACTCATCGCCGCTGAAAGCGTTGTAAACCCAACGATGTCGGCAAACAGGATAGTCACCGACTCATGCAAATCAGCGATTTTGTCACTACTCAGTTTCAGTCTGTCGGCAATACTCTTGGGCAGGATGTTAAGTAGTAGCTTATCGGTCTTGCCCTGCTCGATCACTAGCGCATACATGGCTTTTTCCGTCTGCGACTGAAAATAGCGCATGACAAGATACAAGATCGTGGCCGCGCCGCTAACGTTTACCAGAAACGATAACTGCCTTATTCGTTCAGGGATGGCAGGCGCATAATGAGCAAAGGTGTTATTCAGGAGCCACGAGATGATGGTCAACATAAAAAATAAAATAAACCAGGCGGTAGACTGACGTGTGCCCAGCAATAGCAAGGCTCCCACCGGCGACAAAATCCCCCATATGGCAATACTGCTGGATGCGGCAAACCCGCCTATGATCCACTGCATGAAAAAAGGCATCACCAGCAACATGGCGAGTTGGGTAAAGGTAAAGTAATTGGTGCGCTTGAGCCGATAGAATATCAGCAGGCTTGCATATGAGACCACGATATAGGCATAAGGGAACAACACCATGAATGCATAGCCGTCACCCAGTCCGGAAAACACATTGATCCAGAAAATACTGATCAGCGTTTGCGCAGCCACCATCACGCCCAGAATAACGGTGCCCAGCTTATTCTGCGAAGGACTGTACATCTCATACACAAAACTGGAAAAAGGCTTAACCAGATGCTTGATATCTAGTAAATTAGAAAGCTTGGATTGCGATTTCATTGGTTATATTTAAAGTGAAACGTTGCTCAAACTATACCTGATGGCCGATGCAGGCGCTAGCCGCGTTCCCACGCAGGCGCCAGCACCCATCGCACTGAGGCGCAGGCAGCTATCTTATAGTCCAAAACGCTCGAAATGATCGATTCGTGCTTAGCAAGATTGAGTTAAAATGCACATGGCGGGCCTCCCCGCATTGCAGGGTAGCCAATCTGGTCAGGTGCGGAAGCAAGCAGCCACAGTTACCATCTGCAAGTGCCGGGGTAAAGGCTCGCCCTTTTGAAACTCTGCATCGTTAAGGCGGGCTATCAGTTACCTCTATGAGTTACCAAGTCCTGGCCCGTAAGTGGCGGCCTAAAACATTTGAACAGGTGGTCGGGCAAGAGCATGTAGTGCGCGCCATCACCAATGCGCTGGAACAACAACGACTGCACCATGCCTACCTGTTCACCGGCACCCGCGGTGTCGGCAAAACCACACTCGCCCGCATCATTGCCAAGGCACTTAATTGCGAGACCGGCATCACCGCTCGCCCTTGCGGCGTCTGTACCACCTGTGTCGAGATAGACAAAGGGCGCTTCGTAGACCTGATAGAAGTGGATGCAGCTTCCAACACGCAAGTGGATGCCATGCGCGATTTGCTGGACAACGCGCAGTACGCGCCCACCATGGGCAGATTCAAGGTCTATATCATCGACGAAGTGCACATGCTGTCGCGCTCCGCCTTCAACGCCATGCTGAAGACGCTGGAAGAACCCCCCGCACACGTTAAATTCATCCTCGCCACCACCGACCCGCAAAAAGTGCCGGTCACGGTACTGTCGCGCTGCCTGCAATTCAACCTTAAGCAAATGATGCCCGCATCCATCTCCGGCCATCTTGTGAGCATCCTGCAGCAGGAAAATATCAGTGCTGACAGCGCTTCACTCAATCTGATCGCCCACGCTGCAGAAGGCAGTATGCGCGATGCTTTGTCGCTACTGGATCAAGCCATCGCTTACGGGGCGGGCGCGGTCAACGAAAGTGAAGTACGGGCGATGCTGGGAGCGATAGACCAGGATTATCTTTTCACTCTGCTGGAAGCGCTGGTGAGTGGCGATGGGTCTGCATTATTGAAGCTGGCTGAGCAGATGGAACAACGCAGCCTGTCATTCGATGCCGCCTTGCAAGACCTCGCTGCGCTGCTACACCAGATCGCCATCGCGCAAACCACACCGTCCGCCATTCGCGAGGATCTGCCTGAGCGTGAACGCATTTTGCAACTGGCACAGCAGATCAGTGCTCAAGACGCGCAGATCTACTTCCAGATCGCAATTCTGGGCAAACGCGACCTCGCGCTGGCGCCTGACGAATTTGCAGGGTTCAACATGACCCTGTTGCGCATGCTGGCTTTTACCCCAAGTAATCCAACAAGTCATTATAGCGGGGCAACGCAAACGACCGCGCCAGCGAAAGTATCGCAACCACCAGTCATGTCCGAAGTGCAAGCCACAGCACAAAATGCGCCCACCCCAAGTTCGCCTGTTGCCGCTAATGTTTTCGACGGCAACTGGCGAGGGTTTACGGAAACTCTGAAACCCGGTGTTGCCAAATCGCTGGCACAAAATTCCGCCCTGGTCAGCAATAATGAAAATGGTCTGGTGCTGCAAGTGCCGAATAATCAACGACATTTACTGGAACCCAACTTTCAGAACCCGCTCAAAACCGCATTGAAAGATCGTTTTGGCGCGCAGTTTCAGATGCGTATCGAGATCGGCGAAACACAGGACACCCCTGCCGCGCAGATCTCGGAGGAAAAAGCCAGCCGACAAAACAGCGCGGAAGAATCACTACGAGCCGATCCATTCGTGCAGGAAGTGCTGAAGGAATTCGGCGCTACCGTGATCCCATCCAGTATCAAACCCATTCAATAGGAGAACAGAAAATGATGAAAGGTGGCATAGGCAACCTGATGAAGCAGGCGCAGCAAATGCAGGAAAAGATGAAACAGGCGCAGGAAGAACTAGCCAATCTGGAAGTCGAAGGCCAGGCAGGTTCAGGCATGGTTAAAGTCATCATCACCGGGCAACACCAGGTCAAGCGGGTCAGTCTGGATGATAGCGTGATGGATGACAGAGAGATGCTGGAAGACCTGTTAGTGCTGGCGATCAACGATGGAGTGAAAAAGATCGAAAGCGCCTCGCAGGAGAAAATGGGCAAAGCGACTGCGGGCATGCCCCTGCCTCCGGGGATGAAGCTGCCGTTCTAGCCGATAGCTTCACAACTACATGCAAACCCCCACAGCTCTGGAACACCTGATAGAAGCGCTGCGCTGCCTGCCGGGTGTGGGGCCGAAATCAGCACAGCGCATGGCTTACCATCTGCTGCAACGTGACCGCAAGGGAGCAGAATCACTTGCACTGGGCCTGCACAATGCGCTAGAAAAGATACATCATTGTCAGCAGTGCAATAACTTCAGCGAAACCGAGACCTGTCCGTTGTGCGCTTCCGGCAAACGTGACCCTCAACTGCTGTGTGTCGTGGAGATGCCCACCGACCTGCTGATGCTGGAACAAACCCAAACCTACACCGGCATGTATTTTGTTCTGATGGGACGCTTATCGCCGCTGGATGGCGTCGGCCCCAAAGAGATCAATCTGGATCGGCTACTGAAACGCGCCCAGGATGGCGAAGTGCAGGAAGTCATCCTCGCGACCAATTACACAGTAGAAGGCGAAGCCACGGCGCATTATGTAGGTGAACTGCTCAAGGCACGCGGGCTGAAAGTAAGCCGTATCGCTCGTGGTTTACCGATGGGGGGCGAGATCGAGCACGTTGATGTAGGCACCCTGGCGCAGGCGATGCTGGAACGCAACGCGATGCGTTGATTTTTTGCAGTCATGTCACACTGCCCTCTTTAACATCTGTTTAACCAACCTATGTTTAAATCCAGTGCTATGAATAGCAAACTCTTGCCTCGCGGCATGATAGCCGTATTGATCGCGCAGTTCCTCTCCGCCCTCGCCGACAATGCCTTACTGTTCGCTGCCATCGCAATATTAAGATCGCATGCCACGCCAAGCTGGCAGATCCCTCTGCTGCAGGAATTTTTTGTCGCTACCTTCATTGTGCTCGCCCCTTTTGTCGGTCCGTTTGCAGATGCCTACCCCAAAGGACGGGTGATGCTGATTACCAACACCATAAAATTGCTGGGAGCGCTCGCGATGTTATTTGGATTACATCCATTATTGGCTTACGGCGTTGTGGGTGTTGGTGCGGCAGCATATTCGCCCGCAAAATACGGCATCCTGGGTGAGTTGGTAGATGCGGATAAACTGGTCAAGGCAAACGGCATGATGGAAGGATCAACCATTGTTGCTATCCTGCTCGGTGCTGTCGTGGGAGGCAGCCTGGCTAGCAGTTCAGTGACCAACGCATTGATCGCTGTCTGTATCTGTTATCTGCTGGCAGCAATCGCCAATAGCCGCATTCCACGGCTGTCTGCCGCGCATACGATGCAAGGTTTTGCCCCAGCGTTGCTGGTACGCGACTTCTTCCGCGCACTTGTGACCCTGTTGCTCGACCTGGACTCCCGCTTCTCGCTACTGGGTACCAGCGTGTTCTGGGGTGCAGGGTCGACTCTGCGCCTGCTCCTGGTCGCTTGGGTACCGATAGCACTTGGTATCTACGATCTGAGTATGCCCGCCAACATGAGCGGCGCGGTGGCAATCGGTATCGCTGTCGGCGCAATTGCTGCTGCCCGTTTTGTCAGCCTGAGCAAGGTCAACCGCGCCCTGCCGGCAGGCATGCTGATCGGCTTGCTGATCATCGCCTTCGCTCATTTGTCCCATCTTTATACAGCGATTGCAATGTTAGTGCTGATCGGTGCCTGCGGCGGATTCTATGTGGTGCCGCTGAACGCATTATTGCAGGAGCGCGGACAACAAAGTGTAGGCACCGGCCATGCCGTCGCCGTGCAGAATTTTTTCGAGAATTGCGCCATGTTACTGCTGGTGGGACTGTATACCTTGATGGATAAGGCCGGCATTGCTGTTGTGCAATCTGCAACTATCTTCGGCAGCGTGGTGCTGGCGGCGATCTCTGCGCTGGCGATTTCACGACTCAACGAAAAATAGCGCGCAGACGAATATAGCAGCGTCAGAGCAAAGCAAGCAATTCCAGAGGAGTGTTGATGGTATATCCTGCACCCCATTCATCCGGCTTGTCGGCTTCACCCAGATAGCCGTACAACGCCACCACGCTTGCCATGCCCGCAGCCCGGCCGGCAATGATGTCGCGTTCGGCGTCACCCACATAAATGCAATGTTGAGGACTGATCCGGGCTTGCTGTGCTGCCAGCAATAACGTATCCGGGTGCGGCTTGGGGCGTTCGCAATCGTCGCCGCTGACGATGCAGGCTGCGCGGACTGATAAGCCTAGCGCTTGCATCAACGGCAGGGTGAAGCGTCGCGGCTTGTTGGTCACCACGCCCCATTTGAATTGGCGCGCCTCAAGCTGTTGCAGTAATTCAGCAATGCCAGCAAACAGCGTGGGCTGACGACAGAACACCTGGTCATATAACGCCAGATATTCTTCACGCATGCTCTCGAAAGTGGCATCGTCGCGCGCCAGGCCAAAACCAATTTTTAATAAACCGGGTGTTCCGTGCGACGCATAAGGGCGAATGATGTCTTGAGCTAATGCAGCCATGCCGTGCTTTTCACGCTGGAGATTAAGGGCATGCGCCAGATCCGGCGCGGTGTCGGCAAGCGTGCCGTCCAGGTCAAACAGTACCAGTTGCACACTCACAGCTTGATGGTGTGCAACAGATAATTGACTGTTACGTCATGACTCAGCCAGTAATGCTTGGTCAAAGGGTTGTAGCTCATACCTACAGGAGCTTGCACTTCCAGCCCTGAGCTACGCGCCCAAGCGGCCAGTTCCGACGGTTTAATGAATTTTTCATAATCGTGCGTGCCGCGCGGCAGCAGATTCAGCAGGTATTCCGCACCGATGACAGCAAAAAGATAGGATTTAGGGTTACGGTTCAGGGTAGAGAAAAACACATGCCCGCCAGGTTTTACCAGACTAGCGCAGGCACTGACTACCGATGCCGGATCGGGCACATGCTCCAGCATCTCCATGCAGGTCACCACATCAAAACCGGCCGGTTGCTCCTTGGCTAGCTGTTCGACGGAGATGCAGCGGTAATCAACAGTTGCACCACTCTCCAACTGGTGCAGACGCGCCACGCCCAATGCCTTTTCACCCAGGTCTATGCCTGTCACTTTCGCACCGCGCTGATGCATGGATTCCGACAGAATACCACCACCACACCCTACATCCAGCACGACCTTGCCATTTAATGCGGCGATACCGTCTATATAATCCAGACGTAACGGATTGATGTCGTGCAATGGTTTGAATTCGCTGTTCTTGTCCCACCACTTATGCGCCAGAGCAGCGAATTTCCCTAACTCCTGAGCATCTACATTACCACTCAGCGTGCTTGCAGCTTGTTCTGCCATAGTTTGGCCTTTTCCTTGATTTCATTCATGTCGATTTTCGTTAGCATACGCTGTTCCAGCAACAGCATGCCATCCACCCACACATGAGTCACCTGTTCACGCCCTGCAGCGTATATCAGATGCGACAGCGGGTCATAGCATGGCGTGGTTTCCACAGAAGACATATCTATAGCCGTCAGATCTGCGCGCTTGCCTATTTCAATAGAGCCTATTTCATGCTCCAAGCCAAGTGCCTTGGCCGCGTTGATCGTTGCCATCTCCAGCGCCTGCGATGCAGCCAATGCCTCGGCATCACCGCTCACACCTTTTGCCAGCAACGCAGCCAGGCGCATCTCCGCAAAGATGTCCAATGCATTATTACTCGCTGCACCATCCGTCCCAAACCCGACATTCACCCCTTGCGCCAGTAACGCTTTAATGGGGGCAATACCGCTGGCCAGTTTGAGATTGGAAGCCGGGCAATGCGCTATATGGCAACCACGTTCCGCAAGTAGTTCAATTTCACTAATGGTCAGATGTACGCCATGTGCAGCGATCAGATTAGGACCAACCAGCCCCAAATTGGCAAAACGCTGTAATGGTCGCAAACCGAATTCAGCTTCACTTTTCACGATTTCATCAAGCGTTTCGTGCAAATGTGTATGAATGTTGAGATCAAGTTGCTCGGCAAAAGTGAGTATCTTCTCAAAGCTGCGGTCACTCACGGTATACGGCGCATGCGGTGCCAGACAGGTGGTGATGCGACCATCCGTATTTTCACGTAGTGCATCGCGCACAGCGAAACCCTTATTCAGATAGTCGTCGGCATCGGTTGCATAAGCGGTAGGGAAATCCAGCACCACCAGGCCGAGCATTGCACGTATGCCTGCCTTTTCAATAGCCGCAGCAGCAGCTGAAGGAAAAAAATACATGTCGGAAAAACAGGTGATGCCTCCGCGCAACATCTCCGCACAAGCCAGTAAAGTCCCATCACCTACAAAAGCCTCGGAAACATGCCGGGTTTCCGCCGGCCATATATGTTCATTCAACCAGCGCATCAAAGACAGGTCATCTGCAAGCCCGCGCATCAAACTCATGGCAGCATGCGTATGCAAGTTGATCAAACCGGGGATCAGTACATGACTGTCCAGTCGCTCGGTGCGTTTGGCAACGTATTTCTGCTGCGCTTCAGCTTGAGGCAGCAGGTCGATAATGCGCCCGCCATCAACCACTAAAGCTTGATGCTCAAGTATTGCGCTACGCGGCATGACTGGAACTATCCAGCGTGCTGCGATGATTTGGTCTACATTCATTTCAGAGATGGATCCATATTGCCTATGGTAATGCAAAAAAAAGCCCCGACCAGCGGGGCTTTTTAAAATTGTTAATTAAGGATCAAGGCTGTTTCTGCACTTCGATCTCGACAACCACACGACGGTTAGGTTGCAGGCAATCAATGAGCTTCTTGCCACGCACGCCCTTACATGCTTCAACAGGGTCTTGTTTACCTTTGCCGACTGCGTGCAAACGACTTGGTTCTATGCCTTGACTGGCAATGTATTCTTTCACTTGCTTGGCACGACGCTCAGATAATTTCTGGTTGTAGCCATCATCACCGATACGGTCTGTGTAACCGGTGATCAGCACAAGCTCAACTTCAGGATGTGCCTTCATCTTTTCTACCACTTCCGTATCCAGCAGCGTCTTACCTGAAGACTTCAAATTATCTTTATCAAAATCAAACAACACCTCGGCCTGCAATGTAACCTTCTCAAAAGCAGCCGGTGCCGGGCCTTCCGTCTCTGGTACCGCAGCAGGTGCTGGTGCAGGTGCCGGTTCCGGCGCTGGTGGAGGTGCAACCTCAGCAGGTGCAGGTGCCGGTTCCTGCGCTGCAACTGGGGCAGCTGCTACTGGAGCAGGTGGTGCGCCAAATTTGAAAATCACGCCGAAATTGAGATAGGTATTACCTACGTTCTCATCCGTTTTGATGTGGACTGTGTTCGCGCTGGCTTCAGCATTACTATATACGTAGCGCAAATCTGCCTGCAGCCCGATGTTGTCGCTGACTAAGTACTGCACACCGGCACCAACGTTCGCCATCCATGAGGTGTTGCTACCAGAGATAGGAACGCCACCTACGGTATAGTTGATCTTGTTCTGCGCAACTCCCAAGCCTGCCAGCACGAACGGACGCAGGCTGTCGCGACTGAACATGTATAGCGCATCCAGACCCAAAACAGTCTGACGATAATTACCCGAAGCCGCGAGACCTCCGATGTTGTTTTTGGAATCAGGGTCGGAAGTAGTCAAACCCAGTTGTACATCCCAATGATCGCTAATTTCCTTGCCAAGGCGCACACCGTATGCGGCTTCAGTGCTTTTTGCTTCCAAATCGCTATCAGCATGCATTACTCCCAGAGTGGGCACTACATACCATGAGCCCTGATAGGCGTCATCTGCAAGCACTCCAGCACTAAGGGATATCCCGAGAGCGGCGGCTACAGCTAGGCTGATCAATTTGGTTTTCATATGGCGAATCCTTAAATAGTTTGTTTTCGGTTTACTTCGGCTGGCAGTAATTTACTGTGGGTTATTGTGGATTACCGTGCGTTACCGCACATAGGCCTGACAATACCCAAACCGTTAGAGATTGCTACGCTTTGCTAACATTATGGCTCTTGTAGAGGACTATATCCAAAGCCGCTAGGGATTGCAATGCCTATTGTTGTTATGCGGTTGCAAGCCGGTCAGCTTCGTGGCATTTACGCAACAACTGACTCACATTTTGCATATGTTGAGGTTCAATGGACATGGTGCGCTGCCGACCCATGCAAAGTGCGCCACGGAATCCCAGATAGTCAGGTTGCAAAGCGGACAATGGTGCAATGTCTGCACATTGCAAAGCACCTGCAAGCCCCACGAACAAGCCGAGACGATGGCCTTCATTTACAAAATCGGCAATCACTGAGCTTGCCAGACAATCTCTTAGGCCCTGACCATTCTTGCGTGCAGTATCCAGCATCACGCCATAAAACCCCGCAGCAGAAAAAATCGCCAGGTCATTTAACGCCACTGGCTCATCTGCAAACAAAACCGCAATCAACTTGACTCCGCCCTGTGTCACCGAATGCAATGCTTCTACGCACTGCTGAAGACTAGCGGTAGCGAAGAAACCTATCTTGACTATATCGACACCCGTGGCTGCGACCATCTCAACCGCGTCCAATAGAATATCCGGCTGCATGGGCAAATCACCCACGGTGGCGCTGACTGTTTTTCGACTGGCGATGAAAGCTACAATCTGCTCAATGGTGGTAATTGGTAATGCGCCCAGCGCTCCCTGTTCAGGGTGTTTAAGGTCTATTACATCTGCACCAAGCTCCAGCGCGATGCTTGCTTCTTTAAGGTTGGTGACACTGGCCAGGAACAAGCTCATGCCCGGTTCTCTCTCACGCTAGATTCTCCCCTGTTTGTTCGGCGCGAAAATTGGTGATCGCTTCCATCAGCCAGCCCCATGCTTCTTTTTCACGTTCGCCGGCGGCCTTCTCCATGGCGATGGACAGATATTTGATCTCTGCATCGATTTTTTCTGCCGGAAGCATATGCAATCGACTGACCAACACAGCCAATTCGATCACTGCCGCCTGGGCACGATTAAAACCCCGAAACGGCGCATGCGTCTGTTCGTATACAGTGCTAAACCAGAGTTGCGGACGCACTGCATCTTCAACCACTTTCACCAGCTCCAATTCACGATGTGCCAATACGCCCTGCACCACCCAACCCTGTACTTTACTGGCCGCAGTTACAGGCCATTCGCGCCTGCCGATCAGGCTACCTGCGAATATACGCACGTCATCCGTGAGATTAAGCACTGCAGTTTTTGCGCGCAGTAAATTCTCCAGGCTGGTTGATGGCTGGAATGGCGCGATCAATACCAGGCCATCCATCTCGCGTATGCCAAACGGCGCGATATGCGGGCTACCATCCGCATTCAGGCTGGTGACTATCGTTTCAAAAATCATTTTTTCCTTTTCTATCATTTCTTCTTTTTTTCCAGGCGCGAAGCTTCCCGGTGCGCCACCCGCCCTCTTGCATCCTGCTTGGCTGTATTGCAGCCCCACTTCAGCTCTTCATCCTGAATATAGCGTTTGCCCAATTGCCAGGCGATTTGCGCCCGCGCCAGCTCCACACCAAGATAAAACGCATGAGAGGCATCATTTTCCACTTTGAGATGCGGATACAGACGGAACGGGTCAACCTCGGTAAATAGCCCGTCACGATTGTAAATATGAATGCCGGCCTCGGTAGTCTGGATACGGAAGCTCGGGTCTTTGATCTGCGCGGCGATCCCAGCCACTTCCTCCTCACTATAGGGAAACGGCCGACGGTCATGCAGCCCCAGCAGATCGCCGGAATAGTCGCGTGGCAAACGCCTGTCCTGACTGGCGGCATACATTACCCGGCGTGCCATATCGGCTTCGGCAACGGCATTACGAGCATGAGGACTGACCGATGTCGTCAATACCGCATTGATCCCCAACTCGGCAATGACGCCGAACAATATGGCGTTGATGCCGGTGGTATCGGCATCAGTCAATTCAGTCAGATTGCCTACACCCATCATGATGTCTATGCCCGGGAATTTCTTGCGTAGCTTGTAATAACGTACAAGAGAGGCGGCCAGACCAAAGGGAATGGGGTCGAGAATGGGGTCGGCCAGAAACGGACGCCCTTTTATCAGCATGGTATTAACGGCTCTGTACAGCGAAGCCATACTGCCGGGTTTTGCGGAGATCAGGACAGGCGTAGCCGCCACTTCTTCCGAGATCCACAGGCTTTTCTCCGTCAGGCTGAGCAGGTAGTCTGCGCCGGCCTTGCCGCCGCACAACAGATCATCATTCTGCATGGAATCCACGCTGACCTGATAACCGGCAGCTTTAAGTGCCTGCACCGCGTCATGCAGATGCGGGAATGCCACGTTGGGAATGCAGCCCACATCGATCACATCTGCGCCTTGCGCTTTGTACTCGGCAGCCCGCAGCAGGATGCCTTCTACGCTGAGATAAGGCGCATCCACAATTTCTGCGAAGATCAGGGTAGCGTGTTTTGATAAATCAGGTGGCTTACCGTCGTGACCGAAATACAGCGGCAGGTCCTTCATATCCTCGGGCCCACGATCGACCGGAACGCCGTATTTTTCGGCCAGAAGCTCCAACTCTCCCTGACACATTCCCGGTACCAGTATCCTGTCGGCACCGCGCGCATCAGGTAAACGGCGCGCGATGAATTCGGGCGTCATCAATGCGGCGACTGAGATACCCAGTTGTGCCACTTGATAATCGAAATCTGTCGGCTGCATCGCCGTCAGCGTTTTATTCAGACTGCTTTCGGCAAGTTTGCCGGTCAGGAACAGGATGTTGTTTTTAGACATGCCAGATGTGCCTTAAGGGCGCTCTCCAACTGCACGGCATCCTCAACTACGATGGTCGCTTCAAAAGTCTTGAGTGTTTCTACATTCGCAAGATCCATACGCCGCGGATACACCTTCACTCTGTTGTCGCGCGGCGCTTCAGATTCCAGCTCTGTGTCGGTATCGCAGGCGAAAACGATGGTGGGGACGCGGCACTTGCCTGCCTGCGCATAGATGTTGGTGATGAGGTTGTCGGAAATACCGCACACCATTTTGGCGATGGTGTTGGAACTGGTAGGCGCGATGACCACGCCGTGGTAAAGCCCCTCATAGAACAGACCTACCGGCACACTGCTCGCCGTTTTGTCCTGAAACACGCGGCCTACATCATGCTTGTAACCGTACTGTTGCAGAATCTCTGCCGCTGCCCGACTCAGGAACAGATCGACATCCTGCAGGGTCGCGATGATGTCCAGACACTCACGCAGATAATGTCCGGAACCGGTGAGTGCCCAAGCCAGGCGTTGGTTTTCCTGCTTGGTGGACAAGGTGGCTAAACCTCGAACGGATGGCGTAGCACGATGGTTTCTTCGCGATCCGGACCAGTAGAGATCATGTCTACAGGCACTTCACAGACTTCTTCCATTCGCTGCAAATAACGCCTTGCATTGGCGGGCAAATCCTCATAACGCTTGATACCCACGGTGGTCTCGCTCCAGCCGGGTAATTCTTCGTAGATCGGTTCGCAACTTTGCATGGCTTCCGCCCCTGCCGGAGAGATGTCGTAGGTAGCATCACCATAACGATACCCTACCCCCAGGCGTATCGTTTCCATGCCATCCATCACATCCAGCTTGGTGATGCACATACCGCTCACACCATTGATCTGGATCGATCTTTTCAGAGCAGCGGCATCGAACCATCCGCAACGGCGGGCGCGACCGGTAGTGGCGCCGAACTCATGGCCTTTGGTGGCCAGCATCTTGCCTATCGGATCCTGCTTTTCCACTGCGTCGTACAGCTCGGTGGGGAATGGGCCGGAACCTACGCGCGTGGCATAGGCTTTGGTGATCCCAAGTACGTAATTGAGCATTTGCGGTGCTACGCCGCTGCCAGTGGATGCGCCACCGGCGATGGTGTTGGATGAAGTGACGAACGGATAAGTACCGTGGTCCACATCCAGCAACGCGCCTTGCGCACCTTCGAAAAGCAAAGGCTTTCCGGCCTTGTTGGCCTTGTACAGCAGGTTAGGCACATCCGCGACCATGGGCTTGATCTGTTCTGCCAGTGCCAGCGTATCGTCCAGAGTACGCTGGAAATCGATGGTGTCTACATGGAAGTAATTCTTGAGTACAAAGTTGTGATAATCCAGAACTTCTCCCAGTTTTGCCGCAAATCTTTCGCGGTGGAACATGTCCTGAACGCGGATGGCACGGCGCGCCACCTTATCTTCGTATGCCGGGCCAATGCCGCGACCGGTAGTACCTATCTTGTCGCTGCCTTTGGCACCTTCACGCGCCTGATCCAGGGCAACATGATAAGGCAGGATCAACGGGCAAGCCTCGCTGATATTCAGGCGTGATCGTACATCCACACCTGCATGTTCCAGCTCACGCATCTCTTTCAATAGCGCCTGCGGCGACAGCACCACACCGTTGCCTATGTAACATTGCACGTTGCTGCGTAGCACCCCGGATGGAATCAGGTGCAACACCGTTTTTTGTCCTCCGATGACCAGGGTATGTCCGGCGTTGTGTCCACCCTGAAACCTAACCACACCTTCAGCATGATCGGTGAGCCAGTCAACGATTTTCCCCTTACCCTCATCACCCCACTGAGTGCCGATGACAACGACGTTTTTTCCCATTTTATTTAACCAGTTTTATTTTCTGTTAAGTGTTGGCAACAACTTCCCAACCCTTGTCGTTTTTCACTAATTTGCGGTCACAATTCAATTCGGCCACCTGCTGCTGATGACCCGGCAAATCCACAACCACCACCTCACCCTTGGTCCGCAACTGTTCTACCTTCTGTTGCAAGTCGGCATCATCCATATATGGCGCAAGTATGCCCTGTGCCAGCTTGGATACGGCAGACAATGCGGTTAAGGTACGCATGTCCATACTGAAACCTGTTGCCGGACGCGACCGTCCGAATATCTGGCCGACAAAATCGTAACGTCCGCCCAGTGCCAGTGCACTGGTCTGGCCATCGGTATAGGCCGCGAATACCATACCGCTATGATAGTGATATCCGCGCAGCTCAGATAGATCCAGGCTGACTTCAACATCCAGCTCCGCCAGTTGTTGCGACGCGCGCTTGAGCTCTTGCAGTGCCAGTTTGATCTCGGCATATTGCGGCAGCACCTGCTGTGCCAGTTGCAATACCTCTACGCCGCCACTCAACGTTGGCAGCGCCATGATGGCATCACGGGTGGCACTGTCCGCATCACTCAGCAATGCTTGCAGCGCCCCGCTATCTTTGCCCTGCAGTGCAGCGAATAGGTCGGTTTCGGTTTCGGCGGCGATACCGGCGCGGTTGATCAGGGTACGGAAAATGGTGACGTGGCTCAGATCCACCACCAACCTGGTGGCACCTGCCAGACGCAAGGATTGCACCATCAGGTGTTGTATTTCCAGATCACTTTCTATACCGGCGTGACCGAACAGTTCCACACCGACTTGCAGTGGCTGGCGTGTCTGTGCCGCGCCGTCTGCCTGGGTGCGCAACACGCTTCCGGCGTAACACAAGCGGGTCACACCTTCATGATTGAGGCGCTGTGCATCAATGCGCGCTGCTTGTGGTGTAATGTCGGAGCGTATACCCATCAAACGTCCCGAAAGCTGATCCACCACCTTGAATGTAAGCAAATCCAGGTCGTGCCCGACACCGGCATTCAGCGATTCCAGATATTCCAGCATTGGCGGGATCACGAACTGATAACCGTAGGTGCGAAACAGATCCAGCAATTTGCGACGCAATTGTTCTATGTGTTGCGCTTCTGCAGGCAGAACGTCTTCTATGTATTCCGGCAGTAGCCAGTGACGTAAGTCGGTTTTAGTCATCATGACTTAAGTATTATTGATGATGAAAATCATTATAAGCCCGCCCAGCATCGAAGCCAGCCCTATAAAACGCAATTGCCCATCACTGAAAGAGATCAGGCGGCGAAACGTCTGACGCCAGGCTTCAGGTGCCAGAAAAGGAAGTATGCCTTCCAGCACCAGCATTAGCCCGAACGCCAGCAATAAGCCCTGTTTCAAGGCTTATTTCCTGGGTTTGTGGCTGCCGCTGCCAGAATTCTTCAGGTATTTGAAGAATTCAGAACTTGGATCCAGCACCAGCACATCGGACTTGTTGCGGAAAGTGTTACGGTAAGCTTCCAGGCTGCGATAGAACGCATAGAACTCTGGGTCGCGACCATAAGCTTCGGAGTAAATCTCGGTCGCCTTGGCATCGCCCTCACCCTTGATGCGCTGCGCATCACGGAAAGCTTCAGCAATAATCACCTCGCGCTGCTTGTCGGCATCGGCACGTATCTTTTCTGCCGCGCCTGCGCCTTGCGAACGCAGGTCATTAGCTACACGCTTGCGCTCCGCTTCCATACGCTGGAATACGGAATCACTGACTTCTGGAGGCAGATCCACACGCTTCAGCCGCACATCCACGACCTGGATACCCATTTGCCTTGCTTCCAGGTCGGCCTTGGTACGTAGTATCTCCATGATCTGCTCGCGCTCACCGGAGATGACATCATGTATGGTACGTTTGCCAAATTCTGCTCTCAGACCATCATTCACCACCTGCGATAAACGTGCTTCCGCCTGCTGTTCATCACCACGCACGGATACGTAATATTGCGCAGGATCAATGATGCGCCATTTGACGAACGAATCGACCAGTACGTTTTTTTTCTCGCTGGTAATAAAACGATCCGGCTCTACCCAATCCAGCGTCACGATCCGCTTCTCAAAATATCGTACGTTCTCCACCAGCGGCACCTTGAAGTACAATCCCGGCTCTTTTTTCACCGATACGATCTCGCCCAGACGGAACACGATCGCGTATTCACGCTGATCCACGGTAAACGCTGACAGGCTGAGTGCGATCAGAACAACGATAAGTACGGCTATGCTTGCGCCTAAGCTTTTCATGGTCTGTCCTCCCGGTCACGGCTGCGCGAGGCATCGCGCGAACGTGCCATCGACTCCAGCGACTCCTGACTTGGCAGAGACGGGGTGATGGGTTGTATCACAGGCGCAGCGGCCTGGGCCGGTGCAGCAGGCTGCCCCATCAGTTTATCCAATGGGAGATACAACATTTGACCGCTCCCGGATTTTTGATCTATCAACACTTTGCTGGAATTGGAAAGCACTTGCTCTTGCGCTTCCAGATACAAACGCGTGCGCGTTACTTGCGGTGCCTTTTGATATTGCGTCAGCACCTGACTGAAGCGGCTGGCATTACCTTCCGCTTCGTTGATCACGCGTTGTTTGTAGCCATTGGCCTCTTCCATCAAGCGCGCTGCGGTACCGCGCGCTTTCGGAATGACGTCGTTGGCATAGGCTTGTCCTTCATTCTTTTGACGCTCAAGATCCTGTCCTGCTTTCACCGCATCATCAAATGCGGCCTGCACTTGTTCCGGCGGTTGTGCGTTTTGCATGGTCACGCTCACCATATGGATTCCCGTTTGATACCGATCAAGAATCTGTTGCATCAACTCCTTGACCTTTTGCGCCACTTCCGTGCGACCTTCATACAGGACAAAATCCATACGGTTCTTGCCCACTACTTCTCGTATAGCCGTTTCTGCGATACCGCGCACAGAATCCTCCTCTGCGCTGGGAGACTCGCTGGAACGATTATTGAATAAAGCATCTTCAGGGCTTTTAAGGTCGTATTGCACGGCGAATTGCAAATCAATGATATTTTCATCGTCCGTCAGCATCAACGACTCATGCAGGTTGCGACTACGCTCGGTACCCTCTTCGGTATGTCCTCGGTAACCTACTTCAACCGTACGCACCTGCTGCAGATTGACGGTGTCCACCGTTTCAATCGGCCACGGCATGTGCCAACGCGGACCCGGTAGCGTGGTTTCAACATGCTTGCCGAAACGCAACACCACGCCGCGCTTGCCTTGATCGACGATATAAAAACCGGTACCCACCCAAATGAAAACGACCAGAGCCAACACCAGCCCCACTCCACCCAAGCCCGCAGGCTGAGATGGCGTGGCAGGCTGCGGCGCACCATTGCCACCTTTGCCGCCACGGCTGAACAGTTTGTTGATTTTGCGCGTGAGGTCGCGCATCATCTCATCGAGATCAGGCGGGCCATCATTCTTGCCACCGTTGTTATTACCACCATTACCGCCCCAACCGGGGTCATTTGATGCCATATCTACTCCAGTGATTATCAAGCCTATCCCGCAAGCAGCTCGGGGGAATTAAGTTCGATTTTTTGATGCCGTTCGGCTAAAGCCTGCCGGATGAAGTCCAATCCTGAACCATATTGCGCTGAAACCCAAACTTTGCTGATTTTACCATACTCGTCACGCTCCAGACCCGGCTCCATCCCTGCACTGTCTATCTTGTTCAACACCAGCAACTGCGGCACATCCTGCGCACCAATCTCTTTCAACACACGATTCACTTCAATGATCTGCTGTTCGCGTGCTTCGCTGGCAACGTCCACGATATGCAACAACAAGTCCGCCTGAGCAGCTTCTTCCAGCGTCGCACCGAATGACTCTACCAGGGTGTGGGGCAGATTTCGAATAAACCCGACCGTATCCGACAACACGATTTGACCGCAGTCCGGAATATAAAGTTTACGGGAAGTCGTATCCAGCGTGGCAAACAGCTGATTTGCGGCATACACCCCGGATTGGGTAAGTCGGTTGAACAGGGTTGATTTTCCGGCATTGGTGTAGCCTACCAGCGATACCGAAAGCACCCCGGACCGCCTGCGAAAACTTCGCTGCTGGCCGCGCTGTGCCTTTAGTTTTTGCAACTTTTCCTTTAATAACTTCACGCGCTCCCGGATCTGGCGTCTATCCAATTCCAACTGCGTTTCGCCGGGTCCGCCGCGCACCCCGATACCGCCTTTTTGCCGCTCCAGGTGAGTCCAGCCACGTATCAAGCGCGTCGATAAGTGCTCCAGCTGTGCCAGCTCGACTTGCAATTTACCTTCGTGACTTTTGGCACGTTGCGCAAAAATGTAGAGGATGAGGCCGGTACGATCCAACACCCGGCATTCCAGCAGCTTTTCCAGATTGCGTTGCTGTGAAGGTGATAAATCATGATTGAATATGGCAAGCTTGGAGGCGTTACCAAGCAGGCTGGCACGCAATTCTTCGGCCTTTCCGCTACCCACGAATAATGCCGCATCAGGCTTGGGGCGGCGACCCTCAACCACGGCTGTTACCTTCAAACCTGCACTGCTCGCCAAATGATGAAGTTCTTGCAGACTATCCACATACTCAGGATCGCCAAAATCCAGACACACCAGCACCGCAGCATCGTTGCCGACAGGTCTATCAAACATGCCTAGCTATCATTACGCGCAAACATCAGAAGGAAACAAAGCAGTTGATGCGGTTCAATCCGTTTCAGCAACTCCGGAACCCCCAGAAAGGCTCACCGCACGCGCAGGAACAATGGTGGATATGGCATGTTTGTATACCATTTGCGTGACCGTATTTTTCAGCAGAATGACATATTGATCAAAGGAGTCCACTTGACCCTGGAGCTTGATCCCATTCACCAGATAAATGGATACGGGAACATGCTCTTTGCGCAAAGTGTTGAGGAATGGATCTTGCAACATGGGGCTTTTGATATTCATTATTTCTCCCTCTTTAGCGGGGTGATTCTTTTAATATGGTTGGTATTAACTACTTTACGCTTATTTTTCACGGTTTGCTATCACTCAGGCAAAACTCCCCGATAAAGGTTTATACAAGATACTTGTTGATACGGGATAAGACTTCCTGTTTGCCCATCAGTTCCATCACAGCATCAATCGAAGGCGATTGCGCGCCGCCCGTGACCATCACGCGCAGCGGCATGGCGATTTTGGGAAACTTTAGACTATTATCGGTTACTGCTTGTTGAATCGCATCATGTATGGCTTGCTGCGCCCACGCGCCGGCATCCAGATTTGCTACCAAGGCTTTCAGCACTGGAATGACATCAGAGGTCAGATGCTTATCCAGCAATTCCTGGCTGGGCTGTATCTGCTTATAAAAGAACTCCACCGCGCCTGCCAGCTCATTCAGCGTTGATACCCGTTCCTTGTACAACGCGATCACCGCTAACAAATCGACACCGCTATTGCTATCAATGCCGCGCGCTGAAAGACGTTTTGCCACCTCTTCCGCTAACAAACCGTTCGCGGATTGCTTCAGGTAATGCGCGTTCAACCAGTTCAGCTTTTCAGTATTGAACTGTGCTGCGGACGGCGTGATGTGATCCAGGTCGAACCACTGACAAAACTGCTGCATGGTGAATACTTCCTCGTCTCCATGGCTCCAGCCAAGACGCGCCAGATAATTCAAAACTGCTGGCGGCAAATAGCCGTCTTCAGCATACTGCATCACGCTCACAGCGCCATGACGCTTGGAAAGCTTTTGCCCGTCATCGCCCAGAATCATGGAAAGATGGGCATACTGCGGAATCGTTGCTCCTAGCGCCTGCAACAGATTGATCTGGCGCGGTGTGTTGTTGACATGATCATCGCCACGGATCACGTGTGTGATGCCCATGTCTGCATCATCCACCACCACACAAAAGTTGTAAGTGGGCGTACCATCGGCGCGCGCAATAATCAAATCGTCCAGCTCCTGGTTGGAAATCGCGATACGACCTTTCACCATGTCGTCCCATGCGACCACGCCATCGGCAGGATTCCTGAAACGCACCACTGGGGGGATACCTGCGGGCGTTTCAGGCAGCACCTTGCCTGGCTCCGGACGCCAGAATCCGTTGTAGCGCGGTTTCAGGTTGGCCGCCATTTGACTGGCACGCATCGCATCCAGCTCTTCACGACTGCAATAACAGTGATAAGCCTTGCCTTCGTCGAGCATCTTCTGGATCACCTGCTTGTAGCGTTCCATGCGCTGCATCTGATAATACGGGCCTTCGTCGTAGTCCAGCCCCAGCCAGTTCATGCCATCCAGAATCGCCTGCACCGCTTCCGGTGTTGAACGTTCCACATCGGTATCTTCGATGCGCAAGATGAATTTACCACCATGCTTGCGCGCATAAGCCCATGAAAACAAAGCAGTACGCGCACCTCCTATATGTAAAAATCCGGTTGGGCTGGGTGCAAATCGGGTGCGGATCATTTCAAGGAATCTCTAAATTAAGGCGACCAATATGAAACGCTGGATTAGTCCTTCGTTTTATTGCACTATTTCAGTACAATCGCGAATACTATTCACATATTGGATTTACATCAGGATTAAAAAGGCGAATTCTAACAAATCCGCTCAACAATTTTCTCCTTAAATTACATATGCAAAAAAAATCCGTTTTCTTCGGCTTTGTCATCGCGGTAGCGATGATTACCTCCGTCCTGTTGCTTGCAAGCGACGGACATGGACTCAACCCGCTGCAAATCGCGGTGCTGGTTGTGGCATCCATTATCATGCTTATCATCATTGGCAATCAGGGTTCGCCAGAAGCACAGACTGACCACTCCAAACTGGAACTCATCAATAATGAGTTATCAAGTCTTGCCGATAGTTTCGACGGCATGCTGAATATCCTTAATGAGGAATTCAATAATCAAGTATCCAATACGCAAAGCGAATTGGCTCAATTGCAGACATTGCTCGTTGATGCCGGACAGAAGCTGGTCGGTAGCTTTACTGAATTGAAATTCAATTCAGACTTGCAACAAAAACTGGTATTGCAGATCACAACCCAGGAAGGGAGTGCTTCTGCGGACGGCGAAAAAATCACCTTCGACAAGTTTCTCACCGAAACATCCACTACCTTGGGCATGTTTGTAGATAACACGGTTCAAGGTCACCATCAGGGAATGAGCCTGGTCGATAAAATGGCCGAAATAAGTTCGCAGCTGAGTAAAGTCAACAACATCCTCAATGAAGTCGAGGGCATCTCCAGTCAGACCAACTTACTGGCGCTTAATGCGGCAATTGAAGCAGCCCGTGCCGGAGAATCGGGGCGGGGTTTTGCGGTGGTGGCAGATGAAGTACGCAAGCTGTCATTACGTTCCGCAGAGTTCAGCACCCAGATTCGCAGCCATATGAATGAGGTCACCGATGCAGTCAGCCAGACAGGCGGTGTTATTCAACAATTTTCTTCTCAAAACATGAGCTTTGCGATGCAGTCAAAGGCCAATGTTGAATCCATGATGAGTACCATACAAGGTATTAATCAGACCATGGTGAATGCTGTGAAAGAACTTTCCCATTCCACCGATGATGTGGAAAAGCATGTTCGCACTGCGATCACCACCATGCAATTTGAAGACCTTGCCACACAGTTGCTGAATCATGCCGGTAAGCGCATGAGCATCATTCAATCCTTGCTGGATGGCATCAGTCGTATAGGCATCGAAAACAAGAATGAATCCGACCGACTGGCACGGATACGTAATGCGATTCAGGGAGTCACACAAATGATAGAAAAATCAAGGCACAACCCGGTCAAGCAAATGAATGTGGAAGCCGGTGGCGTGGACTTTTTTTAGGAGACGAGGGAACAATGGCAAAAACGATTCTGAATATAGACGATTCATCAACTGTCAGAAAAATGGTATCGATGACGCTGACTACCGCTGGCTATGATGTGACGGAAGCCGTGGATGGTCAGGATGGGTTGAACAAGGCAAAAGAAAAAACCTTTGATGTGGTACTGACAGACCAGAATATGCCGAACATGGATGGCTTGACTCTGATAAAAGCATTACGTGCCCTGCCGCAATACAAATCTACACCCATCCTCATGCTGACCACGGAATCGGACGACGCAAAAAAAGCGGAAGGCCGTGCTGCAGGCGTTAATGCCTGGCTGGTAAAGCCTTTTGATCCACAGGTACTCGTAAGCGCAGTACAAAAACTGGCAGGTTAAGCGCCAGCTTCGAGTCACTTTGCCGGTTTAACTTCATCAAGGAAAAACCAGCATACCTTACGGTCATGCTGTGCAGAAATTACTACCACCTGCCCCACTTCCAAGTCGACAGCCTGATCAAACATAAAAGCGCTCTGCTGCCAATTTGCCACCGGCGCATTCTCGCATGGATGGTTCTCGAAAACCCCAGTCTCATCCATCTGGAGTCGCATCCACTGAATGATGCCATAACACCTGCCTGAGGTCGTCACCGGGATATTGATGGTCTTGGTCTCGGCAGGAAAGAAACGGTCATTCTGGAAATCAAAAGTGAATGCATTGATGCCATCGCTAAGCAGCGTGACATTCAGATCGCTTCTCGCAACCATCCGTTTCTTCGAGACAACGGAATTGAAATGCTGCAAGTTGAAACCATAAGTATCATCCACCATCAGGTTCTGCCTCATGTCATCCCCCGTGAACAAGGCAATGGCTATGTGACCCAATGCGGGGATGACGCGACCTTCGGGCTTGAGCAACCTGTGCTTGGCATCCTCGATACTGGGCAAGACATCTTCTCCCAGAAGTTCGCTGGAGAATACCTCCGATACAAGAATATCGGCTTTTTCTGCCATATCCGCACCGACTTCTATACTCCCTGATTTTTTGGCGATCACTTTGATGCTTTTTTCAAAACCATTGTCCTCAATGATGCGCTGGGCAACCGCTGCGATCAAAGGTACGACTTCACAAGTAGTGACTTGCTTGGCGCCCGATTTTGCTGCCATCATGGAGAGCAAGCCGGAGCCTGTGCCTATCTCAAAAACCGTCGAATCCGGTGTGATGGCATTTTGTAATGCATCGAAATAGGCCTGATTACGCCTATGCTCATTCATCATGGGAACATGCCACTCGGGCACGATGCGTTGCAAAGCCAAATGAATGCCTTGGTGCGCCGCCAGCAAAGTTGGCGCGATGTCCAAGGCATTGCGATAGTGGATTAGCGCCTCCTCCGCTTTGCCGGTATCCTGCATCAACTGTGCGAGATTGACATGCGCTTCTACCAGATATGGATTAACCGCAAGCGCGCGTTGGTAGACCGCCTTGGCCTCATCGAATTGGCCTTGCTCCTTCAATACAGTTCCCAGATTGGTGTTTGCTTCCGCATAGTCCGGTCTAAGCGCTAATGCTTTGCGATAACTGCTGATGGCCTCGTCGGTATGCCCTTGTTCATTGAGCGCAACTCCAAGATTGCTAAGTGCCTCTACAAAATCCGGCCTGAGACTAAGCGCCTGACGATAGTATTTGATGGCTTCATCGACCTGCCCTGTTTCTTTAAATATCACACCAAGGTTGCCGTAGGCTTCGCTATAGTCGGGTTTCAGCTGAATAGCACGTGTGAAGCACGCAGCTGCTTCTTCCAGCCTGCCTTGCGCTCTGAGTACCACGCCCAGATTGCTATGCACTTCAGCATAGCTCGGTCTTAAAGTAATGGCTTTGCGATAACAACTCTCCGCAGCACCCATATCCTGTTTGGCTTGTAATGCAGCACCAAGATTGACGTGAGCTTCGACATAATCAGGTTTAGCGGCTAGCGCTTTGCTGATGAGACTGATCGCTGCATCCAGTTCTCCCCTTTGCATGGCAAACAACCCTGACCATTGCAGTGCATCTGGCTGATTCGGAGAAACACTTAAAATCTGCTTATAGAGCAATTCCGACTGCTGAAAATTACCACTTTGAAAGTACATCGTCGCATTCTGCAACGCCTGCGGGATGGAAAATCCTGACGAAGACGCGACCGGGGTCTGAACTGCAGCGTTCTGTTCACAACACTTTTTGTATTTCTTGCCGCTACCGCATGGGCAAGGATCATTGCGACCGGGTTTATTGGTTGTCATGTTTTCTGAAGGAGTTCGTTGCAGGGTTAATAGACTAAAACAAAAATTCTAGCACAAACCCTTTAGGGAATCTGGTGGGCGGTACTGGGATCGAACCAGTGACCCCTGCCGTGTGAAGGCAGTGCTCTACCGCTGAGCTAACCGCCCCGGTTGCACATTTAAAGCGGGGGCGAATTTAAACATACTCGGACACTCTACGTCAATTTTGACGTCTGCATGAAAAAACGCTGATTAGTTTATTGTCCCAATTTCCGGCTCGTTAAATCAGTTTCGCCCAAAGATCATGTTCGTCAGCGTCAGTAATCATCACTTGCGCAAACTCACCGACCTCTATTGCCTCGCCATCCGTGATATACACCAGGCCGTCGATTTCCGGCGCGTCGGCATAACTACGAGCAACAGCCCCCTCCTCGTTCACTTCTTCCACCAATACCTGCAACCGACGATCTATTTTGCCGGCGAGTCTGGCGGCACTGATCTCAGCCTGCGTTTCCATGAAGATGGCCTGACGTTCCTGTTTGATATGTTCCGGTACAGCGCCTGCCAGGGAATTGGCCGCGGCGCCTTCCACTGCCGAATAGGTGAAACACCCTACTCTGTCTAGCTGCGCTTGTTCCAGAAAATCCAGCAACATCTGAAAATCTTCGTCAGTCTCACCCGGAAAACCGGCAATAAAAGTGCTTCGTATGGCCAGGTCCGGACATATCTCACGCCAAGAACGTATGCGCTCCAGGGTATTGTCTATATTGCCGGGACGACGCATGGCTTTGAGTATCTTCGGACTGGCGTGCTGAAACGGAATATCCAGATAAGGCAGTATCCTGCCTTCGGCCATCATCGGAATGATCTCGTCCACATGGGGGTACGGGTAGACATAGTGCAAGCGCACCCAAACGCCGAGTTCGCCTAAGGCCGAGACCAGCTCGGTCATCCGTGTCTTGAGCGGGCGGCCATTCCAGAAACCGGTGCGGTATCTCACATCCACGCCATAAGCCGAAGTATCCTGCGAGATCACCAGTAGCTCTTTGACACCTGCCTCTACCAGGCGCTCCGCCTCGCTCATCACATCCCCCACCGGACGGCTTACCAGATCGCCGCGCATGGAAGGAATGATGCAAAAACTGCATCTATGGTTACAGCCTTCCGATATCTTCAGGTAGGCGTAGTGATCCGGCGTGAGACGTATGCCTTGAGGAGGAATCAGGTCGGTATATGGATCATGGAGCCTAGGCAGATGCGCGTGCACGGCTTCCATCACTTCGTCCAGCGCATGGGGTCCGGTGACGGCCAGCACGCTGGGATGCGCATCCATTACCACGCTGCCTTTTGCTCCCAGACATCCGGTGACGATGACTTTGCCGTTCTCGGCCAATGCCTCGCCTATCGCATCCAGCGATTCTTCAACGGCGGCATCAATGAAACCGCAGGTGTTGACCACCACCAGATCGGCATCCTGATAACTGCCTGATATCTCATAGCCTTCAGCGCGCAACTGAGTCAGTATGCGCTCGGCATCGGAAGAAGCCTTGGGACAGCCCAAGGAAACGAAACCGACTTGTGGAATAGAATTTTGCGCCATGTTACCCTTCAATCAATTATGTATATCGTTGCCATTGCTTGGCTATTTGTTACGACGCTGATGGCAGCCACTGAGCCCAGTTTTGTGGCTGCCTTGCTTACGTTTTTAGCGTATGGCTTGCTGCCGTGCGGTCTGTTGCTGTGGATCATCGGCACGCCGCAACGGCGGCGCAACAAAGCAGATAAACCTGAATAATTATACCTGCTCTGTCAATCCATCCAGATGAGTGTTGCCATGCGCCCTGTTTTGTTGTCGCGGCGGAAGGAGAAGAAACGCTCGCTATCCGTGCAAGTGCATAAGCCGCCGCCAAAGATATGATTGATGCCCATAGCGTTCAGCCGCTGGCGGGCGAGCAGATAAATATCTGCCAGGTACTTGCGTGTGCCGGATGAAGCGGTCCCGGCGACCGGAGTAAAAGCATTGTCTGCAGCGGCATCATGACTGATAAAGGCTTGTTTTACATCTTCACCCACTTCAAATGCTTGCGGGCCGATCGCGGGGCCCAGCCAGGCCATCAGAGTGTCAGGCGCGACTTGCATCCTGGCCACTGCCGCTTCGATCACGCCATCTGCCAACCCGCGCCATCCGGCGTGCACGGCAGCTACCACGGTACCCGCATGATCGCAAAGCAATACAGGCAGACAGTCAGCCGTCATCACTGCGCACACGGCACCGGGATGGAACGAGACCGTGGCATCCGCTTTTGGACGGCAAGCAGCCTGCTCTGCCAAAACCACTTCGACACCATGCACCTGTTCCAGCCACACAGGCTCGCTGGGCAAACTCAGACTCTGACGGTTTTTGGCGACTGCCATGGGATTGTCTCCCACATGATCGCCAAAATTAAGGCTGTCATAGGGCGGCCGGCTATAGCCTCCGCCGCGCGTGGTCTGTAATGCTTTGACATTGGCAGGGGCAGGCCAATCCGGGATGATTACCTCACTCATTCTCCCAATCCTCATCATCTTCTTCATCGTATTCGTACGGCTGGTTAGGCTCCCACCACTCGCCGTCCTCATTCTGCTCGGCCTCATGCACCGCCAGACGTGCATCCTCACGCAATGTTGCCAGCAAGGCTTTCATATGAATCGGCAAATCGCATTGCCATTGCATGGGTTCATTGCTGGCCGGGTGCATCAAACCCAGGCGTGCGGCATGCAATGCCTGTCTGCCAAATCCACGTATGGCGGATTCGATCTCTTCCGACAATTTGACCCCTGACATCATGCCGCCTTTGGGTCCATATACCTGATCGCCGACCAGGGGTGCCTTGATCGATTGCATATGCACACGGATTTGATGAGTACGTCCGGTTTCCAGCAGACATCGCACGTAACTGTGAAAAGAAAAATTCTCCAGCGCCTCAAAATGCGTGATCGCTTCCTTGCCAAAATGCTTGACCACCGCCATTTTGGTTCGGTCATGCGGATTACGTCCAATAGGCGCATTGACCTTGCCTTTGCCATGCACGACACCCCACAGGATGGCACGATATTCACGTTTAACCGTCCGCGCCTGCAATTGACGTACCAGATTGGTCTGCGCCGTGATGGTTTTTGCCACCACCAGCAAGCCACTGGTCTCCTTATCCAGACGGTGCACGATGCCTGCCCGCGGAACTGCTTCAATTGGCGGATAGTAATTCAGCAGACCATTCAACAATGTGCCCTGCCAATTCCCCGCTGCGGGATGCACCACCAAGCCGGCCGGTTTATTGATGATCAGTATCTGATCATCTTCAAACACGATATCAAGGCCGATATCTTCCGCGATAAATGCAGACTCTTCCGGCAAAGGTTGTGGCAGGATCACGGCCTGCTCGCCACCCCACACTTTGGTCTTGGCATCCGCATCAACGCCTCCAATCTGCACCAGACCCGCTTTGATCCAGCCCTGCAAGCGGCTGCGCGAGTATGCGGGCATCAGTTTTGCCAGTACCTGATCCAGACGCATGCCGGCACAATCGGCAGGGACAGTGAGTGAAATGGGCTGTGGGCCGGTCATTAAGTTATAATTCCGTCAATTCGGTTTAGGGGCAGGATTGTATCTATGAAAGTATTATCCATGAAACGTCTTTTCGCAGTATCGCTTATTTCCTTATGCTTTTTGTCAGGCTGCGCCATTTTCGGCGATCCGACTGATATTGACGATACCAAAGGCTGGGGACCGGAAAAGATTTTTGCTGCGGGTGAGGCGCAAATACGCGATCACGACTATGACAAGGCCATCAGCTACTTCCAGAAAATAGAATCACGCTATCCACATGGTTCTTATGCTGTACAGGGCATGCTCGAGATCGCTTATGCATATTACAAAAAACCTGATCCTGCGGCCGCCATTGCTGCCGCTGACCGCTTCATCAAACAGCACCCGCATCACCCCAATGTTGATTACGCCTATTACTTGAAGGGGCTGGCAACATTCAATGAACGCGGCATCGTGGAGAAGTTCACTGAACAGGATATCAGTGACCGTGACCCGAAAACACTGCGCGACTCGTTTTTATACTTCAAGGACCTGGTCACCAAATACCCTGACAGCAAATATTCTAAAGATGCCATCCAGCGCATGGGCTATCTGGTCAACACCCTGGCCGAACATGAAATACACGTGGCTCGTTATTATATGCAGCGACAAGCTTATCTGGCGGCAATCAACCGTTGCAAATTTGTTCTGGAAAAATATCCTGAAGCACCTACACAGGAAGAAGCACTTGTCATCATGATCAGTGCCTATGACGCGCTTGGACTGGAAGACTACAAGCAGGATACGTTACGGGTACTGAAAGCCAATTATCCGCAAAGCAATTTCCTGACCGGGAAAGTACCGGAGGATAACAAGCAGTGGTGGAAATTCTGGGAAGTGCTATTTGGCAATAAACCCTAGGCAGGAAAGTCTAGACGGGAAATCTGTGATTCTTATCAAGTAATTTCTCGAACTCGTCTGCTGGTAAAGGTTTGCTGAACAGATACCCCTGTATCTCGTCGCAACCTTCTGCCCGCAGGAACTCCAGTTGCTCCCTTGTTTCCACTCCTTCTGCAATCACCCTTAGCCCCAGGCTTTTACCCATACCGATAATGGCGCGGGTGATGGCTGCATCATCCTCGTCCGCAGGAAGGCCGCGAACGAACGACTGGTCGACTTTAAGCTTGTAGATGGGAAAACGCTTCAGGTAAGACAGTGACGAATACCCCGTACCAAAATCGTCCAATGAAGTCTTGATCCCCATCTTCTCCATGTACTTCAGCATCTCAACAACCTGATCAGGATTATGCATCACCATGCTTTCGGTGATTTCCAGCTCCAGATATTCGTGAGACAGGTCGTGTTCCAGTAATATTGCAGCTACTTCATCTGTCAGCGCAGGGTGAAACTGTTGTGCCGCGAGGTTGACCGCCAGCTTCATGATGGGTAAACCTTGATCCTGCCAGGCCTTGTTCTGAGCCACTGCCTTATTCATCACCCAGCGCCCGATGCGCACGATCAAACCGGTTTCTTCGGCAATCGGGATAAATTGTCCGGGCGACACCATACCGCGCTCCGGATGCTGCCAGCGGATAAGCACTTCGGCACCCGTCATTTCTCCGGTGTGGATATCGGCCTGAGGCTGGTAATGCAATATCAATTCCTTGCGATCTATGGCCCGTCGCAGATTGCTTTCCATCTGCAATTTTTCTATCGAACGCACATTCATGTCGTTGGAATAGAACAGATAGGTATTACGCCCACTTTCCTTGGCGCGATACATGGCGATATCCGCAAACTTGATCAGGTCGTCCACTTCGATACCATCGCCAGGATAGACGCTGATGCCAATACTGGCGGAAATGGAAATCTCATGGCCTTCGATCAGGAACGGCGTAGCAAAGGTCGCCAGCATTTTCTGCGCGACGATGGCAGCATCCTCCTGTGCCTTGACGTCGAACAGCCCCACCACGAACTCATCTCCGCCCAGTCTTGCTACCACGTCAGAAGATCTGAGGCAGGTCTTTAGTCGAGCCGAGACACGGCGCACCAGTTCATCTCCTGCCGCATGTCCCAACGTATCGTTGATGTTTTTGAAACGATCAAGGTCGATGAACATCACACCACCGGAAATGTTGTCACGACGTGCAAGGATAAGCGTCTGCTTGATCAGGCTGTAAAAAGTAGCGCGGTTTGGCAAACCGGTCAGGGAATCATAGAACGCCAGCTGGCGTATACGCTCCTCTGCTGCCATGTGATCGCTGATGTCGGAAAACGTCGAGAAGTAGTGTGTGATCTGACCCTTCTGGTTCTTCACCGCACTGATGTTGGACCATGTCGGCATGAGACTGCCATCTTTACGCCGGTTCCAGATCTCTCCCTGCCAGTAACCGCCGTGCTTAAGCTTTGTCCACAATTCCTGGAAGAATATCTTGTCGTGACGTCCTGACTTGAGTGCGCGTGGCGTCTGACCTAAAACGTCATTTGGAGAGAATTGAGTAATCGCAGTGAAAGCACGATTGACGGCAACAATGACTTCCTGCGCATCGGTCACCATGATGCCTTCACCGCTACTTTCAAAAATGCCCCGGAACAGACGTAAATCCTCGTCCCTTTGCAGGTTGTTATCAGGCATTGGAGGCGAAGCTTCGTGAGCCATTGTTTTTCCTCGCAAAACGGTAATCCATCAAGACATACGAGTAGCGTAACGCACCACCGCAGCTACGGCAAGCTTATGGGCTTATTTACTTATCATCAAAGGGATTGCTGCCCTGCTTGAACTGGATCAGCAGCGGGGTCCCGGTCAGCTCGAATGCAGTGCGAAAGGTTTTTTCCAGATAACGCTTATAGCTCGCCGGGATGCGGGTGGTATGGTTACCGTGAATGATGACGATGGGTGGGTTTTTACCGCCCTGATGGGCATAACGTAACTTTGGACGTATACCGGCTGAGATCGGCGGGGAATGCTGTTCCACTGCCTGCTCCAGCACGCGCGTAAGCTTGGGGGTGGAAAGCTTTGCCATGGCGGCAGCAAATGCAGCATCAACTGACTTGAGCAACGGCGGCAGCCCCTGCGCCTTCAATGCAGATACATAGTGGAATTTGGCATACGTGAGAAAGCTCAGTTTTCGTGCGATGTCCTTTTTGACTTCATCACGTTTTTCTTCTTTCAACCCATCCCATTTATTCACTGCCACCACCAGAGCACGCCCCGTCTCCAATACGAATGCGGCCAGACTGCCGTCCTGCTCGGTGATGGCATCCTGTGCATCCAGTACCAATACCACCACATTTGCATCTTCTATCGCCTGCAGCGTCTTGATGACGGAAAACTTTTCTATCGCTTCAAACACTTTTCCGCGCCGCCTGATGCCTGCGGTATCGATCAGCGTGTACTTTTTCCCATCACGTTCGAAATCAATATGGATAGCATCGCGGGTGGTCCCCGGCTGATCAAAGGCAATCACCCGATCTTCTCCCAGCAGGGTATTGATCATGGTCGATTTGCCTACATTGGGACGCCCGACCAGAGCGATTCTCGGGGTACGCTCATTTTCGTCGTTTTCATCCTCTTCCGGCTCAGGAGGCATGTCAGCCAGTGCCAGCGAAACCAGGTCACGCACGCCTTCACCGTGCGCGGAAGATACGGCATAAGGTTCGCCCAGGCCCAACTCATAAAACTCGGCAACTACCGTGGCGCGGTTCATGCCTTCACATTTGTTCACTGCCAGAATGACCGGACGTTTGCTGCGTCGCAAGCGGTCGGAGATGACCTTGTCTTGAGGAGTGACACCTTGCCTGCCATCAACCAGAAAGATGATGGCATCGGATTCATCAATCGCTTGCAGGGTTTGCTTGGCCATTTCGACCATGATGCCGGTGTCGGCAGAAGGCTCGAAACCACCGGTATCCACCACCAGATAAGGCCTGTCGCCGATCACACCGCGCCCATAGTGCCGATCGCGGGTAAGTCCGGGGAAATCTGCCACCAGAGCGTCACGCGTCTTGGTCAGGCGATTGAAAAGTGTAGATTTACCGACGTTAGGTCGGCCGACGAGGACGATAGTAGGAAGCATGACGCTTATTTAAGTGTGATGGCGAATACACCACCACCACGCGTTTGCACTAATACGACGCCATTCGACAGTGTGACAGGTTGCGGCATGATCGCGCTACCGTCCGTTTTAATGCGATCAATAATGGCGCCATCATCACGGTCCAATAAGTGCACCCAACCTTCAAGATCTCCCACCAGGGGGAAACGTCCCAGCAATACTGGTGCGGATATCTGACGATACAGCAACTCCCCTTGCCGCCAGAAACTACGGCCGGAAGCATAGTCCAGAGAATATACAGCGTCATTGCCCTGGGTAACAAAAATCAGTGAGCCATCTACCGCGATGCCGTTATAACTGGAAAGCTCATGACTCCATAACACTCTGCCGGACGCGCGCTCTATACCAACCACATTACCCTGGTAAGCTGCCGCATAGACAAAACGGCCATCCACCGCCGGCAGGCTGGTGATGTCGGCGATACGTTCGATTTCAGTCGCGCCTTTGGGAAATGCGACCGTAGCTTCCCAAAACACCCGCCCGTCCGCGCTGTTCAGTGCAATCAGTTTACCGCCGGAGAAGCCCGCGAATACAGCACCCTGTTCATCCAGCACTACCCCGGCACTACTACGCAAAGCCAACGCTGGCGTTACCCGTTCGTATACCCATTTGCGCTTGCCATCGGCGGCATTTAACCCGTAAATACGGGAATCGCCACTGCGTACCACCACCATGTCCTTAAAAATCCTGGGTGCGGAAAGTATCTCGCTGGCTATTCTGGACTGCCACATTGCCTTACCGGTTTTTTCGTCGAATGCCAACACCATGCCTTTGCTGGTGCCCAAAAGTACCATGCCTTCACCGACACCTACGCCACCGGAAATATTCTCTCCCGCCGCCACATGCCAGAACTCCTTGCCCGTAATGCTATCCAGCTTGTACAAATCGCCGGTCTGACTGACCGCGAAAACAGCTGTACCGTAAACGGCCGGAGTAAAGTCATAATCTGCAGAGGCACCCACACTCGCTTGCCAAAGCACTTTGAGCGTTGAGCCTTCCTGTTTCATTTCTTTAAGCTCACTGGGAGTGTTCGCCGGCTCACGCCCCATAAAGCGCTCTGTAAAATCGTCCTTAAGATCGGTCACAGAGCTACACCCCGCAAGCAGGGTGAGTAACAAGATAAGCAAAACACGCATGAGCATCAGTCCTTTAATCCTAGCTACCTAGTCCATCAAGCTTTTGCTCGGTATATTTGCGAAAACTATTCTTTTCATCCAGCTTGCCCAGAGCATCCTGATAAGCCTTTTTGGCTTCAGCTGTCTTGCCTTGCGCTACCAGAATATCGCCTTGCATATCAGCAACCAGACCATCAAAGGCAGGATCATGTTTCGTCCCCAGCAACTTCAAGGCAGCATCGTATTGTTTGTCTTCGGTTTTCAACCCTGCCAGCTGCAACATGGCTATGGTCTGCAAGGCTTCATCACTGCCATGCGTCATCACCCATTCCAGCTGTGCAATGGCGCTTTTCCTGTCTTTCGCCACGTAGTTGGTTTGCGCTGCCAATAGTGCGGCGCGGGGGGCATAAGAGGTATCGCCGTACTTATCCATGATTTGCGCAGATACCGCACGTACCGATTTGGTATCGGCCACACTCAGTCTCTGCAAAGACTCATACAGCATGGATGCCTGAGAGTTTTGGCGATACTGGTAATATTTCCAGCCTTGAAAACCGGCGGCAATGGTGAGTGCCACCAGCAATGCCCATTGCACCGTGTTGCCGTAGCGTTTCCACCAGGCTTTTAGTTCTTCCAGCTGTTCCTGCTCTTCTAAATCGTATGCCATGCTGCTTCCTATATCAATGATGCGGTGCGGCGTTGCCGACCTGGAATCGAGTTTAATAAATTCTGTGTATACGCTTGTTGCGGTGAGGAATATATGGATTCCACCTCACCCTGTTCTACTATTTTACCGTCATGCATCACGGCGATCTCGTCGGCCATGTGACGCACGATTCTCAAATCATGGCTGATAAATAAATAACTCAAGCCCATTTCCTGCTGCAGCTCTTTCAACAATAACAATATCTGCGCCTGAATCGAGACATCCAGTGCGGAAACTGGTTCATCACATATCACCAGCTTGGGTTCCAGAACCAATGCGCGCGCAATGCCTACACGCTGCCGCTGCCCACCGGAGAACTCATGCGGATACTTGTTGATATCGGCAGCCGACAAACCCACTCTTTCCAGCATCTGCAGCACTTTGCGCGTGCGCTCCTGCGCATCACCAAGGTTGTGGATCAGCAGGCCTTCGCCTACGATCTCGCCAACTTTCATGCGCGGATTGAGCGACGCAAAAGGATCCTGAAACACCATTTGCAAATGACGACGTACCGCACGCAAGGCATCGCCGCTTAATGCCGCCAGATCCTGCCCTTGAAATTGCACAGTACCAGCGTCAAGGGGCAGCAATTGTAGCAGACAACGTGCCAAAGTTGATTTTCCACTGCCGGACTCGCCCACGATCGCCAGGGTAGAACCCGTTTTGATATTGATACTGACATCATCCAGCGCCTTCACCAGCTTGCGCCCGAAGCCAAAACGGCCACTGCGCTGGCGATAGGTCTTGGTCAGGTGACTGGCAGACAGGATGATGTCGCTCATGCGGGTTCTCCCAGCCATGCGTAATCGATAGACTGCAGCGGCTTCTTTCCTTCGGCATCGGGCACGCAAGCCAGCAATGCCCTGGTGTAAGGATGCTGCGGATTTTCCAATACCTGCTGTACCATGCCCGTTTCGACGATTTCACCTCTGAACATCACCACCACGTCGTCGGCAATATCCGCCACCACCCCGAAATCGTGGGTGATGAACAACATGCCCATATTCATGCGGCTTTTAAGCTCGGCCAGCAAAGCCAGAATCTGCGCCTGCACCGTCACATCAAGCGCCGTGGTAGGCTCATCGGCGATCAGCATGGCAGGCTCGCAGGCGATACTCATGGCGATCATCACGCGCTGGCGCTGCCCGCCGGAAAGCTCGTCGGGATAGGCATTGGCACGCTCCGGTGGAATGCCCACTTGCTGCAATAGCCCTTCGATCCGGGTTTTCAGTTCCTTACCGCTCAAACCAAGGTGATGTGCCAGACTCTCACTGATCTGATAACCCACGGTAAGTACCGGATTCAGCGAAGTCATCGGCTCCTGAAAGATCATGCCGATACGCTTGCCGCGTACATCGGACATTTGCTCGTTGGATAGTCCTGTTAATTCCGTGCCCTGGAAATTGATACTGCCGCTGGTTCTGGAAAGAGATGGTGCCAGCAAGCCCATCACCGTCAACGCCGTCAAACTCTTACCACTACCCGATTCACCCACGATGCAGGTGGTTTTGCCTGAGTTCAGGGTAAACGACACCTTGTTCACCAATAACTTATGCGGATTGGCGATGGGGGCTACGCAAAGATTCTCCACTCGCAGCAGATCACTCATGCGCTCAACACCTCCGGCAGATTGCTTAAACTCACGCGCTTCTGTTCACCCGCTCCGCGTAGCGGCTTGATGCTGGCTTCACCTGCTGCGGCTTCATCGTCACCGATGATGATGGCGAGATTGGCACCGCTGGCATCGGCTTTTTTCATTTGAGATTTGAAACTGCCGCCGCCGCAGTGCAGCACCACGCTCAACCCTGCATCACGCAAACGCTCCGCCAGTTGCGGCGCAAGTTTGGAGGCCGCATCGCCTGCATGCACCAGATAGGCATCCACCGGCAATGCAGGCGGCTCATATCCGCCCTCCTGCATCAGTGCCAGTAAACGCTCCACACCCATGGCATAACCACAGGCCGGTGCAGGTTTGCCGCCGATCTGCTCGATCAGGCTGTCATAGCGCCCGCCCGCGCATACCGTGCCCTGCGCACCCAGGCGCGTGGTCACCCATTCGAACACCGTCGCGTTGTAATAATCCAGACCGCGCACCAGACGCGTATTGATGCGGTATGCAATCCCGGCATCTTTCAATATGCTTTGCAGGCTGTCGAAATGCACGCGGGATGCATCATCAAGATCATCCATCAACTTCGGTGCAGCTTCTATCATGGCTTGCAGCGCCGGGTTCTTGCTATCGAGAATGCGCAACGGGTTGCTGTAGAGGCGGCGCTTGGCATCTTCATCCAGAAGTTCGGCATGCTGTTCAAAATAGGCTATCAGGCGCTGACGGTAACGGCTGCGCGCATCGGCACTGCCCAGGGTATTGATCTCCAGCGCCACATCCTGCAAACCCAGCAATTTCCATAAGCGCGCCGTCATGATGATGTGCTCGGCATCCATATCCGGCCCGTCATAACCCAGCGCTTCTACCCCTACCTGATGGAATTGACGGTAGCGGCCTTTTTGCGGGCGCTCGTGGCGGAACATGGGGCCCATGTACCACAATCGTTGCGGGGCGTTATACAGCAGGTTGTGTTCCACCACTGCACGCACACAACTCGCTGTGCCCTCAGGGCGCATGGTCAGCCGCTCGCCGTTGAGCCGGTCTTCGAAGCTGTACATCTCCTTTTCGACGATGTCCGTCACTTCGCCGATAGAGCGCACGAACAGATCGGTGGATTCAACAATGGGAGTGCGTATCTGCGTGTAGCCATAGCCGTGCAGCCAGGCGCGTATGGTGTCCTCGAACGACTCCCACAGCGCCGATTCGGCTGGTAGGATGTCGTTCATGCCGCGAACGGCCTGTATGGTTTTGCTCATGAAATGACTAGGCTAAGAACTCAGTATCGTGATTTTAACATGCACTAGGATTTAGCTTTGCTGTGCTTGCGTATCCAATCGGCAAATGCAGTTTCTTCCATTTCGCCTGCGGCGAGTGCAAGCATGGTCAGCGTTGCATCTACCTGACTGGCGGTCAAGCGATAGCCATTGATGCCCAAAAACAAGCCTATGGAAAGAAAAGCCGCACGCTTGTTGCCATCTACGCAAGGGTGGTTTTTAGCTAGCCCTATTCCATATGACGCGGCCAAATCAGCAAAGTCCGGTTCGCCATAAGCTGACAGGTTTTCCGGGCGCGCCAAAGCCGATTCCAGCAAACCATCATCGCGCACTCCAGACAAACCACCATGCAACGCCAGGCTTTCGTCATGTAACAACATAAGCAAGCGCTTATCCAGCCAATTCCACGCCACAACAAGCTACTTGGCTAAAGCGTGAAATGTGTCACGATATTCATTCATGAATTCGCGACCAAGCTCAAGTTGTGCCTCAAAAGTAGGGTCGTTCGGCGTAATCGTCACCGCGCCTGGCGCATCTGTCAGATACACGGTATCGCCTTTCACCAGCTTCAAGCGTGCCAATACCTCCTTGGGCAGAATAAGGCCGACAGAATTACCAATTTTGGTTAATTTCAAGGCTTGCATGGCAGGCTCCAATCACGTATTAACAAATGTACTAACAATGATAATGATAACGCCGATAGCCCAAGCTATTCAAGCAGAACTTCACCACAAACAAAAACGGGAGCCTAAGCTCCCGTTTTCTTATTCACTGTCGCTGAATCTTAGCGATTGCAGACGTACATGGTTACTTCAAAACCGAAACGCATTTCAGTAGCAGCTGGCTTGGTCCACATGTTCATTCTCCTTTATGTTTGGTTGCAAACAAGAACAACTTGTTCGTGCTTGTATGACTTGTTCGTGCTTGTATGACTGCATTATGGGCTAACAGTTTGAGTAATGCCCTACAGCCATTCACTGATGTAGCCTAATGATTTTCATTAGTTATGTAGATACTGCTAGCATGAAGCGATAACTAAAAGGATTCGGTCAATCCAAACTAAAAATATCGAGGCTCACCAAATTCTCTTCTAGAAAAAGTGCTGATAGGCCCTTGCGAGTACCCTGACGTTATTCGACGCGCACTAATAAACTTGTTAGAAGACGCAGGAGTTTTAGATGCCGACAAAAAGATTGAGATTACTAGAATCCCGCTTAGAGCAAGGCATACTTAGTTCATCTTGGGGATACTCGACAGCTTATAGTGGACAGCGGCAATAAAAAAAGGCTGCCAAAGGCAGCCTTTTTAGCAACCAGTTTCGGTTTAGTGTTCGCCCAACACCGATACCGTGATATCCACTACGATGTCGTGATGAAGCGCGATGCTGACCGGATGGTCGCCCACGGTCTTGAGCGGACCGTTCGGCATGCGTATCTCGGCTTTGGTGACTTGATGGCCTAGTGCCTGCAGTGCTTCGGCGATGTCATGATTGGTGACAGAGCCGAACAGACGGCCATCGATGCCTACCTTTTGCGTAATTTGCAGCATCAGGCCTGCGATTTTTTCCGACTTGGCAGTGGCTTCGGCCACTACTTGTGCCTGTTTCTTTTCCAGCTCGGCACGCTTCACTGCGAACTCGGCCTTGTTGGCTGCGGTTGCGCGTTTGGCTTTGCCTTGCGGAATCAGAAAGTTGCGGCCGTAGCCGTCTTTTACTTTGACCTCATCACCCAGCTGGCCCAAGTTGCTCACTTTTTCTAACAGTATCACTTGCATTTCAGGCTCCTCTTAGTGCTTGTCGGTGTATGGCAGCAGTGCCAGGAAACGGGCACGCTTGACCGCGGTTGAAAGCTGGCGTTGATAACGCGCTTTGGTACCGGTGATACGTGCCGGAATGATCTTGCCATTCTCGGTGATGAAGTCTTTCAGTACTTCAACATCCTTGTAATCTACTTCTACTGTGGCTTCTGCGGAGAAGCGGCAGTAGCGTTTGCGTTTGAACATATCGCGTGACATGGTTTACCTTTCAAATATTTTTTTGAGGCTGAACTTGGTTCAGCGGCTCTAAATCGTTTTCAATTCGTTTATATGTAGCATCAGGCGGTCATTCTTGAGGCTTTTTTTGGCGAGAAACCCTGTTACCTTGATTTGTTCGCCTATATTCAGCTTCTCTGCTTTCTTCGCCAGTTCACCCATCGCAACGGCTTGTATTTCACATTCAGCCTGTCTTTTCATCCCTGCCTCATTCTGAATCGAGGTATGACGAAAAGTGATGTTGACTAGCGGGATTCCTGCAGGGGTGTAGCGCAATAGATCCAGCGCAACGACCTCTCCCTCAATTACCAGCCTGTTGCTGCTCACTTAGGCCTCAACGGCCTCCACTGGCACTTCTTCCGGCTTGGCACCAACGATGGTTCTGGATTTCTCTTCCTTCATCATCACGGAAGGCGAAGTCACCGCCTCTTTCATCACGATGGTGAGATGGCGCAAAATGGCGTCGTTGAACTTGAAGCCGTGCTCCAGTTCAGTCAGTGCTTCCTGACCGATCTCGATATTCATCAGGATGTAATGTGCTTTGTGGATTTTTTGAACCGGGTAAGCAAGTTGGCGTCTGCCCCAGTCTTCAAGCCTGTGGATAGCGCCGCCTGCAGCAGTGATCTGCGCGCGGTAACGGTCTATCATGGCTGGAACTTGTTCACTCTGATCAGGGTGAACGATAAAAACGATCTCGTAATGTCGCATACTCTCTCCTTTTGGATTAGGCCTCCCGCAATGCGAGTGCGGTGAAGCAAGGTTGTAAAGAGCGCGGATTATACGCACAAATGCTTGATGTATCAAACTCTTTGTTGATATTTATAGCTTTGGCGCTGATGCTTGTGCGATTGGCTGTCTCTTGGTTGGCTAGCCCCACTGAAATTGGTTAAGATGTAAGCGTTGTGATCACGTAAAACTCAGGATACCCTCATGTCGTTAGTCCACATCGAAGACCAAAGCCCTACCATGCGCCGTGCCAAAATGCGCCTGGCACTCGCTATCGTACTGCTCATTGTGGCTATCGGCGCCCTTGTCAGCATGGGTAGAAGTACTCCCGGCAAGGTAGATGTGGCTGCGCGGAAACAGGTCAAAACAGCGCAGGTGAAACCTGCCGTCGTTGCTGCTGCTAATACTCCTGCCAGCAAACCGGCAGAAGCAAAACCGGCAGTTGCGCCGGTTGTTAGCGAACCCGAAGCCAAGCCGCCGCAAGCACCGCCAGACCCGGTTTATACCTCATTCACTGCCGATCCGGTCACTATTACCATCAATACGCCGGCAACAGCCCCTGCTGCGCCGGAACAACCTGCCAAACCAGAGCAAGCAGCCAAGCCTTTGGAAGCCCCAAAACCTGTGGTTGCCGCTCAACCCAAGCCAGCGCCACAGGTCAAAGCGCCTGCCGCCTCTCCTGTTAAAGCCGAAGCAAAAATTGAAGCGTCGGCGAACGGTAAGTTTTTACTGCAGGCAGGTGTATTTTCCGAGATGGAGAATGCCAGGCACCAATTGGAAAAACTTGCTGAACATCACATCGACACACATATAGAGAGTAGAGTGCGTATCGGTCCGTTTGTCAATTCAGACGGTGTTGAAGATGCCAAAAACAAGGTAGATGCTGCCGGGATCAATATCGCGCTGGATGAGTTGAACAGTTCCAAAGGCACGGTACTGCAGGCAGGTTTGTTTACTGATATGGAAAGTGCAAAGGAGTTGCAGTCCAAACTCAAGGAGCTCGGCCTTGCGTCACGTTCCGAGACCAGGATACTGATAGGCCCATTCGATACCAAAGCCAAAGCGGATATGGTGAGAAATAGAATAAAAGCGCTGAATATCAGCGTGGTTTTATTGTAAGGCTGTGATGTAAGGCTTCTGTTGCAAAGGCTACTGCACGCCTTGGATCAGGACTAGCCTCGTATCAAGCTGATCGTCCATATCCCCAGGGCGGTCATTGCCAGCGAGCCCAGCAAATGCACGAGGATGTGGGACAAGGCCCAACCGTACTGCTGGCGCGTTATTAACCCTACTGCCTCAGCCGAAAACGTGGAAAAAGTAGTCAGCCCTCCGAGAAAACCGGTAATGATGAGCAGTTTCAGTTCCGGCGAGAGGTGAGGTGAATTGGTAAAGCAGGCGGCAGCGATACCAACCAGATAGCCGCCTACCAGATTTGCGCTTAAGGTACCCAGAGGCAGTGTAGGCAGGATGGGATTGAGCCAGATGCTCAATCCCCATCGTACCCATGCCCCTATCGCCGCGCCTGCGCCGACAGCAAAGAATGAATTAATCCCCACTGCCGTTCCCAGACTTCAGCCTTACAGCTCGTTGCGCCACGCCTGGTCTTCGCAATCGAAGAGCCTGCTGGTTTCATCCGGACCCCAGCTACCTGCGGGGTAAGTATGGATGAAGTCGCGGTCCTGCTGCCACTGCTTGAGGATAGGATCAACCACGCGCCATGCCCACTCCACTTCGTCGAAGCGGATGAATAGCGTTTTGTCGCCCTGGATCACGTCCAGAATCAAGGCTTCATATGCTTCCATCGGCACGTCACCGTTATTGCGGTAAGGCGCATTGAGTGAAACGGTACGTGTGTTCATACCCAGGCCCGGTGCCTTGATCTGCATTTCCATGTGCATGGACTCACTGGGTTGCAGGGACAGCAATATCCAGTTGGGGTCGAGCTTGTCCACCGGTGTGTCCTGAAACAGATGCTGGGGCGGATGACGCATGCGAATTGCAATAGTGGATTGGGTTTTGGCCAGACGCTTACCGGTACGCAGGTAAAACGGTACACCGCGCCAACGCCAGTTATCAATGTAGAATTTGGCAGCGACGAAAGTCTCGGTGGCGGTATTCTTTTCCACACCCTCTTCATCCTGATAACCAGGCACTGCATGTCCCTTGATGGCACCGGCGGCATATTGCGCACGGAATGCATATGCTCCGACTGCATTCTTGGGGATCTGACGCATGGATTTCAATACTTTTACCTTCTCATCGCGCACGGCATCGGCTTCCAGCGAAGGAGGCGGTTCCATGGCAACGACGGTGAGCAATTGCATCAGGTGGTTTTGCAACATATCGCGCATGGCACCGGCTTTGTCGTAATAATCAGCTCGTGTGCCTATGCCCAGATCTTCTGCCACGGTGATCTGCACGTGGTTAACGAAGTTACGATTCCACAACGGCTCGATCATGGTATTGGCAAAGCGGAATACCAGCAGGTTCTGCACCGTTTCCTTGCCCAGATAATGGTCTATGCGGTAAATCTGTTGTTCGTCGAAATGCTTATGCAGCGAACGATTGAGCTGCTGCGCGGTTTCCAGATCGGTACCGAACGGTTTTTCCACCACGATGCGATGCAGGCCACGCGGTTCGGAGAAGCCATGTTCATCCAGATAATTGATCACCGTGTTGAAATCGCCGGGAATGATGGATAGATAGAACACGATCGGACTGCCCGCTGCATTTGGAGACTTGTTCAGTTCAGCACGCAACTCCTGATAAAGTTCAGGCTGACGTAAATCGCCGAACATATAGGTGAATCGCTTTGCAAAAGTTTGCGCGATCTTCTTGTCCAGTTTGTCGCCGAATTTATCAACCAATACCTTATGCAGATGCTCCAGCCAGCTTTCCGGAGTGTGCGACTGACGCCCAAGCGCCAGAATCGCCATACCTTCCGGAATACGACCGGCAGCTTCCAGGTTATACAAGGAAGGAAGTAATTTGATCGTGGCAAGGTTGCCGGTAGCACCGAAAATCACAAAAGTATGCGGTGCTGTCCCTAATATGCTATTGGCCATGGAGATTAACCCTCTGCCTTGACATCATGCCCGCCGAAGCCCTTGCGCATCATCGCCAGCATCTTGTTGCCGAAGTCGCCTTCGCCCTGGCTGGCAAAACGTGACATCAAGGCCAGCGTCATCGCAGGGGTAGGAACGCCCTGCTCCACAGATTCCAGCACCGTCCAACGGCCTTCGCCGGAGTCGGTCACGTAAGGTTGTATGGTTTCCAGGTTCTGATCCTTGACCAGAAACTCGGCAGTCAGGTCCAGCAACCAGCTACGCACCACGCTGCCGTGACGCCACATTTCGGCGATCGCTGCGATGTCCAGATTGAAATCCGTTTTGCCTTTGAGCAACGCAAAACCTTCGGCATAAGCCTGCATCATGCCGTATTCGATACCGTTGTGTACCATCTTGGTGAAGTGTCCGGAGCCCACCGGGCCGCAGTGCAACCAGCCGCTATCGGCAGAAGGTGCCAGCACTTTAAGGATGTGCTCTACGCGGGAAATGGCTGCTTTTTCGCCACCGACCATCAGTGCATAACCGTTCTTCAGTCCCCAGATACCACCGGAGGTACCGGAGTCAACGTAATCAATGCCTGCCTCTTTCATAAACGCGGCGCGGCGCTGGGAGTCTTTATAGTAGGAGTTGCCGCCTTCAATGACCACATCCCCCTTGGATAGCATGCCTTTCAGCTTTACCAGCGTGTCTTCGGTAGGTGCGCCTGCCGGCAACATCAGCCACACGATGCGTGGCGCTTCAAGTTTTGCTACGACTTCTTCCAGCGAGAACGCGGCGATAATGCCGGCATTATCGGCCAGACTTTTCGTCACCTCCGGCTCACGATTGAAACCGACCACGTCAATGCCGCCACGTTGCAGACGACGCGCCATGTTGCCACCCATTTTTCCCAGTCCTACCATGCCCATTTTCATCTTTAATCTCCTAAGATTATGTTTGCCTTGCGCCGCCAGCTTGGCAGCAGGTATTATCAAACCCCCATATTATACAGAACAACAGGGCAATTCTCTGTGAAAGTATTGTTTACCACTTCCGAAGCCTATCCACTCATCAAAACCGGTGGTTTGGCTGATGTTTCCGGAGCTCTACCTACCGCCTTACGCAAGCTTAAAGCCGATGTACGCATTTTAATACCCGGTTATCCGCAGGTATTGAAAAACGTAAAGAATCTCGCGCCGCTCACCGTGCTGCACTTTATCCCGCAAGTAGGTACGGTAAACCTCCTGCAAGGCGAAATGCCGGATAGCGACACGCCGGTGTACGTGATCAAACACCCCGCGCTGTATGAACGCGATGGCGGCCCGTATCTGGATGCCATGGGTCAGAACTGGGTCGACAATCCCCTGCGCTTCGGCGTTCTGTCTCACGTTGCTGCGGTGTTGAGCTCCGGATTCAGCCCGCTGACCTGGAAACCCGATGTCGTTCACTGCAACGATTGGCAGAGTGGTTTGACACCGGCCATCATGAAATTCTTTAGCACAGAACATGCCAAAGCGGTGTTCAGTATTCACAATCTGGCTTACCAGGGAAATTTTGCTGATATCTGGGTAGGATTACTAGGGTTGCCGCCACAAAGTTTTCAACCGGAAGGTGTGGAGTTTTACGGCGATCTGTCATTCCTGAAAGCGGGCATCGTATATGCTGACAGCATCATTACCGTCAGCCCGAACTATGCGCGAGAGATACAAACCCCAGCGTACGCTTACGGCATGGATGGCCTGCTACGTGCGCAAAGCGCCAAGTTGCACGGCATCCTCAACGGCATTGACGATCAGCAATGGAATCCGCAACTCGACCGGCATTTGATCCATTCATATGACCATGCTCATCTCGCGGGGAAGTTAGCCAATAAACGGGCGTTACAGCAGCAGCTCGGTCTTGATATGAATACAGAGGGGCCTTTGCTGGCTGTAGTAAGTCGTATGGCACACCAGAAAGGACTGGATATTGTGCTTGATGCTGCCAGCGCACTGTTACAGGACGGCGCACAGTTGGCGATACTTGGTAGCGGCGACCCCGGCCTGGAGCGAGAGTTTACGAAATTAGCCAAAGACCACCCCGGTCGCGTCAGCATCGTCACTGGTTATAACGAAACACTTTCGCATCAGATCATGGCTGGAGCTGATATTTTTCTCATGCCATCGCGTTTTGAGCCCTGCGGTTTGAATCAGATGTATGGCTTGGCGTACGGCACACCGCCGGTTGTACGCCGCACCGGAGGCCTGGCCGATTCTGTTAGCGATACAGACATCAGCACTGTTAAGGGTGCCTCTGCACTAAAAAAGGGCATTTCTACCGGATTTGTATTTGACTTGGCGACTACGGAAGACTTTTTAATATGTGTTCGTCGCGCCATGACATTGTTTCAGGATAAGCAGGCATGGCACCAATTGCAGCAGAACGGCATGAAACAGGAGCTTAGCTGGACTCACAGCGCCAAACAATACATGGCGATTTATCGGAAACTGATCAAGCCATGAAACAGGCCATGCACGAAATCATGAGAGGAAGAGAAAGTTGGCATTCATATTGCTTAAGTAATACCAAGCTTTCTCCAAGGCTTGTTTCTCCTCCCCTCAAGGCGCTTTATGCGCCTTCTTTTTTTCCTACAACCAAGCCATCAAGCCCGTCTCATGCGGGTGTGTGAGCATTTCATGATATGGATAGGCACGCACCTGATACCCCAGTTTGCCGCATAGCTCTGGCTCCACGTCCAATACAAACAAATGCTGATCGCCCTGCTTGCCCTGACAAGTAAACCTGAAGGGCATGCTCGAGTGCTGCTGGTCCTTTTTCAATGCGCGCGTCATTAACATTTCAACAGTCACATCCTCGGGCCGCAAATCGTTCAGATTGACCGCCACCTCGATACGCAGGCCTTCGCCGAATTTGATGCTCTTGGGTGGGGTATCCACACGATGCAAAGATACTCCGGACCATTGTTTGGCTACTCGCGCTTTCCATTGCGCCAGATCTCGCGCCATATCGTAATCATTTTGCGTGAAAAGTTTGGCTTGCTTGCTGGCAGGAAGATAGAACTTGTTGACATACTCTCCCACCTGCCGTGATGCATTGAAGCGCGGGATGATGGTCGCCATGGAACGCTTGGACATCTTCACCCATTCTGCGGAATACCCGGATTTGCCCTTGTCGTAATACATCGGCAGCACCTGATCTTGCAGCAACTCATACAAGGTGCGGCTGTCTTCGTAGGCCTTCTTGCCTTCATCGAAATGGTCGGGCGCAGGCTTGATCGCCCAGCCGTTGGTGCCATCGTAACCTTCGCCCCACCAGCCATCAGTGACCGACAGGTTAAGCGAACCGTTGATGCCCGCTTTCATGCCGGAGGTACCGGATGCTTCCATAGGATACACAGGGGTGTTCAGCCATACATCCACGCCTGCCACCAGATTGCGCGACAACGCCAGATCGTAGCCTTCCACCAGCAACACTTTGCCTTCAAATTCAGGCAGGTTGGCGACTTCGTGTACGCGGCGTATCAGATCATGTCCGGGTTTGTCGGCAGGATGCGCTTTACCTGCAAACACGAATATCACCGGCCGCTCCTTATCGCTGACGATTTCGCGCAACCATTCCAGATTGTTGAATAACAGATTGGCACGCTTATAGGTGGCAAAGCGTCGCGCAAAACCCACGGTGAGCACACCAGGATCGTCCGCGTTGCAATATTTCAGCAACCTGTCCAGGTGGGCACCACCGCCGTGGTTACGCAGATGCTGCGCAGACAGCCTTCGCGTCAGATCCTGCAGCATGCGCGACTTCAAGGTCTGGCGGACACTCCAGAAGCGCTGATCGGGAATATCTTCTATCTGATTCCAGAAATCCGGGTCGCGGAAATGATTACGCCATTCACCACCGAAGTGCCCGTCGAACAGGTTCAACCATTCCTGAGCCAGAAAGGTAGGCACATGCACGCCGTTGGTGACGTAATCCATAGGATTATCAGCCGGCTTGATCTGCGGCCACAACTTTTGGCAAATGTCCGAAGACACATCGCCGTGGATACGTGATACGCCATTCTGATAGCGTGAGCCGCGCACTGCCAGCGAAGTCATGTTGAATTCCTGATGCTGGTCGGGATCGCGGCCCAGATCGAAGAATTGATCAGCACTGATTCCCAGTTGCGACCAGAACTGACTGAAATATTCCATGATCATGTCATGGGCGAAATGATCATGCCCGGCAGGCACCGGCGTGTGCGTAGTAAACACGGTATTGACTGCCACCGCCTCCAGCGCACTGGCAAAGTCCAGCCCGCTACCCACCAGACTGCGTATGCGTTCCAGGATCAGGAATGCAGCATGGCCTTCATTGATGTGCCAAACCGTTGGCTGCAGCCCCAACTCTGCCAGTGCTCTGGCACCTCCTATGCCCAGCACGATCTCCTGCTGGATACGCATATGCTTGTCCCCGCCGTATAGCTGGTAGGTGATATTACGGTCAGCCTCGGAATTGCTTTCCAGGTCGCTATCAAGCAAATACAGTGTGATATGGCCGATTTTGGCCTGCCATACCTTGACATCTATGCTACGCCCCGGCATTTCCACAGAAACGAAAGCCTCACTACCATCCTTGCGTAACGCAGGCGATACGGGCAGATCACCGAAATCGGCAGCATGGTAATTGACCAGTTGATGCCCATCTCCATCGATCAACTGCGTGAAGTATCCCTGGCGGTACAAAAAGCCCACTGCAACAAAAGGCAGGTTCAAATCACTGGCGGCTTTGCAATGATCTCCAGCCAGAATGCCCAGACCACCGGAATAGATGGGGAAGCTCTCATGCAAACCGAATTCGGCACAAAAATAGGCGATCAGGTCGTTATTTTTGAATTTCTCATGCTCTTCAGTCTTGGGCGGATCGTTGAGGTAGCTGTCAAAAGAAGCCAGGATACGATTATAGTTAGCCAGAAATGCTTGGTTTTTCGCCGCTTCTTCAAGCTTATCCTCGTCTACGCGACGCAAAAAAACCTTGGGGTTGTGCCCGCTCAATTCCCATAGCTTGGGATGCAGTCGATAAAAGATACTGCGAGTCGCTCTATCCCAGCTATACCAGAGGTTATCGGCTAATTCCGACAGACGCGCTATTTTGCGCGGGATTTTGGGAACCACCTCGATGGCGTACTGAGTACCGCTTTTCATAAATAACTCCAGGATTCAATTTTAGGATTCAAATTCGTATTCTTCAGCAACAATCTATTCGAGACGCAGAAAATGCTCGCGATAATATTTCAACTCTTCGATGGACTCGAGAATATCCGCCAACGCTGTATGGCTACCTGCTTTTTTGAATCCGTTATACAGCTTGGGACGCCAGCGTTTTGCCAATTCCTTGAATACGCTGACATCAAGATTCCGGTAATGAAAATACTCTTCCATCCTGGGCATGTGCTGCGCCAGAAAGCGCCGGTCCTGGCAGATGGAATTACCACTCATCGGCGATTTGCCTTTGGGTACGTATTTTTTGAAGAACGCGATCATTTCCGCTTCGGCTGCCGCCGCATCCATGGTTGAAGCGCGCACTTTATCGATGAGGCCGGATTTACCATGCGTCTTCTTATTCCAGTCATCCATCTTTTCGAGCACTTCGTCCGGCTGATGCACGACCAAAACCGGTGACTCTGCCAGAATATTCAAGTGTGCATCGGTGATCACAGCCGCGGCCTCGATGATGAAATCCGTTTCCGGCACCAAACCGGTCATCTCCAGGTCTATCCATATCAGATTGTCTTTATCCTGTGCCATAATGAACCTCGAACGATTTTGTTGTTCCAATAAAGCATTCGATTTTAAACTAATTCATCAACACTGATTTCACCAATGGCCACTTTTACAACTTTATTTCTTGCACTCGTTTTCATCTCCGTCTTCACTCAGCAATGGCTGGGACGTAGACAGATCGCTCACGTCACTACGCATCGCGATAGCGTACCTGCCGCATTCAGTGCCAACATCAGCCTGGAGTCACATCAGAAAGCGGCAGACTACAGCGTTGCCAAATCGCGCCTGAATCTGATCGAAAGTCTGGCAACGACCTTGCTATTACTTATGCTGACGCTGGGAGGAGGCATGCAATGGATAGACCGGAGCATGACGGTCATGCTACCTCAGCACGAAATGTTCCGGGGGGTGCTGGTAATTCTTGCCGTACTGTTGGTCAGCAGTGTGGTTGAACTGCCTTTCGATTATTACCGCAGTTTTGTCATCGATGCCAAATTCGGCTTCAACAAGATGACCACTGCCATCTTCTTCAAGGACGTGTTCAAGCATGCACTGGTCGGCCTGGCAATGGGGTTGCCGTTACTGTTCGCGGCTTTGTGGCTGATGCACAGTGCCGGTAGCTATTGGTGGCTATGGCTCTGGTGCGTCTGGTCGGTATTCAACCTGTTGATGCTGGCGGTCTACCCCACATTCATCGCACCATTGTTCAACAAATTCTCACCGATGACGGATGATGGGCTGAAAATGCGTATTGAAGCACTATTGCTCAAATGCGGTTTCAAGTCGCAAGGATTGTTCGTAATGGATGGTTCACTCCGCAGCAGCCATGGCAATGCCTATTTCACAGGCTTCGGCGCCAACAAACGCGTGGTGTTTTTCGATACCTTGCTGGAACGTCTGGGAGCCGATGAGATCGAGGCGGTACTGGCTCATGAATTGGGTCACTTCAAACGCCATCATGTAATCAAACGGATCGCCATGATGTTCGCTGTCAGCTTTGTCGGCCTGGCCTTGCTGGGCTGGCTGAAACAGGCAGACTGGTTCTATACCGGTCTGGGAGTAAGCACCCCCAGCGATCATGCAGCGTTGATTCTGTTTCTGCTGGTTGCACCGTTACTGACATTCATATTGCGTCCTTTATTCGCGGCTTATTCACGCAGCAATGAATTCGAAGCTGATGAATATGCTGCCCAATACAGCAGCGCCAAGCATCTGATAGACGCGCTGGTCAAACTGTATCGTGACAATGCTTCTACCCTGACGCCGGATCCTTTGCATTCGGCATTCTACGACTCGCACCCGCCCGCCAGCCTGCGCGTAGCAAGGTTGCAAACACTATGAAGGCAGCAGCATGAAGATTGGTTTGACTACCCTGCTTCCGGCTGTATGCCTGACGCTAACATCACTGGCACAGGCTGACCCCTTTGCTGCAGCTGATATCAGCGCGGGCAAAAAACTGTTGGAGACCAACTGCATTGCCTGCCACGCCTCCTCTTTTGGCGGCGATGGCTCCGCCATCTACACGCGCGAAGATCATATCGTCAAAACCGCCAAAGGTCTGATACAGCAAATACGCAACTGCAACACCAATCTTGGCCTGCAATGGTTCGATACCGACGAGCTCAATGTCGCGGCCTACCTCAATAAAAACTACTATCATTTGCAGTAATTGGCGCTGACATCTACCCAAGGTTTGGTCATCGCCGCCCATGGCAAACGCTATGACGTAGAACTGCCGGATGGATCCATCATCAGTTGTGTCACCCGTGGCAAAAAAAGCGAGCTGGCGTGCGGTGATCAGGTAAGGATCAAGCATACCGGCCCGAATGAAGCGGTGATCGAAGACTTTCTGCCGCGCACCAGCCTGCTCTATCGCAGTAACGAATATCGTAAAAAACTGCTGGCAGCCAACGTCACGCAGATCATCATCGTGCTGGCGGCAAAACCTTCCTACTACCCCGAATTGCTGGACCGTTGCCTGATCGCAGCGGAAAGCGAAAACATCCGTCCGTTGATACTGCTCAACAAAGCAGATCTGCCGGAAAGCACAGAAAGCCTGAAGAAATTGCAACACTACGAGCAACTTGGCTATCACCTGCTCACGCTTTCTGCACAGGAAGATGTCGCACCGTTACTGCCCTGGCTGCAAGGTCAAACCAGCGTGCTGGTCGGACAATCCGGCATGGGAAAGTCCACGCTGGTCAACGCCCTGCTCCCTCAGGCGCTGGCGCGCACCCGTGAGATATCCTCGGCATTGGATAGCGGCAAACATACCACCACCACAGCCCGGCTTTACCATTTGAACCAGAATAGCCATCTGATCGATTCGCCCGGCCTGCAGGAATTCGGTCTGGCGCATCTGAGTGCGCACCAGATTGAGCATTCCTTTGTCGAGTTCCGTCCTTATATCGGCAAATGCCGGTTCAACGACTGCCACCATCTGAGCGAACCGGACTGTGCATTGCGGGCGGCAGTCGCAAGTCACTCCATCCTGGAGAGTCGTTTGCAGTGTTACCTTAGAGTTGTCGCGCAACCAGCCTGAACTGCGCCTTGGCAGGCTGCTATAATTAGCCCATGCAAATCACCACCCGCCTAGAATTCGATGCCGGTCATCGCATCCCCAGCCATAAAAGCCAATGCCGTAATCTGCATGGGCATCGTTACGCGATCGAGATCACGCTCTCCGGCGACATCATCGACAAGGAAGGCATCTCCGAACAGGGCATGGTGATGGATTTTTCCGATGTCAAAGCCATCGCGCGTCGCGAAGTGGTGGATAAATGGGATCATGCTTTTCTGGTATATCGCGGCGACGCCACCGTGCTGGATTTTCTCAACACCCTGCCCGGTCACAAAACCGTCGTGATGCAACAAGTGCCTACCGCTGAGAATATGGCGGCGGAAGCATTCCGTATCCTGGAAAGCTGTTATCGCGACACCTACGGCAACCATTTGCGGCTGGAACGGGTACGCCTTTTTGAAACACCGAATAGCTGGGTGGATGCGTTGGGAGAAAAACCTTAACGACCTTATATATTCTTTAAACCGCCGCAATAATTAAGATAGGGATGCATGATGAACGATAAAATCCGCCAATTACTCGATCAAATAAGCACCCTTGAAGGCGAGTTGAAGACGGCATTGCACGAGCAGCAGATACCCATGTTTTTCGAGATCAAAGGCAAACGTATAGAGTTCGAAAAGAGCGTTCGGCAGACGCATCGCAAGCTTAAACGCAGTTTTTATCGGTGGTTGATTACCGACAGGCCGCAAAATCTGATTACCGGGCCTATCATCTATAGCATGTTCATCCCGATGATGGTGCTTGATATTTTCGTCAGCTTCTATCAGGCCACCTGCTTCCCTATCTACGGTATTGCCAAGGTGCGACGTACCGAATATATCGTGCTGGACAGACAGCATCTCGGCTATCTCAATTTCATCGAAAAATTCCACTGCACATATTGCGGGTATGGCAATGGGCTGATTGCTTATGTGGCCGAGATCGTGGCGCGTACCGAACAGTATTTCTGCCCCATCAAGCATGCACGCAAGATGCTGGGGACTCATTCACGTTATGCCCATTTTCTGGAATATGGCGATGCCGAGGAATATCAGGCAAAGCTTGAGGAGTTTCGCAGACAACTGGGCAGAGAAGCCTAGAGGCGCAATTGCGCAAATGATCAAACAGCCAACGTCACAACTTCTTCCAGCACCAGCGGCAAAACTTCCTGCCATTCCGGTAGCTGCAATCTGAACACCCGGCGCAATTTCGAGTTATTCAATACTGAATTTGCGGGGCGTTTGGCGGGTAGCGGATACTGTTCGGTACTGATCGCCGCCACTTCCATTGGAGTAGCGAGCAGCGGCGGCCACTTTTCCGGGCTTTGTGCAGTGCATACCGCACGGTACTCGCGCAATATGCTCTGTGCAAAGCCATGCCAGTTGGTCTCGCCGCCATTAGTCAGATGGTAAATGCCGGATAATTCATGCAAAGGTGACTGATGACTTGCGACAGGGCACCACTGAGCGATTGCCAAGGCGGTTGCTTCAGCGATCATGCGGCTCCAGGTAGGTGCGCCTATTTGATCTGCGACGACACGTAAATTGTCGCGCTCTCTTGCTAACCGTAGAATCGTCAACAAAAAGTTCCTGCCGCGTGCCCCGTATACCCAGCTGGTGCGAAAGATCAGGTGCGAGGTACCCACTGCCTGTATCGCCTGCTCTCCAGCCAATTTGGATGCCCCATACGCACTGGTCGGGTTGGGCGTGTCTGTTTCAAGATAGGCATCAGGCTTGGTTCCATCGAATACGTAATCCGTCGAATAATGTATCAGTCCTGCGCCAAGTCGCTGGGCTTCTTCTGCTAACACACCGGGAGCGACGCCATTTACAGTCATTGCCAGATCCAGTTCCGTCTCGGCTTTATCCACGGCAGTATACGCAGCGGCGTTGACGATCAATTGCGGAGCGATATCCCTCACCGTACGGCGGATAGCATCAACATCCAGCAGATTCAATTGCTGGCTGGAAAGCGCAACGACCTGACCCAGAGGAGCCAGAGTTCGGCGCAACTCGAAACCAACCTGCCCCATCGCCCCGGTGAGCAATATCTTTCTCACACAAACAACTCCGCATCTTTAAACGCCACACCATGCAGGTCTTTTGCCGACAATAGCGGCGACGTTTCCAGCGGCCATTGAATAGCGATGGTTGGATCATCCCAACGTATGCAACGCTCGAACTCAGGCGCATAAAAATCAGTGGTCTTGTACAGGAATTCGGCACATTCGGACAGCACCAGAAAGCCGTGCGCAAAACCTTCCGGCACCCACATCATGCGCTTGTTTTCGGCAGACAAGTTAGCACCGAACCATTGACCGAAAGTAGGCGACGACCTGCGTAAATCCACAGCGACATCAAACACCTCACCCGCTGTGACCCGGACCAGCTTGCCCTGTGCTTGCTGTATCTGATAATGCAAGCCGCGTAACACGCCACGCGCCGAACGCGAATGGTTGTCTTGCACGAAGTTCGGGCGTAGCCCTGTTGCCGCATGAAAAGCGTTTTCGTTATAGCTTTCAAAGAAAAAACCGCGTGCATCACCAAACACTTTGGGTTCCAGCATGAGTAAGCCGGGGATACTGGTGGTTACAACCTGCATCAGTAGACCTTCTCATGCAGCATACGCAGTAAATATTGCCCGTAACCGTTAGTCTTGTATTGGTGAGCGATCTTTTCGACCTGTTGTGCGCTGATGTAACCCAACCGATAGGCGATCTCCTCCGGGCAAGCGATTTTTAGCCCTTGCCTCTTTTCTATGGTCTCGATGAACAGTGACGCTTGCAATAGCGATTCATGGGTCCCGGTATCAAGCCAGGCTTGACCACGCCCCATCACTTCCACCTTGAGCTCACCTTGCGACAGATATTGCTTATTGATATCAGTGATCTCCAGCTCCCCTCGTGCAGAAGGTTTAAGGCTGGCAGCAATGTCACATACCTGCTTGTCGTAAAAGTAGAGCCCGGTGACGGCATAACGTGATTTTGGCTGTTTGGGCTTTTCTTCCAGACTCACCGCACGTCCCGCTTCATCGAATTCAACAACTCCATAGCGTTCAGGATCGGTCACCGGATAAGCGAAAACTGTTGCCCCTGTTTCCTGCATTGAGGTCGTTTTCAAGCCACTTGCCAATTCATGCCCGTAAAAAATATTATCTCCCAACACCAGAACGCTTGGATCATTGGCGACAAAATCACGACCGATAATGAACGCCTGTGCCAAGCCATCGGGTGCGTGCTGGACAGCATAATTCAGGTGAAGTCCCCATTGACTGCCATCGCCCAGTAATTGCGAAAACCTTGGCGTATCTTCCGGCGTGGAGATCAGCAAAATATCGCGTATGCCTGCCAGCATGAGTGTGGAAAGCGGGTAATACACCATAGGCTTGTCGTAAACGGGCAGCAGTTGTTTGGAGACTACCTGCGTCACAGGATACAACCGCGTTCCTGAGCCGCCCGCCAGAATAATGCCTTTTCTCATGCCGTTCTTTCTGTATAGTTTTTGTCTGTGTAGTGTTTTTTCAGCCAGTCGCGATATTCACCACTCGCCACTTGCGCCACCCATTCCTGATGCTGCAGATACCAGGTCACGGTTTTGCGAATGCCAGTTTCAAAGGTTTCCGCCGGTTTCCAGCCAAGTTCGTTCAGTATCTTTTGTGCGTTGATGGCATAACGCCTGTCATGTCCTGGCCTGTCTGTAACAAAAATGATCTGGTCGCTATAACTGCCATGTTTCTTGGGTTGCAGCTCATCAAGAATATCGCATAAAGTATGCACTACCTGCAGGTTGGTTTTTTCATTATTACCACCCACATTATAGGTCTCCCCTACCCGGCCTGCTTTGAGTACGGCACGGATGGCACTGCAATGATCCCCCACGAACAGCCAGTCGCGCACATTACTACCATCGCCGTAGATAGGCAGCGGTTTACCGGCCATACAGTTCATCAAGACCAGGGGAATGAGTTTTTCCGGGAACTGGTAGGCACCGTAGTTATTGGAGCAATTGGTGGTCAGTACCGGCAAACCATAGGTATGGTGATAAGCACGCACCATATGGTCAGACGCCGCTTTGGAGGCGGAGTATGGGCTATTCGGCGCGTATGCTGTCATTTCAGTGAAAGCGGGATCACTGCTGCCAAGAGAACCATACACTTCATCCGTCGATACATGCAAAAAACGGAAATCGGCCTGATCTGTCGCATTCAAGCCGTTCCAGTAAGACCGTACTTCTTCCAGCAAATGAAAAGTACCTACGACATTGGTCTGGATAAAATCTTCAGGGCCGTGTATCGATCGGTCGACATGACTCTCAGCTGCGAAATTGAGGATGGCGCGGGGTCGATGTTTGGTCAGCAGGCTTTTCAGCAGCGCTCGATCTCCAATATCACCATGTACGAATATATGTCGTGCATCGGTTTCCAATGAAGCCAGACTTGCCAGATTACCGGCATAGGTAAGCTTGTCGAGATTGACGACGGTTTCATTGTTCTGCGTCATCCAGTCCAATATAAAATTGGCACCGATGAAACCAGCGCCTCCGGTCACGAGAATCATGGGTTTATCCCCATACAGCGTCCTTCAAGCCTTTGACGTATGCCTCGTGTGCTGCATTCTCATCTTCACTGGCAGCTTGGACGATTAATGTCTGCTGCCGGTTGAACGTTGCCGTCTGTGCCATTTCCGCAGAGGTTCCCACTTCCATCATCAGACTTTCCTGACCCCTGGTCATCGCCATATAAACATCTGCAAGCAATTCAGCGTCCAGCAATGCTCCGTGCAAAGTACGGCTGGAATTATCAACCCCGTAACGCTTGCATAGTGCGTCCAGATTGTTACGCTGACCAGGATGCAATTCCTTGGCCATTTTCAGCGTATCTATGACGCCGGCGCTGACGCTTTCGACCTTGCCCATCTCGATCAGCCCCAACTCGTTATTGAGAAAACCAAGATCGAACGGCGCATTATGGATGACCAGACAGGCATCACGGATAAAATCCAGAAACTCAGCCGCCTTTTCCGCAAACAGTGGTTTGTCCTGCAACGATTCCAGGCTGATGCCGTGTACTTGCTGGGCGCCGATATCGATCTCGCGTTCAGGGTTGAGATAAGCGTGGAAGCGATTGCCGGTCAAGCGTCGGTTCACCACTTCCACCGCTGCCAATTCGATAATGCGATGCCCTTGGGCCGGATCCAGGCCGGTGGTTTCAGTATCCAGAAAAACCTGTCTGGTCATGCCAAGCCTTTCAATACCATTTCAACTCCCTTATTTGCCAGGGTATCTGCACGTTCATTTCCTGCATGCCCGTCATGCCCTCTGACCCATACCCATTCGACCTGATGGCGGCTGGAAATTGCATCCAGTTGTTGCCATAGATCTGCGTTTTTAACGGGTTGCTTATTGCTGGTTTTCCAGCCTTTCTGTTTCCAGCCATGTATCCATTCGCTGATGCCTTTTTGCACATATTGCGAATCCGTCACCACCCGGACCTGAGACGGATTTTTCAATTGTTCCAGTGCGCGTATCACCGCGGTCAGTTCCATACGGTTATTGGTCGTATCGCGCTCTCCGCCGAATAACTCCTTTTCGTGTTTGTCGCTACGCAACCAGGCACCCCAACCGCCGACTCCAGGATTACCTTTACATGCGCCATCAGCGTGGATCTCGATTAATTCATTCATGACTTGGGAGCATCATTTGATTCAATGGTTTGGTTCGTTCGAGTTTTCTGTCGCCAATTTCTGGCATTCTGTTTTCTGCGTCGGCTTGGGAACGAGCAGACGTGCCATGCTGCTCGCATTCCATTGCGGACGGATCAGACGTACCCCTGTCACGCGTTTTTTCGCGACCAGAAAATACACCCCACCCATCATCGGCCACCAGCGGTCACCCGCCTTATTCATCCAATTCAGCCTGTGTAACCATTTTTCACGCTTCATGGGTGGCGCATATCCGGACATACGACCACCGACGACTTCCAGTGCCAGCAATGCCAGCCAGTCTTTCAAACGCTTCAGCGAGATGAAACGACCATGCCATGGATAGTGTTTCTTTTCTCCGCATAAACGGCGCAAGCCCCATAAGCTGTAGGGATTAAATCCGCTAATAATGAGATGCCCTTCCGGCACCAGAACACGTTCTGCTTCTCGCAACAACTGGTGCGGATTGCCCGAGAATTCAAGCAGGTGCGGCAACAGCAGTAAATCAATGCTGTTACTGGCGAAAGGCAGTTGTTCGAAATCACATTTCAGCTTAACAGCAGAACCTTGCCCTGCTTTACATCGGAAAGGTATACGCGAATCCTTTAAAAGGTCAGCCTCTGCCAACCCCAACTGTACGGCGTTGAAGCCAAAAATGTCACTCACCGCAGCATCGAACCTCGCCTGCTCCTGGCTTTGCAGATATTGACCCAATGGCGTGGCAAGCCAGTCAGATTGGCTTATGATGCTGGTCATGACCATAGTCCCTATTCCTGCCTTCCGCGATAATTATATATGGATGCTGGTGCATGGCAGCAACGCAGCCGTTGTAGACCCTGGAGATGCCGTGCCGGTACTCGCTTATCTGCAACAGCATGGCTTATCTTTACGCGCCATTCTGGCGACCCATCATCACAACGACCATATCGGCGGCATCAATGTGCTACTGCAACATTACAGCGTGCCTGTCTATACTCCGAAACCTGCACCACAAAATCCGGTTTTCGACTTTGCTTACAGCGCTGTCAAAGACCATGACGAGATCGTCCTGCCCGAGCTGGAAACCACGCTACGCGTGCTTGACGTGCCAGGACATACCGCAGTCCATGTGGCGTATTATGGCGGAAATTCCCTATTCTGTGGCGACACTTTATTCGGCTGCGGATGCGGCCGCATATTCGACGGCAGTTGCGAACAGCTTTATCATTCGCTGCAAAAATTGGAACAACTCCCGGATCACACACTGGTCTACTGCGGTCACGAATACACACTGGATAATATTGACTTTGCCTTGAGTGTAGACCCGCATAACCAGGCTCTGCTTGAACGGCAAAAGAATAGCCGGGAACTTATCGCGCAACACCTGCCAACTCTGCCATCAACCATGGGGCTGGAAAAAGCAACTAATCCATTTTTACGTTGCCATATGCCTGCGTTGCGATCAGCCACGCATATGGACCGGGATGTTGCTGTTTTCTGTGCACTAAGAGAAATGAAAAACCATTTTAATCATGATGTTAAGTAAACATATCAGCGCATTCTCAAGCTTGACTGAACGCACACACTTGAGTACCATTCAAGCACTTCGATTTGCGAACGCATAATGCCAATAAAAGCTCCGATTCACCTGATGTTTGCGCTGGTATTGTTTTGCGGTACGGCGCACGCAGATGCCATTGCAGACCAGGGTGGAACAGTCGTCCCATTTAATACTGTTCAGGATATCCCGCAGGATGCAGGACCGGATACCGCTCAGGATCAGTTTCAAACCAGTAATGCAATCCTGCCCCCGAGCCTGACCATACCGGAAAATGTGGTAACGCCTGATGATCTGCCTCAGGCCGATTCCGACAACACACCTGCTACTCAGCAAGCAACGCAAACCAGCCAGCCTGACCAGAGCAGTCAGGATGCGCCATCGCCTGCTCCTGAAGCGGTGATCGCCCCTAATGATTTGTGGCAGCGTATCCGTAATGGTTACGGCATGGCGAATATGCAATCTCCGTTTACCGCCACACACGAAGCCTGGTATGCCGCAAGACCTGAATATGTTCAACGTATGGTCTCGCGCAGCCAGCTTTATCTGTATCACGTCGTTGATGAAGTGCAGAAGCGGGGCATGCCGACCGAGATCGCCCTGCTGCCCATGGTTGAGAGTGCGTTCAATCCGGAAGCCTACTCACGCAGCAAAGCCTCCGGCATCTGGCAATTCATCCCTTCCACCGGCAGGAATTTCGGTCTGAAACAGGACTGGTGGTCGGATAACCGCCGTGATGTGATGGCTGCCACCGATGCAGCGCTCACCTATCTGAATAAACTGCATGGCATGTTCGGTACATGGGAACTTGCTTTGGCTGCCTATAATGCTGGCGAAGGCACCGTACAACATGCGATAGACGTGAATCGCCGCAAAGGGTTGCCCACCGACTACCAGAGCCTGAATCTACCGCAGGAAACCAGAGATTACGTACCCAAGCTGCAAGCGGTGAAAAATATCATCTCCAACCCGCAGCAATACGGGCTGGACATCAAATCCATCGCCAACCAGCCTTACTTTACCCGGGTGAATCTGCCGAATCGCATGGATGTCAAACTCGCCGCCAAACTGGCAGGGGTATCCACGCAGGAATTCACTCAGCTCAACCCGGCGTACCGACGCCCGGTAATGGCAGGCAGCAATGGCATTTTGCTGCCTATCGGCAAGGAAGGTACTTTCCAAACCAATCTGGCGAACTACAACCAGCCTCTGGTGACCTGGCAGACCCATTATGCAAAACGTGGTGAGCGTTTAAGCAGTATCGCAAAAAAATACGGCATCACTGTGGCCCAACTGCAGGAAGCCAACGACATCTCCGCCAAAAAACGCCTGCAATCCAATCAGCCACTCCTGGTGCCAGCGCCCAATGGCGGCGCAAACAGCAAAATGAGTGATCAGGATGTGATCGACGTCGCATCCACAGCGGCAAATCTGCCTAAAGAAAGCAATGCCGGTTCCAGACGCTACCTGGTGAAGAAAGGCGATACTACTTTCTCCATTGCCAAGAACTACGGCATCACCGCCAAACAACTGATGGCTTTTAACCATCTGAAAAGCAGCAAGCTACACCGCGGACAAACTTTGGTCATCAATGATGCGACTGCCGATAAAGCCTCCAGTACTAAAGTCAGCGCGAATAAAGTTGTAGCGAAATCTTCCACTGCCAAGCCATCAAAAGTAGCTGCCAAAACCGCCAAGACTCGTTATGTGGTCAAACGCGGCGAGACGCTGGACAGTATCGCGCGCAAATTCAATGTTGCCACCGGCGACTTGCAGCGTTGGAATAAAATCAATCACAGCCGTGTCACGGCAGGGCACGCTTTGACTATCTATCGCCCGGATGACGCTTAATACGCGATTCTAGTCCATGCGCCCGTTTTATTTTTTGTTGCTGTTCGTTCTTGCCGCCTGTAGCAAGCCCGCCCCAAGTACACAACTACAACTGGATAGTGTTTATCCTCCGCAATCGGGAGGCGTACTGGTAGATGCCATGACCGCCGAGCCTTCCGGACTGATCCCGATGATCGCGGCAGAATCTGCGTCCTCCGCAATCGCCAGCCACATCTTCAACAGCCTGTTGCGATATGACAAAAATCTGGAATTGGAAGGTGACCTTGCCAAATCATGGGATATCTCCAAAGATCAGAAAACCATCACCTTCCATCTGAAACCCGATTTGAAATGGGCGGATGGCAAACCTTTGACCAGTGCCGATGCCTTGTTCACCTGGCAATTGGTCACGGATGAAAAGACACGTACCCCTTATGCTTCTGATTTCAAGCTGGTAATCAAAGCAGAAGCACCGGATCCGCTGACGTTCCGCGTCAATTATGCGCAACCTTATGCTCCCGCGCTGGATTCATGGTCTGGCTTGCAGATCATGCCGGAACACCTGTTAAAAGGGCAGGACATCAACACCACGGCTTTCGCACGCAACCCCGTCGGCAGCAATTATTACCGTCTGGCCCAATGGAAAAACGGCGAGAGCCTGGTGCTTTCTGCCAACCCTCTGGCGACACAGGGAGTCCCCAGGATAGACAAGCTGGTGACGCGAATCATCCCTGACCCGGCCGCGCAGTTTCTGGAACTGATGGCTGACAATATTGATGTGATGAATCTGGACCCGATTCAATACAGCCGTATCGTTCCCGCCAGACCTGAATTGAAACAGAGGATCGCGCTGTATAAAGAATTGGGCAATGGTTATACCTATCTGGGGTTCAATCTGAAACATGCACCTTTCGATGACAAGCGCGTACGGCAGGCGATCAATTACGCAATCGACAAACAGGAGCTCATTGATGGCGTGCTGCTTGGGCTGGGAGAGCCTATCGCCTCCCCTTACAAGCCGGGTACACGCTGGGTGAACCCGCAACTTAAACCCTATGCTTATGACCCTGCAAAAGCCAGACAACTCCTCAAAGAGGCCGGGTTTGTGGACCACGACAGCGATGGCATACTGGTTAAGAATGGCAAACCGTTGGCATTCGAGATACTGCTCAATCAGAACAAGGAGCGTATCACCAGCGCGGTACTGATACAGCGACGCCTGAAAGAGATAGGGATTAAAGTGACCATACGCCAGATGGAATGGGCAAGCTTCCTGGGGCGGATTAAAAGCAGTGACTTTGATGTCGTGATACTGGGTTGGAGCTTGTCGCTGGATCCTGACCAGTTCAGCATCTGGCACTCATCGCAAAACCATCCGGGGCAGTTCAATTTCATCAACTACAATAACCCGAAAGTAGACAAGCTGCTGGAACAAGGCCGGCTGGAACTCAACCCGGACAAGCGTATGAAGATCTACCATGAATTTTCGCGATTGCTGCTGGATGACAGCCCTATCGTCTATCTTTTTGAAGGCTATGGCCTGCCCGCCATCCACAAGCGCATCCGTGGCATAGACAATCCGGCACCACCTGCCGGTATCGGCTGGAATTCGCAGGACTGGTATATCCCTGAACCATTGCGTCGCAAGGAAATATCACCATGATGCAATACATACTGAAACGCGTGTTATGGATGGGGCCACTACTGGTGGGCATCAGCCTGATCTCGTTCCTGATCATGCATCTGGCACCAGGCGACATCACCACCACCGAAGCCAGCTTCAACCCCAAAACCAGCCAGGAATCCATACAGAAGCTGCGCAAGCTTTACCATTTGGACGAGCCGGTCATAGTGCAATACGGCTATTGGCTGAAACGCATGGTCAAACTGGATTTCGGCAATTCCTTTGCCAGTCATCAGCGCCCGGTGTTCTGGCAAACCAAGGATGCGCAAGGCAACATCACCAAAGGCATGATCCAGCAAGCGATGCCGATCACGTTGATGATCAACGTACTGAGCATGGCCCTCATTTTTTCTGTGGCGTTGCCCTTGGGCGTCATCTCCGCCCTGACCCACCACCGTGCGTCAGACCGCGCCATCACCATTTTTGTCTTTATCGGCTTTGCCATGCCCGGTTTCTGGCTGGCATTAATGCTGATGTACTGGCTTGGAGTGTTGCATAACCTTCTACCCATTTCAGGGCTGCATAGTCTGGATGCCGAGCGCATGGGCTTGATCGCATGGACTTTAGACGCAGGCAAACATCTGTTGATCCCGGTTTTTATTTCCGCTTTGGGTGGGCTGGCTGGTATTTCCCTGTTTGTAAAAAACGGCATGCTGGACGTACTACACCAGGATTACATCACGACCGCACGTGCCAAAGGCTTGCCGGAGAATACCGTCATTTATCGCCATGCTTTACGTAACGCGTGGTTGCCTCTCATCACCTTATTGGGCTTATCCATTCCCGGTTTGATTGGTGGTTCGGTCATCGCCGAATCTTTATTCGCCATCCCCGGCATGGGAAAATTATTCTACGACGCCGTTCTGATGCGCGACTTCCCGGTCATCATGGGCATACTGACCATAGGTTCCGCATTGACGCTGGTAGGCAATCTGCTGGCGGATATTGCTTATGCATGGGCTGACCCGCGTGTACGCAGAGGGGTGGCGGGATGAAGCGCGTCCTTGCAAATCCCCTTGCCTGCTGGGGTTTGGCCATTACCCTGATCACTTTATTGCTGGCTTTATTCGCGCCGGCGATTGCGCCTTATGATCCGGATGCCATCGATGTAAAGCAGATACTGCTATCCCCTTCCGCTTCCCACTGGATGGGCACAGACGGCCTGGGACGCGATGTGTTTTCGCGTATGCTGTTTGGTGCACGCATCTCTTTGATGGTAGGGTTTGTCGCAGTGGGGATCGCCACTATCATAGGCGTGCTGCTGGGGGCTATTTCCGGTTATTACCGGGGTTGGGTGGACATTTTCATCATGCGGCTGGTGGATGTCATGCTCTCCATTCCAACCTTTTTCCTGATACTGGCTGTGATTGCGTTTCTCACGCCTTCCATCTGGAACATCATGATCGTGATCGGCCTGACGTCATGGATGGGCGTGACTCGTCTGGTCAGAGCGGAATTCCTCAGCCTGCGCGAGCGCGAATTCGTGCTGTCAGCCAAAGCGCTTGGCGCCGGCGACTTGCGCCTGATCTTCCGGCATTTATTGCCCAATAGCCTCACCCCCATCATCGTCAGTACGGTACTCGGTATCGCCAGTGCAGTGCTGGTAGAATCCGGCCTGTCATTTTTGGGCCTGGGGGTGCAACCGCCTCAGGCATCCTGGGGCAATATTCTGACCGACGGCAAAGAATATATCCAATTCGCATGGTGGCTATCGTTGTTCCCCGGGCTGGCGATATTGTTTACGGTGCTAGGCTATAATCTGCTTGGTGAGGGTCTGCGTGACGCCCTTGATCCACGAACCACAAACTAGGAAATCAAACAGGAAATCAATCATGGGATTCTTAACCGGAAAACGCGCCCTTATCGTGGGGCTGCTGAGTAATCGTTCTATCGCCTACGGCATCGGCCAGGCCATGAAACGCGAAGGCGCGGAAATCGCCTGTACTTATCAGATAGATAAATTCAAAGACAGAGTGACCGGACTTGCTGCAGAGCTGGGATCGAATATCGTGTTGCCGTGCGATGTCAGCGACGATGCACAGATAGACACTTTGTTCTCCGAACTGGGAAAACACTGGGATGGCCTGGACATCATCATCCATTCCGTTGCTTTCGTCCCCAGAGCTGCGCTGGAAGGCGACTATCTGGACAGTATCACCCGCGAGTATTTCCGTATCGCCCATGATGTCAGCTCTTACAGTTTTGCCGCACTGGCCAAAGCCGCACGCCCGATGATGAAGGGGCGAAAAGGTGCGCTGCTCACCGTCAGTTATCTGGGGGCAGAACGTACCATGCCTAACTACAATGTCATGGGATTAGCCAAGGCAAGCCTGGAAGCCAATGTGCGTTACATGGCACAAAGTCTTGGCCCTGAAGGCATCCGAGTGAATGCAGTATCCGCCGGCCCGATCAAGACACTGGCTGCCTCAGGCATTTCCGGTTTCGACAAGATGATGGACTTCAACGAAAAACATGCTGCCCTGCGCCGCAATGTGACCATAGAAGAAGTGGGTAACGTCTCTGCATTCTTGTGTAGCGACCTTGCCAGCGGTGTTACCGGCGAGATCACCTATGTAGATGGCGGATTCAATATCACCGCTGCTGCCAGTGTAGAGTAAGCGTGGAGGGAGAAACCCCTCGATATGAAAATCCTTGTTGCAGACGACAGCGCTACCAACCGTGCGGTGCTGGGGACTTTGCTCACCAACATGGGTCATCAACCTATCTTTGCTGAAAATGGGCGTGAAGCGGTAGAAGTTTTCGAGCGGGAATTACCCGACTGCATCTTGATGGATATCATGATGCCCGTAGAGGACGGCCTCAGTGCAACCAGACGGATCAAGGCGCTCAGTTCCGGACGGTTGACCCCCATCGTCATGGTTACTACCCTGGATTCGGAAACCGACCTGATCAACGGTATCGAAGCTGGTGCCGATGACTACTTTACCAAGCCGATCAAAATGCCGGTGGTGAAGGCGAAAGTCAGAGCCATGCAGCGCGCCATCGAAGTCCAGCGTGACATTGAGCAGAAGACCCAGGAGCTTGAGAAATACTATTACGAAGCTGAAAACGATATGCGCATCACCAGCCATATCATGCAGCGTATGACCGAACCGGAAAAACTCGACGATCCGGCTTTCGAATACTGGCTGCAACCCACCGCGCAATGCAGTGGCGACCTAATCTGTGCAGCACGCACCCCTGGCGGAGTTTTACATTTGATATTGGCAGACGGCACCGGTCACGGCCTGTCTGCTGCGATGGATGTGATCCCGCTGCCACAGATATTTTATGCGATGACGGCGATTGCCTACTCCATAGGCACCATCGCTGCCGAAATGAACGCCAAGATCAAAGCACTGCTTCCAGTAGACCACTTTATCGCAGCCACCCTGATTGCAGTAGATCCCAACAACCAGACCATAGAGGTGTGGAATGGCGGCAACCCCACCTGCTGGATACTCAACGGTCGTGGCGAACTGGTTCATAGTGCACGTTCGAAACACTTGCCCATCGGCATACTGGAACCGAATGCGTTCGATGCAAGTACCGAAAAAGTGCGCTTCTCCAAAGGTTATCGTGTCATCAGTTTCTCTGACGGCCTCCCTGACGCAGGCAATGCCAGTGGTGCCGAATTAGGTCTGGATAGAATACTGAGTGTATTCCGCAAGACAGCTGCTTCCAGTTGCATGGCGAAGTTGAAAACCTTGGTCGCTGCACATACCAACAACTCTAAAACTCACGACGATATTTCAGTCGTCATCATACACACCGACAAGCTTGCCACTTGGGCAGACAAGACCAGCCACCCCATCCATTCCAGCCACCCGCCTGCCCTTTCGACGACCTTGAGCAATGGCTGGCGGCTGGAGATGCGGTTGGGAGCTACTGAATTGAAAGTACTTGACCCCATCCCTTTTGTGATCGACTTGCTCAAAAAACTGCAGGTGACCGATGCGCATTTAAGCAGTTTATTCCTGATCATTTCAGAGTTATTCAACAACGCGCTGGATCACGGGCTGTTAAAGCTTGATTCCGCCATCAAGCATGGTGAAAACGGTTTTGAGAATTATCTGAATCTGCGTGCTCACCGGCTTGCCGAACTATCCCAGGATGCCACGTTGGAACTGGAGTTTGAGAATCAGGCCTCGGAAAAATATTGTTTGTTGAAAATCCGTGTTAAAGACAGCGGTGACGGCTTCAATCACCAGATAACTGAGCGTGGGAAAGAGCATGCAGAACTGCAGCATGGACGAGGGATCAGTCTGGTAGAAAAAATCGCCGATCAAGTAGTATATAATTACTCTGGAAATGAAGTTATTGTGACCTACTCGCTGTAATGAAAGCATAGCAGCTGTTAAAGACCTGATAACTTGAGGAATAAACACTTTGCAAGTCACGACACAACATCATGGCGACACCATCACCATTACACTGGAAGGTCGCTTTGATTTCAGCGCGCATCGGGTATTCCGCGGTCAGTATGAAGCATCTTTGCAAGTCCCTGCAGTCAAGCATGTCGCCCTTGATATGGCAAAGGTGGAGTATCTGGATAGTTCGGCTCTGGGGATGCTGTTGTTGCTCAACGAAGGCGCAAGAGCAAACAATATTCAAGTCGCTATCATCAATTGCCCGGAAAACGTGATGAAAATCCTGAATATCGCCAATTTTGGCAGAATATTCAAGATTTCCTGACCCCTCGCCCTCGCTGACAGGCTGGCGACGTTGAGCCATTATTGCCTGGATGATGTTTTGATTCTCTTCTGTAATATCTTGTATGTGAGGGAATGAGCCGAAAAATCATGCCCCGCCTTTGCCAAAACCACTTAATCATGTCCTATGTCGCCAAGCCACAATCCCAGAGATCTTGAATTCACCGATCATGATTTTCAGCGTATTCGCAAGCTGATACATGACCATGCAGGAATAGCGCTCAGCGATGCCAAACGCGATCTGGTTTATAGTCGGTTAACACGTCGTCTGCGTATTCACGAATTCGATACGTTTGCCGAATATATTTCGCTGCTGGAAAAACAGAATGATGAGTGGGAGTTGTTTGTCAATTCACTCACGACCAATCTCACCTCTTTTTTCCGTGAGCCTCACCACTTTCCGATTCTTTCCGAGCACATCGCTTCCATCCGCCAGCGGCAACCTATTCTATTATGGTGTTCGGCTGCTTCCACTGGCGAAGAAGCTTATTCCATGGCGATCACCATGGCTGAACTATTCAATAGCTTCAATCCACCGGTACGCATACTGGCTACTGACATTGATACTCACGTTTTGCTTAAAGCCAGGTCTGGAATCTATACTCAGGATAAGATTGAAAAACTCAGCGATGCAACCAGACGGCGCTTTTTCATTGAAAATGCAGACAACACCGTCACCGTACACCCGGAGCTGCGCAACATGATCAACTTTCAGCAGCAAAACCTGGTGTCTTCCAACTGGTTGTTTCGCGGCCCGTTTGATGCCATTTTCTGTCGTAATGTGATGATCTACTTCGATAAGGAAACGCAAACGAAGATATTGAGAAATTTTATTCCGGTGATGCGCAGGGATGGCTTGCTGTTTGCCGGACACTCGGAGAGCTTTCATCATGCAAACGACTTATTCACCATCAAAGGACGAACCGTGTACGGCATCGCGCAAACTTCACAAAGCCTGGCCCAGGCCTGAGTCATAAACCGTGAGCAAGATCAGCGTGCTGTTGATAGATGATTCCGCATATATGCGCGGAGTGTTAAGAAGCATCATCAATGCCCAGCCGGATTTGGTCGTTTGCGGTAGTTGCTCGACTGCAGTTGAAGCCGGGCAATCATTGCAGCAAAACAGACCGGACGTAATATTGGTCAGTTTAGATGTGGCCGGGATGACAGATCTTGGTTTACTCGAGTATCTGATAAAGATTCAGGATAGCCCTGTGATCATCATGTCAGACCAGGCAGTTCATGCACACCATATCACCACGAAAGCGCTGGACATGGGCGTAATCGGCTTTGTGGGAAAACCCAGGGTAGAAGGCGCACTGGCGGAATATGGCAGCGCATTGTGCGATATCATCCGTACCGCTTCGGGTAGCAGGAAAGACAAATCCGCATCACGAGATTCAGTCGTACCGGAAAATGAGACCAGCGCAGTGTTACCCATGCTGAAACGGCCCCTGATCTCCAGCGAAAAATTGCTGGTATTTGGTGCTTCCACAGGCGGTACTGAGGCAATCAAGGATATTCTGACGCGACTGCCCGCTGATAGTCCGGGCATTGTCATCACCCAGCATATGCCGGAAGGCTTTACGGGGTCTTTTGCCTTGCGTCTGGATCATCTATGCCGGATCAGCGTGAAAGAGGCTAAGCATGGCGATGCTATATTGCCGGGAAACGCTTTTATCGCTCCCGGACATTCACATCTATCCATCAAGCGCCAAAACCATCAGTTCGTTTGCGAACTTTCCCAGGCTCCACCCGTCAACCGTCATCGTCCGTCCGTTGATGTTCTATTTCATTCTGCCGCCGTCCATGCCAAGGGCAATGCCATCGGCATCATTCTTACCGGCATGGGTCGTGATGGCGCTGAAGGCATGCGTGCCATGCATGACGCAGGCGCACATACTTTCGCGCAAAATGAAGCTTCCTGCGTAGTTTTCGGCATGCCCAAAGAAGCCATAGCCCGGGGCGGTGTGGATGAAGTGGTTGCATTACCGCAAATCGCCGATCAGATCATGGCGTATTTACGGTCACTTTAGGCTCAAATCAGTTAGTATCTTTACTGCCAAGCAAACTATTGTTGATAGTGATTTTGGCACGATTACGAAGAGATTTCACGTAGGCCAGGAAATACTCTGATCCCAGTGCTCCATTATATCTTGCGATTGTAGCCTTCTTGTCTTCTGCATTCATGCTTTTCACACCATCTTCTACCGCACTTACTTTGATCAAAACATAACTGCCGTCCAAGGCAACGGATCCCGCATATGCCGGTAATTTACTCGTGTCCATCTGGAATGCTTTCAGCACTACGCTGGTAGAAATACTCTGCGCATTACTGCGTTCAACACTTAGCGGGCTGCTCCAGCTTAAATCAGAAACCGAGCCACCCTGTTTCAGAATTTCCAGGGACTTCTCCCCTTTTTGCAATGCCAACTTTGCAGCCTGCTGTTTTTTCAGCGCCGCTTCGATATCTGCCTTTACTTCGTCAAACGGCTTGATACTGGGCGGACGGCTTTCAACTACGCGCGCCGCAGCCAGTGTATTAGGGGCGATCTCAACTGCTTCAGTATTACGTTTATTCTTGAGGACTTCATCCGAAAAAACCAGAGTGGCGAGCTTATCGTTATTTTTGAAGAAACTTGCGACATCGTCACGTGACAGCCACCCACTCGTTTGAACTTCCAGATGATTGGCTTTGGCCGCCGGTTCCAGGCTTGCCGACTGCTCATAAACGGTGTTGCTGAAAGCTTCTGCAACATCCGCAAATTTGGACAAAGCTTTCTGACTCATCAACTCGCCACGAATCTGGTTGCGCACCTGATCATATGTCTGTGCCGTGCCTTTGACTTCGCTAAGCTTGATGATGTGATAGCCAAACTCGGTCTCTACCAGATCACTGACACTGCCTGGCGACATGGCAAACAAGGCATCTTCAAATGGTTTTACCATACCATCGCCACGTTTGCTGAACCCAAGATCGCCGCCTTTATCGGCTGAACCGGGGTCTTGAGAGTATTTTTTAGCAAGCTCCGCAAATTTTCCCGGTGATTTCTTTACTTCGGCTAATACTTCCAGCGCCTTTTTCTTTGCCGCTGCCTTGCTGGCCGCATCCTTTTGGGAACCAAAAGCGATCAATATATGACTGGCGCGTCGTGATTCGTCGCCTTGATACTTGTTTGCATTCTGTTGATAAAAGTCCTTGATCTCGTCATCTGTCACTGTTGTAGTAAGAATCAGATTATTAACAGACAATACCAGGAACTGCATGCGCACCTGCTCAGGACGACGGAATTCGTCTTGATGCTTGTCGTAATAGGCTTTGACATCAGCAGGATCTACTTTGGCAAGGTCGGAAAAACTGTCTGATTGCAGCGTAGCAACGCTGACCTCTCTAAGCTGATGTTTTGCGCGTAACGCCACGTCAACCAGCGCATCCGGAGTGAAAGCCGTACTCACGATACCATCGCGCAATTGTTGTACCAGCAAATCCCTGCGCATCATGGCCTCGAAACCACGTGGGGTCATCCCATTCGCAGCCAGCAGCTTGTCATAAGCATCTTGCGAAAATGTTCCATCTTTTCCCTGAAACTCCGGCATCGTCACGATCAGGTTGGAAAGCTGCTCATCGGTAACAAGGTATCCACCGCGTTTGACTTCGCTCTGCAGCAAGCGTTGCGTGATCATCTTATCAAGGATCGAGCGCCTGACTTCAGGGTTTTGTATAAAATTGGGGTCATCCTTCTGCTGAGTACGCGCATCCTGCAAAGACTTATTGAACTCCTGTACCGAGATCGCGTTGCCATTTACTTCTGCAACTGTTGCCTTTGATCCTGCATTTCGCAGGTAGGAGTCAACACCGAAAAGCGCGAATGGCACTGTGATCAGTACAAGAATCACTTTTGCTATCCAACCTTGTGAACGCGAACGTATGGCTTCCAGCATTTGATAAACCTTTGAAATTAAATCTGTTTGAACGTGTCTACCACAACCAATGGCAGGCAGATGCCTTGCTATCGCGACATCTTTGATTATATGTACTTTAAAACATGTACTTCAAAAAAACAAAAAGGCAGGCTAATCAGCCCACCTCTTTATTTGGCGGAGTGGACGGGACTCGAACCCGCGACCCCCGGCGTGACAGGCCGGTATTCTAACCAACTGAACTACCACTCCAGTACAGCGAGTATTTGTTGGTGGGTGCTGACGGGTTCGAACCGCCGACATTCGCCTTGTAAGGGATTCCGTCATCATTAATAATCAATAAGTTACGATACTTGCCAACCACCTTACCCCACTTACCAACTGAATAATATCAACTACGCCACTCACCAACTGAATAACACCAACAATGTAATTTGCAAATGAGGCGAGACTATATTGTCAATTCGATTTATAGTCAACAAAAAAAGTGTCTTGACTCCTCATGACGCCTTAGTTAAAGGCTCAAAGGTGCCTACTTCAAAACGAGCATAGAGGCAAAACTAGTGTCTGGCGAAAACCGATCTAAGCTAGTAAGAATGACAGTGCGTAATATCGGCTGTATTGGAGGGGGGTGCGGACAAAAACTTGGACTACTTGGAGGTAGTTCATGTACTCATACGAAGACCGCATTCGAGCAATCAAACTTTATATCAAGCTAGGCAAACGGGTTGGTCCGACCATTCGACAATTGGGTTATCCAACGAAGAA
>CAILHX010000036.1 GCA_903834185.1 uncultured Methylophilaceae bacterium
ATTCCGGCACTCTGTAGATCAAGTGCTTTCCGCAATTTCGCAGGGCTACGGAGAAGGCTGCAATAAGTCTAAGCCTCTTGTTTTATCTGAAATACCAAGAGTACTAAGCTGGCCGAAACTGGAAGTGCTGGCACCGATAACAAGGGCAATCTATCGGCAAAAGGCAGTTGGCATTACCTACTATTCTTTCACCAGTGGAGAAACGACGAGAGAGATCATGCCCTTTGCCTTGGTCAATAACGGGCATAGGTGGCATGTCAGGGCATATGACAGGTTAAGAAGTAAATTTCTGGACTTTGTACTAACTCGGATTGAATGCCCACACCTAATCGAAGATAGCCGGCCCGAGGATCATGAAACTCCAAGCATGGACGCTTACTGGTGCCGGATTGTCGAGCTAGAACTTGTACCACATCCAAAAAGGCCATCTGGCGATCATAAAATTATTATGATGGATCATAATATGGAGGATGGAGTTCTAAAGGTACAAGTTCGTGCAGCTATAGCAGGGTACTTACTGCGTCAGTGGAGTGTTGACTGTTCAGCAGACCAATCACAGACGGGTAAAGAATTTAGACTATGGTTAAAAAACCATCCAGTTTTATATGGCGTTGATAGTGCTCAACTCGCACCTGGTTATAAAACTCTATAAATCTTACAAATTAAAATCATCGTAACTTGAGGAATAGGAGTTAAAGAATATCAATTCAATGTGACTAGCTTAATAAGTATAGAAATATGTATATTCATATTAATTTAATTATAACCTACCAGATAATAAGAGCTATTCAAGTAACTTTATGAATGACTCGCTCCCGGCATAGCGACCTTGACCCGCGCAGCCGGGAAAACAGCGCTGAAGGTGCTGCCTTTGCCCAGCTCACTCACGATCTCCAGTTTACCCTGATGCCGGGTCAGGATATGTTTGACGATGGATAGGCCCAGGCCGGTGCCGCCGGTGGCTCGGGATCTGCTGCGGTCTACGCGGTAAAAACGTTCTGTCAGGCGGGGGATGTGTTGGGCATCTATGCCCAGGCCGGTGTCTTCCACTGCAAAGACGGCTTCGCCGTTACGCAGGCTCCAATGGATGATGATGTCGCCGCCCTCCGGCGTGTAGCGTATGGCATTGCTGATGAGGTTGATAAAGGCGCTGCTCAGTTCTTCCAGGTTGCCGTACAGTGCCAGTTTCGCATCCAGTTTACCGATCGCGATATGGTGTTTCCCGCTGCTGAGGCCGTGCGCTTCTTGCAGCAAGCCGTTGATCATGGACGGTACATCTACCACCAGCTCTTGCCCCAGCCCATGGCTGCTTTCAAGCTGGGATAGGGTAAGCAGGTCTTCCACCAGACGGCGCATGCGCCCGGCTTGTTGTTCCATGAGGTCGAAGTAATGGCGCAGGTTCTCGGGTACTGCGCCCTGGATGTCGCGCAATGTTTCCAGGAAGCCTACAACCACCGTCAATGGAGTTCGCAGTTCATGCGACACGTCGGCGATGAAGTCGCGGCGCATGGTTTCCATTTTTTCCAGGTGGGTGATGTCGCGGCAGTTGAGCAGTTTCTGGTTCTCGCCGAACGGCACCAGTTGCAGTTCCAGCAGTACTTCAGAGTTGCGCGCGCTGCGCATTTTGAGCGGCTCGGAAAAGTTATGCGCGCTCAGGTATGCGACAAAGTCGGTCTGCCGCACGAGGTAGGTAATGGGCTGGCCGCTGTCATGCGCGCTATCCAGCCCCAATTGCAGCTCTGCGGCGTGATTGCACCATTCGATCTGATCGGCATCGTTGAGCACCACCAGCCCGTCCGGCAGTGCGCTGGCCGCCTTTTGCAAGCGCTCCAGTGCTGATGTCAGTTGGGTCTCGCTACGACTATGCTGGCGCAGGACTTGATACAGGCTTGCGTAGACATCCTCCCACACGCCGCTGCCGTTGGGGATGCTCTGTAATTCAGGGTTTTTTAACCAGCGCAGGAGTTTGCGCAGGTTGTATAAATGGGTCAGTAGTCTTGCCACGACCCATACGATCAGCAATATCAGGACGTTCCTGCCACCGACCACAGGCCACAAGAGGAGTGAGAACAGGGCCATGGGAGCGAATGCCCCTAATGTACGCCACCAAAAATCTTGCATAAATGATCAGTAGAGAAATTGGTGCGCGTATTATCGTCTAAAAGATTTGATAAAAACCAGTTTAATATGCTGCGGCTTAATTTGCAGAAAATCTGTAGCCGGAGCCACGCACGGTCTGGATCAGATCATGGTGACCACTGGTTTCCAGCGCCTTGCGCAGGCGGCGGATATGCACATCCACGGTGCGGTCTTCGACATATACACCCGTGCCCCATACTTTATCCAGCACGTTGGAGCGGGAATGCACACGTTCCGGGTTGGTCATGAAGTAGTGCAGCAAGCGAAACTCGGTAGGGCCCAGGTCTATCGCCGAGCCGTTACCGGTGACACGGTGCGTCAACGGGTCTACACGCAGCCCGCTGATCTCGATCGGGTCATCAGTCATTTGTGGCGCACGACGGCGCAGCACTGCCTTGACACGCGCCAGCAACTCGCGCGGGCTGAATGGTTTGGTGACATAGTCATCCGCCCCTACTTCCAGGCCTCGCACCTTGTCGGACTCAGAGCCTTTTGCGGTGAGCATGATGATGGGAATGGTTTTGGTTGCGCTATCGCCTTTTAATCTGCGGGCGAACTCGATTCCGCTCATCCCCGGCAACATCCAGTCCAGGATGATCAGATCCGGTACGGCTTCACGCATCAGTTGTTGCGCCTGCTCAACACTCATGGCACGTAGCGGCTGATAACCTGCCTGTTGCAGGTTTAAGGTCAGTAATTCCTGAATTGCCGGTTCATCTTCAACCACCAGTATATTGGCAGACATTAACTCACTCCTTTTGTACTCTATTTTGATGATGAGCAATTTATGACGTTAATGTTAACTTATGATGACTTTAATATGACAATCTGATGACAGTGGCGTGCATATCCATCGGAAAGTCCATCCTGCCTGTTTGCACTGTACCGAATAATTTAGCCATGCTTTGACTTAACTCAATGTTTTTCCGCGTCTGGCTGGGTATATTCAATATCTACAAAGCTGCACTGGAAAAATATGAGCTTCAATATTGATCTCATTTTTGCCTGCCCACTGGACAACCTTACTGCTTGGAAGTTACTTCCTTCCATTTTATGACCAGTTCGCTTGCGGATAAACGACTTTAAAGACGGATCTTGTATGGCATTAATCATTACCGATGACTGCATCATTTGCGATGTATGCGCTCCAGAATGTCCAAACGGTGCTATTTCCAAAGGCAGGGAAATCTATGAAGTCGAGTCCGATCTTTGTACCGAATGCGTAGGCCACTTTGATGAACCCCAATGCCAGATGGTTTGCCCTGTGGAATGTATCGTTAATAATTCAGCATTTAGGGAATCCAAAGATCAATTGCAACAAAAATTTCTGCGCTTGTCTGCGTTAAAGGGTAATGCCTAATAAGAGTAGTAAGTGCAACTGCCATAAAATATTCAACCGGATTGAAAGACCATCATGCGCAACAATCAACCTGTAAACAGTAACGAGTACTTTCTGCCTGATGGCGCGGCTATTATTAGCCGTACTGATGCCAAGGGTATTATTACCCATTGCAATGAGGAGTTCATCCAGGCCTCCGGATTTACCCGCGAGGAACTGATAGGCCAGGCGCATAACCTGATCCGCCACCCGGACATGCCAGAGGAGGGTTTTCGCGATTTTTGGGACACGATCAAGCGTGGACGCACCTGGGTGGGTATGGTTAAAAACCGGCGCAAGGACGGTAGCTACTACTGGGTGCAGGCCTCCGCCGCCCCTTTGCCAGACGGTAGCGGCTATTGTTCCGTACGCACCAAAGCAAGACCGGAGGATGTTCAAGAAGCAGAGGCGTTGTACCAGAGAATGCGGTCCGGGGAGAAAATCCAGCTATATGAAGGGGCCGTTCTGCCTTCCGGCAGAATACGAAAGTTTTTTACCAAACGAGGCAGCTTACGTATCTCCACTCAGCTGTGGCTGACATCCTTATCCGTTCTGCTGATACTGATGGCATATCCCGCACTAGCCTACAGACTTGGTGCAAAAACCCAGCTTGTTCAACTCCTGTTTCTTATTGCAAGTTTTGGCTCAATAGTTTCATTCTTGCTGTCCTACAAGATGATCAGCCGCATCCGGGGGAATCTGAAAGATGTTGAGCAAGCTGTTTCTGCGATTGCCGCCGGAGATCTGACGCGCCCTATGCCTCGTGCTGGACGGGACGAAATCGGTGAGCTTATGGTAAATCTGAGCATCATGCGTAACAGCCTGCATGAGCTGATTGCTTCTGTGCGTCAGCAGGTGGACAAGCTCAACCAGTATTCGCTTGAATTACTGAATTCGGCAAATAGTGGAGCGGCAACTTCGGAAGGCCAGTCAGACGCGGTCTCCAGTATGGCTTCTGCCGTGGAGGAAATGACGGTCTCAATCGACCTGATAGAAGAGCACTCGCGCGAAGCGAATGTGATTACTCAGAACTCCGCACTACGTTCTGATGAAGGCGGCAGGATTATTCAGGACGTGTCGAGCGAAATGAGGCGTATCGCCGATGCCGTTCATTTGACCGCAAACGCAATTCGAGACCTCGAAGAATACGCCAAGCAAATATCCAGCTCTGCCGACATCATCAAGGATATTGCCGACCAGACCAATCTATTAGCATTAAACGCCGCCATCGAAGCTGCTCGTGCCGGAGAAAACGGGCGTGGGTTTGCTGTGGTGGCTGATGAAGTAAGAAAACTTGCCGCGCGAACCAGTACTTCGACACAAGAGATATCCAGCATGATCGTCAAGATTCAGGCAGGCACGCAAAAGGCTGCAAATGAGATGGAAACCAGCGTGAGTCTGGTCACCGAAGGAATTCTACTTGCCCAAAAAGCTGGAGATTCGGTCACGGGAATACGTGACGGCGCAGAGCAAGTGACGAATACGGTAGATCATATATCAAATGCACTCAAGGAACAGGTCCTTGCCGCGCGCGAGATAACGTCGAGGGTCGAATCAATTGCTCAGGGCTCGGAAGTAAATAGCGTGTTGGCAATGCGAACCGCTACTTCAGCTCAGCAACTGGAAACCCTTTCGGAAGAATTGCACGAACTGACCAAGCGTTTCAGAATTGCATAAACACAAGACAGTCTATAAATCAGAAGTGATGAATTTAGAGATTTAGAAGCAAGCTAGCAAGATCCAGAGTATCTACCATGATGAAAGCCCCCGAACTGCTTTCCCCCGCCGGCACGTTGGAAAAAATGCGTATCGCCTATGATTTCGGCGCTGATGCAGTATATGCCGGGCAGCCACGCTACAGCCTGCGTGCGCGCAATAACGAATTTCAACTTGATGAACTGGGCGTAGGCATTGCCGAAGCACACCAGCGCGGCAAAAAGTTTTTTGTGGCCTCCAACCTCATGCCTCACAACGGCAAGATCAAAACCTATCTGAAAGACATGGAGCCGGTGATTGCCATGAAGCCGGATGCGCTGATTATGGCTGACCCCGGCCTGATCATGATGGTGCGCGAAAAATGGCCGGAAGCGGTCATCCATCTTTCCGTGCAAGCCAACACTGTAAATTATGCCGCAGTGAAATTCTGGAAAAGCCTGGGTCTTGCGCGCGTCATCTTGTCGCGCGAACTGTCTCTAGACGAAATTGAAGAAATCCGCCAACTCTGTCCCGACATCGAACTTGAAGTTTTTGTGCACGGCGCACTTTGTATTGCCTATTCCGGACGCTGCCTGCTCTCAGGTTACTTCAATCATCGCGACCCCAATCAGGGCACTTGCACCAACTCGTGTCGTTGGGATTACAAGGTGCATGACGCTGAAGAAGATGCCGCAGGAGTCATAGGCATCAAGGATTTCGACTTCCGCGCGGAAATGGCGAAGCCTTCGCTCTCCTCCTGCGGATCCTTGCCTCGCCATCCAGATGCCGACAAGGTTTATCTGATTGAAGAACAAAACCGTCCGGGCGAACTGATGCCGATTATTGAAGACAAGCACGGCACCTACATCATGAACAGCAAGGATTTGCGCGCATTGGAACACGTGGAACGACTGGCAAAAATGGGCATCGATTCGTTGAAAATTGAAGGTCGTACCAAGTCAAATTACTATGTGGCACGCACAACCCAAACCTATCGTCGTGCCATTGACGACGCAGAGGCCGGGCACCCGTTTGATTTCGCTTTGTTATCAGAACTGGAAGGACTTGCCAGCCGCGGCTATACCGATGGCTTTTACCAGCGACACAGTACACAGGAGCATCAAAACTACTTGAAGGGACATTCCGAATCCTGCCGTAGCCAGTATGTGGGCGATATCATCAGCTTCGATGAGGCGAGCGGCATGGCAGAGATCGAAGTAAAAAACCGCTTTGCAGTGGGCGACCGATTGGAGATTGTACATCCAGCAGGCAACCGCGAGCTTATGGTTCACCGATTGCTGAACTCCAGGGGAGAGCCTGTGGAAGTGGCGCCAGGCAGCGGTCATCTCGTGAAGCTGCAGATCCCCGGTGGAAATCTTGAAAAGGCGATGGTGGCGAAGTATCTCTAGGCTAAACCATCTTAGCTAAATACTCGGAGTGGAGATAATGTGGTGCAGTTTCAGCATATAAACCCAACACTGAAAACACAAACGGCCTAGGGGATTAATCCTAAGCCGTTGATTTGATTTGGTAGGTGTGCGGGGATCGAACCCACGACAAACGGATTAAAAGTTTTAGTTTATTAATCAATAACTTACGTTAACGCTCGCCCTCACTCGCTAACGATTGCCAAGAATTGGCAAAAACTCTACAGTGTTTACTGCGAGAATCAAAGAAGCGGACGTTCAAAAATGGTTAATTTGACGTGCTTGACCGTCTGCTAACGGCCCAGACTGTGTAAAAACGCGACATCTTATATAATAACCCTGTCACGGTGATCGTTGGGGCAAGGTATGAAGAGATTCATTCAAGGCGAAGACAGA